>JBBDXJ010000030.1:0-51906 GCA_040902445.1 Cyclobacteriaceae bacterium | reverse complement strand
GAAGGCGTGTATGGTGCAGGTGCGACAGTCGCTAAAGCAAAGAAGAATCTGATGAATGGACTAGCATTATACGCAAAACATAATCAAGACGCGCCAGCATGGATAGAAAATAAGGCATACCAGGTTGTTTACAAGTTCGATGCATAAATATAACTCCCGGCAGATTCAAAATAGATTGGGGCACCGAAGTTCAATCAACTTCAATTAAGCTCATATAAGAACAATTAAACACAGTTTATGCCAATGAACCACCGTACGGAGCAGGTACGGAGCAAGATGTATAAATGCTAGCGCATTCGATTTTGCCAGCCTCGGAACTCGGGTTTTAGGGCATGAACAAGGAGGTCATTTTTGGTTAATTTGTTAATGCGCGTATTACACTTTATATTCAGATACTGGCTAACGGTGGGTTTTCTGGCTCTCTTAGGGAATGCGAGCCTTAGGCTGAAATCCATGCCGGTTGTAACAAGGAAATATAAGCCATAGCTAATATTTAAACGTTGTGTGGCACAAAATCAAAAGAATGCGAGCAGTATTTATCCTTATGGTAATTATTCTTTGCTCGTGTGGTGGAGTGAGTACGAATGATTTAAAGACGGAGTTAGAAAGGAACAAAGGTGTATTTGAGTCTATTGCTCAGGATTTTTTAAGGCAGGAACGTATAGACTGGATTTCGATTTACTCCGACTATGACAATAGTCTGTGTCAATCTATCAATGGATGGTCTAACTGTCCTTCGCAAAGTAAAAAATGGGAAAGCTGGGACGATTCCTTGAAAATTAAAATATATCTTAACTCGAGGGATGAAGTTCTAGAAAAAAGCGATATCACAGTGGAGGATTATGAATTTTATTTTGACTTTCTGAAAAAACACAACCTCGGACAAATATCCAGTGTCTTTGATTGTGAAGACTGTGTGGAATTCGAATCAATGTTAAATGGGTTAAGATATGTTGCCGATAAAGAAAAGGTTCTGCAAGAAGACGACGAATATTTAGAAGTTGAGCGGGTTAACGATAACTGGTTTGTATACTCAAGGGACTGGAATTGATACGCCACACAACATTATAATAAATCATATGCGGGTTCATTTTGTAATGATAAATTCTGCTAGTAACTCCATTATCAACGGCCGATGATGAAGCAGTCTTTAAGCCGCATGCGCTTTATATACTGACCGTTAGCATGCATCTCAAAAAAATACAGACAATGACAAAAAAGGACTTCTTCATAGTAACAATCAGATTGTTTGGTTTGTTTTCATTGGTAACATCAGTTTTCTCGGTGATTCCCAGCAATATTTCATTTGCTTTAATGGATATTGATGTAGTATCAATTCTTTGGATAATGATCGCAGCCGCGGCAATAGGAGGTCTATTCGTATTGCTTGTATTCAAAGCGGACAAGGTTGTGCACGCACTTAGGCTTGACAGGGGCTTTGACGACAATCGAATCGAATTGGGAAACCTTAAATCAGCTGATATAATAAAAATTGGGACCTTCATAATCGGTGGATTATTGATGCTCAATACCATTCCCGGCTTTCTCAGTCATTCGCTATTTGCTTTTAAAGGAAAGAACATTGGATTAGAATACACAATGCAGGACAAATTCGACTGGGCCGTCAGCGCAATTAATTTGGCAGTTGGATATTTATTGTTGGTAAATTATGAATTCGTTGCAAAGAAAATGAGGAATAGGACGGAGGACGAAACAGCAACCATGACACGGTAATAAAGGGTATATGTCATTGAGGGCGCTTCATCTAGTGCAGCCTCCGAACGAAGTGAGTGACGGAATCCGTTTAGCGTAGCGAAAACATTGCTTGCTCCTCTCAACATCTCATGAATTCCTTCTTCACCAGCATGTCCTAATTACGTCCTCAAGCCCTCGTTTCCGGTGAAATAAAAAATCAAAGATTCAATCCCTCGCTTGTTATTTTATTAAGGTCAACTAAATTGAATCAAGAATCACAAGGCGCGTGATTACTTCATTGACTTACGGGTGAACGATTAGGTGAGTTTGATGTTCCTCGCTTCTGTTTTCAATTGCAAATCAACTTGTTACAAAAGATTTACAATCCCTGCCGGGGCTTCAAAATCATACTGATTATCAGGTAAACCTTAAATAGCGAATCTTATGGCGTTATCTTCGCCCTTGAAATGGTGACGTTACGTTCCTCCAGCGGTTGCCGAAGCGCCTCCAATGCAGCGCGCTTGAATTCCGGCAACTCGTCCAGGAAGAGAATGCCATTGTGTGCAAGAGATATTTCGCCGGGCCTGGGAATGGTTCCGCCACCCACCAAGCCGGTATCGCTGATGGTATGATGAGGCGCGCGAAAGGGACGGTGGATCATCAGGCCTCGTTTGTTTTTCAACTGTCCTGCTATGCTATAGACGCGGGTTGTCTCAAGCGATTCATGGAGCGTCAGGGGTGGAAGTATCGTAGGGATTCGGCGGGCAAGCATGGTCTTGCTGGAACCCGGAGCGCCGATCGTTGGTCACGCTCGACGAACTGCAGCAATCTGAAGTCCTGCCAAAAGATAATCATATCGGGAGGAACTGGAATCTCGAAATGATATGCTGTGTAAACGGCATCCAGGTAAGCAAAGGAAATATGGCTGACATGCACTGGACCTTTGCGGAGATTATTCAACGGGCATCTTACGGAGTTGACCTGTATCCGGGCGATGTTATTGGAAGTGGCACGGTTGGCACCGGATGTTTTTTGGAACTAAATGGAACCGAAAAATTGAGGATCCGGATTTTCAGGAGCAGTGGTTACAACCCGGAGATATTGTTGAAATGGAAATTAAACGACTCGGCGCAGTAACAAATACCATTGTCCCTGAAAACACAGATTGGAGTATCCGGAAGGCGATGAAAGTACATAACGCTCCTTCGTCATTGCGAACTGAAGCCCAGGCATGTGCGCGAGAGTGAACCAATCCCCCAACCCGAAGCCCTAATGGCGAAATTTACATTCACTTTGAGGACAGCGATAGGAGATTTTGACCGTACTAAAAGCGAACGAACAAAAGAAGATCCCCTCCTCCTTTAGGCTATCCCTTACCCAAATTTATTTGATAAATTTGGGTGGTCAAATTTTTGAACCGTGCATGCTGGCCCCTTCGGGGAATTTTAACCTTCTTTCGGAATCGTAAAATAAAATGTTGCACCTTCATCCGGCTTTGCCTCTGCCCAGATTTGCCCTCCGTGTTTTGTAATGATCCGTTTCACTATGGCCAAACCAATACCCGTTCCTTCAAATTCAGATTGGTCATGTAATCGTTGAAAGGCGCCGAATAATCTTTCAGCATACTTCATATCAAAACCCGCCCCGTTATCTTTAACATAATAAACAATTTTATCCTCCTCTGTAATGGAACCGATCTCAATCTTAGGACTTTTTGTTTTGCCGGAATATTTAACCGCATTGGATATGAGGTTTGTCCATACCTGGGTCAATAAGGAAGGATCGCCAAAAGCGGGGAGCAATTCATTGACCGTAATATCTGCTTTACGCTGCACAACGCTGCCGATATCGGCAATAACGCTTTTTACCTGTGATTCTGTATCGATCCGGGATTTTAGCACTTCTTTTTTGCCTATTTTGGAAAAAGCAAGCAGGTCCTCGATCAAACGATCCATTCTTTTAACATTGCTGTTAACGTTGCCAAGCACCTTCTTTGCATTCTCATCCAGTTTATCAAGGTAATCTTCTTCAAGAATTCTTGCATTACCATTAATTGCCCGAAGGGGAGCCCTTAGATCATGGGATACCGAATAAGAAAATGATTCCAGATCTTTATTGGTTTCTTCCAGCTGAAGCACATTTCGCTGAAGGTCGCTGTTCAGCAGCCGGATCCGCTCATCAGCAATTTTTTGTTGTGTAACATCTTTTTCTGTGATGGCGATGGACTTCTGCTGACTGCCGGGATCGGTGATGACGGAGGCGGAAAACATAACATCAACAAATTTCCCGTGTTTGGTTACCCGTTTGGTCTCAAGGGACTGGACCTTTTCACCGGCAAAAATTTGAGTAAAGATATCCTGCGTGTCCGGCTGAAGAAAATCAGGAATAATATTCCATACCTTCATCCTGAGGGCTTCACTTTCTGAATAGCCATAAATCCTCTCCGCGCCTTCATTCCATGAAATGATCTTGCCTTCATAGTCGTGGATATAAATTGCATCATTTGATTGTTTGACAACGGTGGCCAGATAATTTCTGACCTTTTCCACCTCTTTAATCTCAGTGATGTCGCGGGCATTGACATACCATTTATCGGCTTTTACCACTACATTCCAGTCGAGCCATTTGGTGCTTCTGTTTTTACAATAAACCCGTGTTTCAAACGAAAGCCTTTCTTTTTTAAAGGTGCTCAAATGCTGTATCCGTGTTCTGTCTTCGTTGTCAAGAAAAAAAACAAGCGAAGTCCCTTGTATCTCTTCCCGGGGATATCCTAACAGGACAGAGAATGCCTGATTGATCTCTTCGATTTTAAGGGTTACGCCATCCACGATTCCTATGATATCAGCAGAGTTATTAATGAGCAGGGCGGATTTTTCCAGCGATGAGTTCTTTTCCAATAACTCTTTTTTCTGCTGTTGTATTTTTAAGAGCACTGATACCTTGGCTTTTGTAATTTCCGGGTTTAACGGCTTGGACAGGTAATCGATAGCGCCCTCTTCGAATCCTTTCATCATCGATTGATGCTCGGTCTTTTCGGCAGAAGCAAAAATGATGGGAATGTTTTTGGTCTTTTTGTTCGACTTTAAGAACTGTGCCACTTCAAAACCATCCAAGTCGGGCATCTGTACATCTAGTATGATGAGATCTACGGGTTTGTTTAAAGCAATTTTTAAAGCATCGTTTCCATTCATCGCCTGAAGAATTATCCGTCCTTGTTTTTCCAGCAGACTTTTCAGCGCCAGCAGGTTCGCTGGTTTGTCATCCACAAGTAAAAGGGTAGCCGTTTGCTGCTCATCAACATTTTTCATTTTGTATGGCTTAACTTTAATGGAAGTTCTTTTAAAAATTGCTGGATCTCTTTGACGGTCCAGATAAATGTAATCGCCCCGGTATCAATGGCTGACTGAGGCATGTAAGGAAATTGTGCTTCTTCCGGATGCTGCGCGATCGTAAGTCCCATATTGTTTTTAATGGCTGTGATTCCGGCCGAGCCATCATTGCTTGCCCCGGTTAAAATAATTCCGACTAGTTTTTTATTAAACACCTGTGCGGCCGATTCAAACAGAACATCAATAGAAGGCATGCTGTATTTTACGCGCATATCCGAGGAAAGGGAAAAGGTTTCATCGCTTTCTACCAGTAAATGATAACCGGGCGGCGCCACATACACCACACCAGCCCTGATCTCTTCTTTTTCATCAGCCTGTTTAATCCTGATCTTACTTTTGTATTGCAGAACCTGTTCAAACAAGTCGCTATAGTCATTAGTCCTGTGCTGAACCACAATGATCGGGATCGGATAATCAGCAGGCAATTCTTCCAGAATAACAAAAAGCGCATGCAATCCTCCTGCGGACCCACCGATTACAACAGCCTGGTACATACTCAATAGGTTGTTATTATAGTTTAGTTAGCTAAAATTTTATTTGGTTCCACCATCTGCAAGGCAGCGCTTTCATTTATATATATATATAAACACCTTTCCTGCTTACCACAAATCAGGGTCAAATCATTTTATACAATCTTTTTTATGTATATTTTTTGTTTTTTATCGATCTCCTCAAAACAGTTTTTTTTATCGGTAAACAGCATTGATTCTTTGTTGCCCAATCCCAGAAACCCGAACGTGCAGAGACTCTCATAAAATAAATTGATAACCCTGTTCTGAAGTTGCTGATTAAAATAGATGATCACGTTGCGGCAGGTGATCAGCTGGAATTCATTGAAAGATTTATCGATCGTGAGATTATGCGGTGCGAAAACAATATTTTGCCTGATTGATTTATCCAATAAAATAGAATCGTACTTCGCCTGGTAATAGGATGAAAATGAATTCTGGCCCCCGGATTTAATATAATTCGCAGTATACATTTTCATATGGCCGATCGGATAAATACCTTCCCGCGCAGTCTGTAATGACTTTTGATTGATGTCAGTCGCATAAATGATAGTCCGGTCAAGTAAACCTTCTTCTTTCAGCACAATGGCCATAGAATACACTTCTTCTCCGGTAGCGCAACCGGCCACCCACACTTTGATAAAGGGATAAGTTGCCAGGCGTTTCATGACTTTTTCACGGATCCCCTTATAGAAAAACGGATCGCGAAACATTTCAGTAACCGTTACGGAAACTTCCTGAATGAAGCTTTCAAAAAAATGCTCATCTTTTAACAAAAGCTTTGCCAGCTTGTCAAGGGCGTCGATCTCATGTTTGGCCATGAAATGCTCTACCCTCCTTTTTACAGACGCCTCCGCATACTCGGTAAAATCATATCCATATACAAAACGGATTGATTCCAGCAGATCCCTGAATTCCCTGGTGTTGAAATTCATCTTTCAGTTTAACAATATTGGGTTCTACCCTTATTTTTGTGGATACTGATTTGAAAACACCTTTCCTGTTTTACCATAAAATTCACGGTAATACCACAATATATTCAATTCATGTTTTACTTCGCCTCTATTGGTACAACCATACCCGCATTAAAGACAAAAGCTGGTCAACATTTACAGGCTTTGAAATGTAGTCCGACATCCCTGCCGCCAGGCATTTTTCCCGATCTCCCTTCATGGCTTTTGCAGTCAGTGCAATGATGGGCAGCTTTTCAAACTTGTTCATTTTTTTGATTTCCCTGGTGGCCTCATAACCATCCATTTCCGGCATCATAATGTCCATGAGAACAATATCAACACCGGGATTCTCTTTGAGCATTTCTACAGCAGCCTTCCCGTTTTCCGCGATCAGGCAGTTCAAGCCCTCTTCTCCCAATGCATTGGTGAGGGAATAAATGTTCCTGATATCATCATCCACCACCAGCACGGTTTTGTTTTTCAAAACTTCATCAGTCTTATGCAGTTTGCGGATAATATTTTGTTTCTCCTGCGGAAGCCTGGATTCCACCCGATGCAGGAATAAGGTTGTCTCGTCAAGTAACCGCTCCATTGAGTGAACGGTCTTCAGCACCACAGTGTTGGCTAATTTATTCAGAAGACTGCTCTCCTCTTTCGACAGATCTTTCCCAGTATAAACGACAATCGGAATTTTATTGATCTGTTCATCGGCTTTGATCTTTTTCAGCAGATCAAATCCAATCATATCCGGAAGCCCCAGATCTACGATGATGCAATCGAACTTTTCTTTTTTCAGGATTTCCATGGCTTCATTACCGGAATAGGCGGAAAAGCTTTTCACATCCCCGTTTCCGATAAGTTCGCGGATAGCTTTGTTTTGTTGCTGATTGTCTTCCACAATCAGCAATCGTTTCAGCTTCCTGCTGATGAAGTCTTCGACCCTGTCAAACGCCTGTTGAAGCGAATCTTTCGACACGGGTTTTTGTACAAAATCAAAAGCGCCGGATTCTATACCTTCTTTCCGCAGATCATATCCTGAAATGATCTGAACAGGAAGATGCCTCAGTTCCGGATCACTTTTCAGGTGTTTTAATACTTCGGTGCCATCCATGACAGGTAACTTCATATCCAGCATGATCGCATCGGGTTTATAATGGCGGGCGTAGCTTAAACCTGTATTCCCCTGGTGGGCAACAATACCTTTATAATGCCGCTCCCTGACAAAATCGAGAAGCACCTTTGAAAAAGCGATGTCATCCTCGATGATCAGTATCACTTTATCATTTTCAAGGATCGTGTACCGGTCATCAGCGACACTTTCAGCCTGATAAGGTATATCAATATTCTTTTCAGCCGGAATGGGTATCCGCTTTTGTTTTATTTCAATTGGTCTTGTTCCGGACACGGCGTGCGTCTCATTAAATTGCAAAGGAAGGTAGAGGATAAAAGAGCTGCCTTTTTCCTCCTCGCTGGTCAGATGGATCTCACCCCCTAACGCAGTGGCAAGCTCGCGGCAGATGGAAAGCCCCAGACCGGTGCCTCCGTATTTTCGCTTAGTCGAACCATCCGCCTGCTGAAAGGCTTCAAAAATAATCCCCTGCTTGTGATCCGGAATACCGATCCCCGTGTCTGTTACGGTGAAAGCAACCACATCCGGAGCGCCGGTCAGTTTCGCGCTCCTGAAAGGAATATGGGTAGAAGCTTTGTCTACCGTCAGGGATACACGTCCGTTCCTGTCGGTGAATTTAAAAGCATTGGACAGTAAATTTCTGAGTACCTGCTCGAGTCGCTGCCTGTCAGTGACCAGCATATCCTGGCCTAATGCTTTCCCGTTAATGCTGATGGTGAAGTCGATCGATTTATTCTTTGCTACTTCAGAGAACATCGCATTCATTGCTGTACGGATGCCTTCTAAAGAAACTTCAGCAACATCCAGTTCCACTTTACCGGATTCAACTTTGGAAAGGTCCAGTATTTCGTTGATAAGATGTAGCAGGTCTGTTCCTGAGCTATAGATATTTTTAACGAACTCAACTTCCTTTTCCCCAAGCACTTTATTCTTGTTTTCGGAAAGCAGCTGCGCCAGAATAAGAATACTGTTGAGTGGTGTGCGTAGCTCGTGTGACATGTTGGCAAGAAATTCAGATTTGTATTTGCTTGTGGCTTCCAGCTCCCGCGCTTTATTTTCAATGTCCATCTTGGCCGTTTCCAGCCTTTCCTTCTGCTCTTCCAGCATATTGGCCTTTTCTTCCAGCTCTTCATTGGTTTGCTGCAATTCTTCCTGCTGGGCTTTCAGCTCTGCTTCCGATTTTTCAAGCAATACAGTTTTTTCCTGCAACTCTTCGTTTGCCTGTTTTAATTCCTCCTGTTGCACTTCAAGCTCTTCCGCCTGGCGTTGCGTTTCTTCAAGAAGCTCCTTCAGCTTCGTCCTGGACTGGGATGCATTAAATGCGATACCGATATTATCTGCTGCAAGCTGAAGAAACCGCATATCCAGTTCTGAGAATTCATGAGCGGTACCCAATTCCACTACACCTTTCACTTCATTTTCGTATAAAAAAGGAAAGACGATAATGTTTTTAGGAATTGAATTTCCGAGGCCGGAGCTGATCCGGATATAATCATCCGGTATTTCACTGAATACAATAGGTTTTTTTTCGAGCGCTGCCTGACCGACCAGTCCCTCTCCGGGTTTAAAGACATTCGCATTGTCTTTCCGGTGATGAAAAGCATAACTTCCCGCAAGCTCCAGTCTGCCGTTCTCCTTCAGGTAAATAGCCGCGATCTTTGCCTTTAAATAAGTAGCCAGTTGAATGATCACATCCTGCGCAAGCGTTTTTACTTCCTTCTCGCCTCGCATTTTATCATTCAGCTCGCTGTTGCCGGTGAGCAGCCACGTTCTGATCTCGTTATCTTTGGAAAGTTGCTGAAGATTTGTTTTCATCCTGTCCAGGGCAATACCGAGCGTGTCCGCCTCGCTTCTGACTTCCACCGCTTTGCTGTAATCACCTTTACCGATGGTATCTGCTATTGATGAAAATGCCCTGGTGGCGACAATCATCCTGTTAAACGAACCGGCGAGATCACCGATTTCGTCTTTCATTTTAATATCTACAACAACGTCTGCATTACCCTTTGCCATTTGATCGGCCGCAATTTTTAAACTGTTGAGGGATTGGATAATACCCTTAATTGTAAAATACACAATGACGAATATCAGAAGGATCACCAAACCGGCAATGATTATACTGCGGACTACATTGGCCGAAGAAGAAGACAACTCCTGTTCGGCCTGTCGGGTGATAACACCCATGGAATAATCTTCAACTTCTTTCAGGGCATTGACGCTGCTGGAGGAAACATCCCACCAGGTATCAAAATCATATGGGAATTTATTCAGCGTTGGATCATTGAAAGCAGATTCAATAATGGTATAGGTTTGCCTTACAAATGGACCGCTGTATTTTCTTTCAAAAAAGTCCTTGAGTTCGGGTGAGGCAATCTTTTTTAACTTATAGAGATTGACCTCATGCTTTCCTTTGACAGAAGCGAACTTCCCGTAATCGAGCCCTTCAAATTTTCCGGAGGAGATTACGCTTGCCAATTCGCCTCTGACCTGCGCGATAAAATCCTTGGCGTAGAGGAGAAATAAATGTTCTTCAAAACGGTTTTTAAGATTCAGGTTATTGGAAGCGCGCAGTATCCTTGAAACTTCGTTTAAAAGATCGGCTTTGAAGCCGTTGTAAAAAAGGTCAACATCTTCTAAATCCTGTACAGCATTGACCTTTGCCCTGATAGCAGCCATGCTGTCCAGTGCGCCATAATTTTCAATAGACCTCTTCTGTTCCTGCAATATTTTCCTCAACGCGAAGATGACTTTGTCTGTAGATTCCCGCTGGGCCGCCATCGCATCCTTTCCTTTTAAACCGTTGCTGGAATAAAATGCCAGGCTCAAAGCCCGTTCCTTCTGGAATTCATGGATGACTTTGGAAATCTCCTGTATTTCATAAACATCGGCGATAACGCTTTGCGCAGATTCTTTGTTGGCAAGGTCCTGCCTGATATTGATTTGTAAATAGTATAACAAGCCGATCAGGGGTATCATGCTTGCCAGTATCAGCTTGCTTCGGATGGAAAGGTTTTGTAAAAAATTCATGTTAGTGTTCAGTTCTGGTTGGTATAAAACAAAATCAGGTTTTAATTATCGGCTTGACTTATGAAGGCTGTTACCCTAAATCCATTTGTGCACGACCTCCGACAATTGATTTGGATTGATCGGTTTGGTGATGAAATCCATCATTCCGACTCCCAGGCATTTTTCCCGTACGCCCGCTATGGCGTCTGCGGTCAATGCAATAATTGGAAGGTTTTTATACCCTTCAAGTTTCAGTATTTCTTCGGTTGCTTTATACCCACCCATGATGGGCATTTGCAGGTCCATCAAAACCAGGTTGTATCGTGAAGGCGATCCGGACTCTTTTATTTTATTCAAAGCCTCCGCACCGTTGTCGGCGATATCCACCGTAAATCCTAACACATGAAGCAATTCACTTACTACCTGCTGATTGATTTCATTGTCTTCAACCAGCAAGATATGGCCCCGGTTTTCAGGCATGACGGCTGTTTGAATCCCTGCACGCTCTTTTTCCGGCTGCATTATAACACCAATGTCAAATGCACGCATGATCGTATCATACAATTGCGAATAGCGTATAGGTTTGATCAATATGCCGGACAAACCCATCGCTTCCGTTTTTTGATATAATTCGTCGCTGGCATAACTGGTACACATCATGATGATCCGGACGTCTTTCAATTGTTTGTCCTGCCGGATGATCTCTGCGGCTCTTAGCCCATCCATTTCCGGCATGTTCCAATCCATCAGCACGAGCTTAACAGGTTGATGGTCGTAATTATTTTTTAAGAAATGAATGGCCTCAATTCCCGAATCGGCGGCAACCACTTCAAACGAGAAGGATTCAAGGGCCTCCTTCAGTATCTTCTGTGCAGATTTATTGTCATCTACCAGCAAGACGCTTAGTTTCCTCAAATCGACAGAGGGAACAGGAATTATTCGTTGCTGTTCTTGTTTTCTCAGCCGGACGGTGAAATAAAATGCGGTACCTGCACCGGGTTCACTTTTCACCCAGACCGTTCCATCCATCAATTCGACCAGGCGTTTTATAATGGACAATCCCAGACCGGTACCCCCATACAGGCTTGCAATGGAATCATCTGCTTGTGTAAAGGGTTCAAATAGCTTACTCAGTTGTTTCTTGCTTATGCCGATCCCGGTGTCGGTTACTTCAAATTGTAGTCTGACGCTGTCACCGTAATCCTCCGCCAACCCGGCCTTTACGACCACTTCACCTGCATTGGTGAACTTAACGGCATTACTGCAGAGGTTGCTGAGCACCTGTTCCAATCGTACCGGGTCGCCGACCAGGTGCGTCGGCAGATCACTGGATATTCCGAAAGCAATTTCAAGACCTTTTCCATGAGCTTTGTACGTAATAACATCTGCCAGTTTCTGAAAAACTTCCTCCAGATCAAAGTGGACTTCTTCCAGCGTTAATTTCCCTGCTTCGATCTTGGAAAAGTCAAGAATGTCATTGATGATTCTCAGGAGGGATTCGCTGGACCCCAGAATTTTTTTCAGGTAGTCAGCTTGCTTGGCGGTCAAATCCGTCTTTAAGGCCAGGTGACTCAATCCTATTATCGCATTCATCGGCGTGCGGATCTCGTGCGACATGTTTGCCAGGAACTGGCTTTTGGTTCGGCTGGCAAGCTGGGCCTGCATCAAGGCTTCATCTTGTTTTTTCTTCTCTGTAATATCTCTGTATATTCCCTGGGCGCCGGAAGGGTTGCCATTTTCATCAACGATCAAACTGATATTTGCGGAAGCAATAATTGTTTTTCCATTTTTTCCGGTTATGATTATTTCAAAGTTGGTGACCTTTTTTTCTTTAGGTAAAATCTTTGAAAATAGGGTTACTCCATCTTCCGGGTTTTTGCTTAAGCACCCGGCTCGCTTTCCAATAAGTTCATTGGGTTGATAGCCCGTCATGTGAAAGCAGGAAGGACTTACTACTGTATAAATACCATTCTTATCCGTTTGAAAATATACGTCTGATATGGATTCAAATATTTTTCTGAATTTTTCTTCACTTTCTATCAGTTTTTGGTGGCCTTCATTTTTTGCTTTTTGAGTTTCCGCTTCTTTCAGCGCGCGCGACAGCACCAGCGGAAGCCTGGTTAAGTTATCTTTTAAAATGTAATCTGTAACGCCCATGCGCAAGATCTCAACCGCGCGTTCCTCACCTAATGCGCCGGATATAATAATGAACGGAATATCTGGCTCCAATTCTTTAACGTACAGAAATATATCGGTGCCTAAAGCTCCTCGTAAATTGTAGTCGGAGAGAATGGCGGCGTATTTGTTGGGGCTATACTTCTGTTTGAACTCCACAAAATTTACAGCATGATCGAACACAAGCCCTGGCACACTTTTTAAAGCCCGAATCACCAGGTCTCTATCAAAAAGATTATCATCAATAATTAGTATTTGCACGATGTTAACCTCACTAAGGTCCTTTGATTTAACAATATTTCTCTTTCATTTCATGAATGCAGCGAGTGAGGTTGTTCTTAATGGCGTACAGGACAAGCTCAGCGGTATTTTTTAAAGCCAGGCTTATCCAGTATATGGCTCTTGTCATTTCCTTAACGAGGGGGCTGATTGAGCAGTAGCCAGTAAAATCCAAGCTCTGAAACTGCCTTTAAAAAATTATCAAAATCCACGGGCTTCACGATATAGCTGTTAACGCCAAGCCTGTAACATTCACTCACGTCAGGATCTTCTTTCGAAGAAGTGAGTACTACTACAGGAATTTTTTTTGTCCGCTCGTCCGCCCGTATTCTGGCAAGCACTTCAATGCCATTTACTTTTGGCATTTTCAAATCCAGCAAAATTACTTTGGGATTGTTATTAATATCACGGCCCGCATATACTCCCTGTCCAAAAATGAAATCAAGCGCCTCGGCGCCATTCTTTAAGTGAATGAGATTGTTGGCCAGGTTCTTTTTTTTCAAAGCACGTATGGCTAGCTCCGCATCGCTCGTATTATCTTCCACCAGAAGGATTTCCACGGTATTTTCAGTCTTCATATATTTTCATTTAACGTTGAGCTATCCAGGGTAAAGTAGAACGTGGCGCCTTCATCCACTTTTCCGTCAGCCCATATTTTTCCATGATGACGTGTTATGATACGATGCACGATGGCCAGACCTACGCCTGTGCCCTCGAACTCTTCCTGCCCGTGCAGGCGCTGGAACACGCCAAAAAGTTTATTGTAATAGGCCATGTCAAAGCCTGTCCCATTATCTTTTACAAAATAAGTTTTCCCGCTTTTTACTTCGGTCAGTCCTATTTCAACTTCCGGGTCTTCTTTTTTGGATGAATACTTAATAGCGTTGGCGATCAGGTTTTGAAAAACATGTTTGAGTAAAGCAGGATCTGCCTTTGCTTTACCCAGGGAGTGGACCTTTATTTTAGCGCGTACATTTCCGGCATGAGTCAGTTCATTTATCACCGCTTCCGCGATGCTGGTTAAATCCACATTCAAGGTGTTCAATTCCCGCTTTCCCAGGCGTGAGAACTCCAGCAGATCATCCACCAATTGCCCCATTTTTTTTGCATTGGTTTGCACATTGTTGATCAGGCGTTTTCCTTCTCCATCCAGTTTGACCTCATAATCCTCTATCAACATTTGAGAATACCCGTGAATAGCTCTCAGGGGCACCCTTAAATCGTGCGATACCGAATAGGAAAATGATTCCAGCTCTTTGTTGGCGATTTGTAATTCTTCAGTTCTTTTAGCGACCCGTTGCTCAAGATCCTTGTTTAAATTAATTATCTCCATCTCTATCTTTTTTCTTTCCGTTACATCATTGGAAAGAACAAGACGGGCTGGCTTTCCGTCAACGGTGATCTCATGCACGTACACTTCCGCATGGATGATCGTTCCGTCTTTTTTCAGGTGTTTCCAGATACCACTGTTTAGGGTAGGAATATTTGTAGTAAGAGGAGGAGAATGGTTTAGCTGAAGAAGGCGTATTTTCTCATCTTCCGGGCGAATGTCAAAAGTAGTCATAGAAAGAAACTCCTGACGGCTATAACCATATTGCCGGAGCGCCGAATCATTTACATCAAAAAATCTGAGCGATGGTAATTCAACGATCCATAATGGCATCGGATTATTCTCAAAAAGGTTGCGGTACTTGTTTTCGCTTTGGTGCAATTCTTTGGTTCTTTCCAGGACACGCTGCTCAAGCGTGGCATTCAAATGTCTGATCTCACCTTCCGCTTTTTTTCTGTCGGTTATATCGCGAAGAAATGAGATGAATATATACTCATCCTTCAGTCTGGCCGGCGAAATAGTCAATTCTATTTCTAACTCCGATTGATCCTTGCAAAGCGCGGGTAATTCAATTGTTTTATTCAACACCGGCCCTTCGCCTGTTTTCAGAAAATGCTTCATTCCTGCAATGTGCTTTTCCCTGTATCGGTCGGGGATGAGAATTTCATGAAGAAATCTGCCTTTGACTTCTTCTTCGGTCCACCCTAAAATTCTTTCTGCCGCGGGGTTCCACCTTACAATGATACCTTTGCTGTCAATCACGATAACAGCGTCCGGGGCATTGTTGAAAATGGTTTTGATCTGTTCCTCGCTGTCTTTCAGTCTGCTCGTGTGATAAACCAATTCTTCGCCCAGCGCATTCAGGCCAGCGCCCAATGCATCGATCTCATCCCCGGAACTGCAGAGGGGGGCTTTCACTGAAAAGTCCATGGTCGTATACCGCAGCAGGATTTCCAGCAGCGCATTGATCCTTTCTTCCTTCTCCTTAATGGCGCTGTCGCGGGATGTTAATGCTTCGCCCAGCGCGTTAAGTCCGGCGCTGATCGCATCGATTTCGTCCACATTTTCAGTAACATTCATGTAAGGGCCGTGATCTCCCTTTGAAAATCTCGCAATCTGCTGAAGGATCTGCCGAACGCGCTTATCTTTCTTCATCGGTTTATTAATTTTTTTAAGCGATTCCATTCCGTAGTCTCATCATCAATATTATACCAAATAAAATGAATACGATCGCTGAAGCTGTCATTGAATAAATAATACTATCCAACGGAAGAAACTACTATAGTTAGTCAATTAACCCCTGGGGCATAATTTAAATTGAGCACGTATATTACATATGAAATATTTACCTTGTTTGTATACAATTTTCCTTTCCGTGCATTAGCCCTATCAAACAATCTTTTATCGTATGAAAGAAAGTGTTTTAAAACTACAGTCATCCTGTACTTTCAGGGAGAAAACCCTGCCACGAATTGCAACTCCGTATCACTTTTTATTTAAAAATGACATCGTAATGTAGGCCTTACAAATATTGCCTGAGCCAACGAACAGCCTCCTGCTCATCATCAAACATTTTAACGGGGTAGGGTTGTGCCTTCAGTTTAAAAAATAAATTAGCCAGCATCTTTCCTAATGAGGATCGTGACATCAGGGCAATGGCTTTCGCGATTTTCGGAAGCTCCTCTGCGGCAAAATCCCGTATTTCGCGGGAGGTTTCAGAAGTATGTGTCGCATCGATCAGCATACACACTTTATCATTACCAATGTACTGGCGTAAATCTTTCAGCGTTTGCCTGGCTAGTTCAAGCGTTTGAGGAGAGGCTTTTTTGGATATGGAACACAATATTCCATTTTCATCGAACCACAGGGTAGACGTGGTAAGATCAATGATCTTTGCGTTTGCTGGTATGGTTAACATGGATCAAGGTCCTTAAAAAAAGAGCGGATTTATATTCATTAATATACAGTAAAAATTTAAAATAACACACGTTGTAAATGATATTGGTTTACGATATTTTGTAAAAAGCGATGAACCTTTACCATTGGCGTTCTTAAAGTAGCCACAAGGCGCAAGGACACAAAGAAATTACAAAAATGCAAACTTGTAGTACACCCTGATAATTTTAGGTTGAACAAACCCATAAAAGCGTATGGATATCCTTCGATTATAGATGGGTTGAAGATAAAATAGCAAAACCCCTAGGGGAAAACCTGAGAAGACCAGCATTTTTTACCTGTTGGGTACCATTGGCGGTTCAGGCAGTATTGCTTCGAGGAAAAATCAAAGGCAACTAAGCTCTGCTCATCAATGGACTGATAATACAAAGTACTTTTGCGGCACTGAAACGGCTCAAACGATATAACCAATTCCCTTTAAGTATGACTAATTATTGAACACTAAAAGGAAAATAATGTCTATAGAAATAAAACCGGAATCGATAATTACTTGTCCGAATTGCGGGCATAAGAAAGAAGAAACAATGCCTACGGACGTTTGCCAGTACTTTTGCGAATGTGAGAACTGCAAGACTTTATTAAAACCTAAAAGCGGGGATTGTTGTGTTTATTGTTCTTATGGCTCTGTAAAATGCCCTCCCATTCAGCTTGGGCCTTTCGTACGCTTTTATGGGATCTCAAACTGGCTGTGTCGGCAATCGGTCTTCGCGGGTCGGCAAGGTAATGAACCGGGAGGCGCGGATCAAAGCGTTTCATCCGACTTTACCCTATAGTTATTTATGGTTTATCGGAGTGGACCCGTTATGGAAAACACAAAAGAAACAAGAAAGTATCAGGTTCCGGTGGATACTTCGAAAATTCCAAGAACTTTGTTAGCCCTGTTGATCAGCAGAACTTTGAATTGCTCGATCAACTCAAGCTTGTTATCATCCCAGCTGTCTAAGAGTACATTGTAGGCATCCATTGACCCACTGATCCTTGGAGGAAGTGAAGGCCCCATTTAAAAAATATCTCCACCCTTCCGACATTCCACTTCGTTCCATCTACGGGCGGGTCGTATATTTTTTAACGGGGCCCCGTGGTTCTTTGTCTCCGTCTTTGTTATCCAAATCCCGGGGTGCATATGGTTTTTTTATAAGGGTTGATTATCGATTTTTTAGAAAAGTGCAGATCATAATAATTTTCCTTGGAGAAATTTGCATCTATTTGGCAAAGGATTTCTCAATGATTTTCATTATCTTTGATATAGAAAGTTGTTCTTTAACACCCAGCGGGATCACCAATAATAAGAAAAATCACCTTTGACGTGTCGTTGGAGTATATGGGGTCAATATCTTGACGGGCTGCTTTTGGTCATCTAAGGCAACCAGAGTAAATGTACCTGATACTGCAATCTCACGGTTATCACTGTACATCTGTTCAACGTAGATGTCTACTTTCACAATCAGACTTGTGTTGCCAACTTTCACGACTTGGCCAATTAACTCGATTATAGTGCCGTGAGGAATAGGCTTTTTGAAATCAATACGGTCAGAAGAAACCGTCACCATTTTAAGGCGACTAAACCGTGTTGCTGTAATAAAAGCCACCTCATCCATCAAGTGCATAGCGGTGCCACCGAATAGAGTATCGTAATGGTTAGTTGTATTTGGAAATACAGCTTTAAAAACTTTTGTAACTGAGGCATCGATTCTTTCTTCAGTGGTCATTGTGTTGAGTGTTTACTTCTTTTTCGAGTGCCATGAAATTGACAAGTTCTCCAGCAGGTGAGAACTAGGTTGAATATCGACATGACAATAATATTGCGAGCCGTCCTTTCTGTAGTTGATAAGAGTTTCAGAAATTTTGACCCCCTGTTTAATAGCTTCACGTATAGATTTTTTTATTACTGCTTGGGTTTTCGCGCCTTGTAAGAAAGAAGGTCTCTTACCAATAGCCTACCGGATGTTGTAGCCCGTCATGGCTTTGAATCCTGAACTTGCCCAGATTATTTGTTCGTGAACATCTGTAATTACAATGGCTTCGAAGTTTTCGTATTCAATCTTCGGAATTGCAAAAAGCCATTGTGTTCATAGTGTGCTTTTTTAAATCGTGTGATATCATAATAGTTCTTTCTGCGGAATAGTGCCTGTAAAGCAATCCCGCAGCACAATAGCGGGTTGTGCGTAAACTTTGATTTTTTAGGAAGCTTCATAATTTTTCCGGAAGAGGAGTATAAGCTGATCGTTCAGTTTCTTAGCATGAAATTCAGTCCTCATACCTTTAAGACATTCTGCGCACAAACAATCGGCAAATTTTTCACGAACGAAAGCGTATTCAGCGTCACTGAGTTTTATAGAAGAGCATTGACAATTATTAACGGCTCCGACTTTACACTCAAAAACGGATTCACATCGCGGACAATATTTTTGTTCATGCTTCATCTTGTGAAAAATAAATAGCCGGAGTCTTTTCAATTCCGGCTTGTAGGTGTTTCTAAATTGCTTCTACTGGTGAACGAAGTTCTTTTGCAGCTTGAACCATTTCAATCAGTGCTTTTTTAGTTTCTTCCCAATGACGTGTTTTTAGTCCGCAATCAGGATTAACCCATAGCTGATCGGCAGGGATTACTGCCCTGGCTTTGTTCATCAGGAAAACCATTTCATCGCGTGACGGTACTCTTGGAGAGTGGATATCATATACTCCAGGACCGATCTCATTCGGGTATTTGAAATCGGCAAAGGCATCTAACAATTCCATCTGTGAACGTGAGCATTCAATGGTAATGACATCGGCATCCATCGCTGCGATACTATCGATGATGTCATTGAATTCAGAATAACACATGTGCGTGTGAATTTGAGTTTCATTCTTTACACCACTTGCAGATATTCTGAATGCTCGTACAGCCCAATCGAGATAAGCTTTCCAATCCGATTTTCTAAGAGGTAATCCTTCACGAATGGCAGGCTCGTCAATTTGAATTATCTTAATTCCGGCTTTCTCCAGGTCGCATACTTCGTCACGGATAGCCAGTGCAATCTGATTAGTAGTTTCTGAGCGTGGCTGGTCGTCACGAACAAAAGACCATTGAAGAATAGTCACTGGACCCGTGAGCATACCTTTGACATATTTGTTTGTCAGCGATTGAGCAAATGAAGACCAGGTAACTGTCATGTGATTTGGCCTTGATACATCACCAAAAATAATTGGTGGCTTCACACATCGAGATCCATAGCTTTGCACCCATCCGTTTGAAGAGAAGACGTAACCTGCGAGTTGTTCGCCAAAATATTCAACCATGTCATTTCGTTCAAACTCGCCATGCACCAAAACATCGATCCCGATTTCTTCCTGCCAGCGTATTGCTTTTTCGATCTCATCTTTTAACAACTTGTCATAAGCCTGATCCGTGAGGTCGCCTTTTTTCCATTTTGCGCGCCAGCTCCTCACATCTAACGTCTGAGGAAATGACCCGATGGTTGTAGTTGGAAACAATGGTAGTTTCAATTCATCCTTCTGCTTTTGCTTACGAACTGAAAACGGACTTTTTCGTGTTGCGTCGGAAGCTGTGATATTTTCTACCCTTTCTTTTACTGCTGAGTTGTGAATGAGTTTTGATACTCTTCGGTTTTCAATTGCTTTTTTGTTCTCTTCTAGTTTGCCAATGAACTCAATTGTTGCTTCGGGCTTTGACAGATTTTTCAACGTGACGATTTCAGTGACTTTCTGTTTTGCAAAAGCCATCCAATTTTTAACCTCCGGCGATAATTGAGTTTCGTTTTTTTCTAATTCAAGATCACAAGGCGAATGAATCAAAGAACATGATGGCGCAATCATTATTCTTTCACGGCTAATTATTGACATGGCCTTTTCGATTTGAACAAGCGATTTTGCTAAATCATTCTTCCATATGTTACGGCCGTCTACAACACCAAGAGATAACGTGAGCTTATCTGGAATTTGCGGCAATAACTTTTCAAGTTGTTCTTTGTCACGAACGAGGTCAACATGTAACGCACAAACTGGAAGTGAGACCGCTAGCTTTGTGTTATCGCGAAGTCCTTCGAAATAGGTTGCAAGAATGGTTTTTATGTGCGGAAATTCACGCTTGATCTCACCATAGGCATATTCAAATGCTTTCTTTTGCTTTTCAGTCAGATCTAACGATAGAAAGGGCTCATCGAACTGAATCCATTCAACATGAAGTTTGTCTAATTTCTTCAATATCTCAATGTAAACAGGGAGAAGATTTTTAATCAGGTCAATGCTCTCAAAACCTTTTTCTTTTCCCTTTCCCACCAGCAGATAGCTAACAGGACCGATAAGAACTGGCTTCGTTTTAAGGCCAAGCTGTTGTGCCTCGTAAAATTCATCAATGACTTTTGTCGAAAATAGCTTAAACGGTTGGTTCTTATAAAACTCTGGTACGATGTAATGATAATTAGTATCGAACCATTTTGTCATTTCCATCGCTGTAATGTCGAGCCCTTCTTTTTGATAACCCCTTGCCATGGCAAAATAAAGGTCGAGCTCCGAGTTGTTCCTGTTAACGATGACATCATGATATCTTTCAGGAATAGCGTTGACTGTTAATGACATGTCGAGCACCTGATCGTAGAATGAAAAATCATTCGATGGGATCAGATCAATACCGGCTTGTTTTTGGAGCATCCAGTTTTCCTGCCTTATGTTACGGCCAACCTGTAAAAGATTTTTGTGTGTTGTTTTGCCTGACCAATAAAGTTCACAGGCTTTTTTGAGTTCGCGATGGCTACCGATTCGTGGATAGCCCAGATTGTGTGCAATCATTTTGCTTTGTTTTAGTTTGTTTAACCAAGTCCTTTGCAAAATTCAATATGCAAGGCACACTAAAACAGAATAGAAATGATACACTCGTTCCAATGTAAGAAGGGAATAACGTATCAGACCTGACCTGCTTATTAGCGTGTAAGCATAGTCATTCGGGTATAAGGCAAGTCTCCTGGCTTATGACGGTATCTGCCTGTCCTTCTCATAGCGCGAAACGCGCCACAATGGATATTGAGGGCAAACCCTTTTTCCTGATGAAATCAGGAAGTCATTTACAGTAGCACGTCTGCTCGTGATTTTAACACGATTCCTTTTTAATCTTCCGGACCTCCCGGAAGAACCACACACCTGTTTGACGAAAGAAACAAAGAACGAAGGTCAAAGATAGCGGTTAAATGTTTAAAACTCAAATAGCTTCATTCCTGCCTGAATTGACCCGGACCGAATATCTGTAGTTGGCAATCTATGATATAGGCACTGGTACTATATTGCATATATGCTCATGCGTGAGCATTACTGGACGCAATTGGTTTGTCAGACCCCTGAACACCTGCGGTTGAACCTCACTTTCTTCTACCCAACCTCCTTCCCACAACACTGTGATCTTAGATCCTCCGTTGCCTGCAGGTAGAGGTCGTATGGCAAGCCCCTCAAGGCCTTTTTCTCCCAGCTCCGAGAATTGGTCATCGTACTGAACTATTAATCCTGTAGCACCAATTAGTGATCGTAGCCGTTCAGACAATGCAACAATCCTCTCGTCAGCGAGGAAATCGATGGCTTCGAAATCAATTGCAAGGGAGGATTTAAATAGGGTTTTACGTTCGCCGTTTGATAATGTGATAACTTTTCCTCTGTGCCCGCTGATATTAAAACTGAAATAAACACCAGGGACTTCATCACTTACAATAAGCAATTCATTCTCCCTGCAAACAATACCAGACGCTTCAGTTGCTTCTGTAGGAGATTTGATCTTGGTGATTTCCATCTCTTGCGAAAATAGGGAATACGGATTTAGGCGTTCCAAACAGTTTTCTTCTCGTGAAACCAGAAGATCTATGCAACTGTGAGTTTTCGCCCCATAACCTGATTGCATTAGCCTCAAAAGTGAATATAAGCAAAACGAATCTAATTTTGAATAACCTCAGCCCTAGTAATCTTTTAGAGGTGAGAAAGCCTCCATTTATTCTGTTCCTCCTTGCTTTGCTTCCACGCCCTCCAATGATGATGCTTTCTTTTTCTTTTTTCGGTTTTCTTCTTCTTTGAAAACATATCTTGTCGATGCACGTGAAAGGTTAGATACAAAAAAGAAGGCTTCCGTCTGGGAAGCCTTCACATTCACGGCCAGGATCATTTGCTTTTCCACCATCTCGATATCCACTTCAACGCAAGAGATACTGTGAAGTTGTTACCGGAGCAATGCAACCTCTCAACTCCTTCTTGGAATCATTCGCAGGATGGATTAAGAGTAGATAATGGAAGGATTATTCCTTACCACTACCGACTGACCAATTGTGTCAGGGTCTGGGAATAGCGATGCAATCAAAATAACCATGGTTATCATGAAGATCTCAATTAAGCCTGATCCCATCGTCTCAACACTTCAAAAAAACACAAAGCCCATCACACTTTTCAAAGACAAACGGGATGGGCTTCCCATAAGCAATATAATTATTCACCTGAATAACACCAAGGAATCTTAACTCAAAGTAAATCCCAGCCTGGCGCTTACAACGACTCAAAGTCTGTAAGAAATCTCTCTGCATGAAATCGGGAAATGGGAATTCCAATTAAACGATATAAGCATCAAAAAATTTAAACTTCGGGTTTATCGAGATGTCCACCTGTCCAAGTAAATATTCTTTATGTCATAGACATGAGTTAACCCGATCCACATCCATAAAAAGAAAGTATATCATGAAGCCTGCTTGACTACAAGATATAGTTCCGGTAATACCTAAGTAACTTTCAAAGCGCTTCTTGGCATTTGATAGCTTAAGGATGGTGAGAACCTTTCTTGGTTTTCTGTTTTCAGTTTTACAGATTATTTGTTTTGCTCAGATTTCTCTTGAAGTATCTTCGCTTTAGAAACCGACAGGTCAATTCTCATGTGGAAATGTTCAAATTATGATTTTCTTTGTTTTCACAACTTGGGTATGCCTATAATGCCAAACTGCATTACCAAAGAACGAACTAGTAATATTACTCGAACAAGAGGAAGGAGCGGGTTCGATTCCTGTTTTTTTGTGGCAAAACTCGTGGCAATTTTGTGGCAAGAAAATCAAAAGTGATCTAGAAAGTGGCAAAATGGTGGCAAAATTCTTCGGAATGCACCGGAAAAAGTGGCAATCCAACTATTTGTAAATGAATCCCATAAGGAAGTAACCGGAAACGGCTTGGAAGAAACTTTTTACCCTGCCGGGGCTACAACAGCAATTTCGGTTGAAACGATTCAAATATATTAGTAGTGAAACCGGGCCAGGATAATGGTTAGGACTTGATCAGGCTTCGTTCCATGAACCCGATAAACCAGCCGATGTTCATTTGCTATTCTTCTCGACCAATAGCCTGCAAGATTTCCCTTTAGTGGTTCAGGTTTACCAAAGCCTTTAAATGGATCGCGCTTTATGTCCTTAATAAGATCATTTATCCTTTGGAGCGTTTCCGGATTGTATTCTTGCCAATATAAATAGTCACTCCATCCATGATCAGTAAAGGCCGTTGTCATTTGCAATGTGAATGAACTATTTACCTGGTCGCTTGACAAGCGCAGGTTTTGCGGTTGCTCGTGCTTTGGATTTTCGTTTAACTTGTTTTCGATCCCCTAACTCAAGATGTTTCACTACGGCCTTACCAGCCTTGTCTTGTGCAATACTTTCCATTAACCTTTCCGTATTTGCTGGCGTTGATAAAAGGTGGGCGGTTTCTGCCATTGCATTAAACGCCTCTAATGTCAAAACAACAAAATCCATTTTCTTGGGTCCTGTGAGGACCAAAATATCCTGGTCATTTTGGATCGCACTCAAATGCTCTTTCATTTTTTGCCTGAAATCAGTGACGGTCGCCGTTTTCATGTTCTTGGAATTTTGCTTTCAAATATAACGAAAAATGTACGTAAAAAGGTTCATAAATAGGTATCGATTCTGTACAAATAGAATTAGAATGCTTTAGACAAGCTTACTGACCAGCAGAATGAACCTGGAAGTTATTCAAACACCGAACCACCGGGCCAAGTCCTTCACAAAAAAGTTGCTTTTGCAAACATCACCCATATACATGAGTCACGTAAAACTTTTCGATATAACATCCCTGATTAATCTGCTTCTAAGTGCAACATTAAAAACACCATTAAGGAGCCATTCGCGGTTCATCAGCTGCTGGATGAAATGGTTTTTACGGTGCCGCGACCAGAATTTCTGATACACCTGCGCGTCATACTGCTTCATATAGCCTGCGGAAAAATTATTTTCGTCAAAACATTTTCTTGCCTGCCATCCAGCATAACGGCCTGATACGATGGCCTGGCCGATACCTTCACCAGACAAAGGATCAATAAGGGAGGCAGCATCTCCGCACAACATAAAACGATCACCGCTCATGGGAACCTTCCGGGATCCTAAAGGCAGACCAAATCCTTCGATCTTCCCTATACGTTCCGCATTTTTAAAACGGTCACTGATGTATGGGATCTCTGCCACAATTTTTTGAAGGGAAGTGCGCAAATCCATCTTTCGCTTCGAGATCACAACCGACAGAACGCCCAGACCGACATTCGCCAGGTTATTTTTAACAGGAAAGATCCAGAAGTATCCCGGCAGAAGATCTTTTACCAGATGGATCTCAAAGGTTTGATCTGCGATACCGGATACGTTGCGGTAATACGCGCGAACCGCGCCACAATGATGATCCGGATCAGGTCTTGTACCGGTTATTTTTCTGTTTACTACAGAATGAGCGCCATCACAGCCGATCACAATTTTGCCTTTAAATTCAGTGTTGCCGGCCATGACAGTTACCCCATCGCTGGTGATCATCACATCACTTATGGTATGGTTTAAAAAAAATGTGGTGTTGTTTTGCGCAGAGGCTTTTTCAAAAAGAAAATTGTCCCAGTCAATTCTTCTGGAAATAAATCCTGTTTGGTTAAAGCGGAGGTCGAAAGCTTTTTGATTGGGAGCTACAAGGCGGCAGGTATTCACACTGACCTTCTCTGTAAAACCTTCCAGGCTTCTGGTTAAAGAGCTGTTGATGGTAGCCAGCACTTTTGGTACATAGGCAGCCACAGCATCGCCACAGGTCTTGTCGCGTGGAAAACTGTTTTTCTCCAGAACTGCAACGCTTAAACCTGAATCGGCCAGCGCGAGGGCACAAGTGCTGCCCGCGGGACCGGCTCCGCAAATGATAACGTCAAATTCTTTCGCGCCAGTGTCAACCATAAAACTCAGATTCCAAAATGGAATTTAGTTATTTGGCGACTAATGACTGGAAGAAATATAAACAGGCCGGGATCTGCTGCGGAATTAATACCGCCAAAAACCTGGGACATTCAAAGCTTTAGATTAGAGAATTGGTCAAGTCCCTGCCCCCCTAAGACCCGTCATCCTGAGTTAAGGACCTTGAGCCAAGGAAAAAATAGATTATTATGACGTATTTTGCCGTGAAAAAAAAGTTATGATTTACAGCGGATAACATGTTGATAATCACCTTCAACCGGCGAACGTCATTGTAAGACATTGTCGCGCGCAGCGCGAACAATGCCGAAGGACCCCCGTGCAATGAAATGCGGAAGCAGATGATCGATGAGTCCGGATTGAAATGGAGACGGCCGGTGGAATACTCTTTCACCTTATTATCCAACTACGTCGACCTGGGGAAAGATCATTCCTTAAACAGTCTATGGATTGTGATCAAACCTGGATCTGATTTGATCCGAACAAAGTAAAGCCCTTTTTCAAAAGTCGATAGGTCGATGGAGAAGCTGTGATCGCCTTTCTCTAAAACATGGTTATTAACGGGGACCTGCAGGACGTCACCAGACGAGTTTAAAAGGGTTATTTCCAGCTTTTGTTTCTTAAGGACGTTGGTAACAACCTGAACATCTCTTTTGGTAATGGTTGGAAATATTTCAATTTCGATTGTACTGTTCGTTCTATTAGTGGCTGGAACGTCCAGCATTTCAGTGTTTTTAGAAATCATTGTGGCGGATTCCAGAATACTCATCAGCTCCGGGGTTTGAGAAAACCAGAATATTACCTTCGCGAAGCCGGGTCTGTCTATTTGTATCGGAATCAATTCATCAATCGCACTCAAAAAAAACGAATTTGTCATCTTCCCTGAAGGCTCTCTCCCCCCAAATTCGTACCGTGGACCCTGAAGCCCGTTTTCGTTTGTTAAAAACCAGGGATAGAACTCGTACTCTTTTATGCCAGCGCGTATTGGGCCGATTAATAAACGGATATCGACCTTCAAAAAAGGCGTTTCTGCGCTGGCTTTCGGTACGGAAAATCTTACGTATCCTTTCCCCTTAGCATTGCCTTCATATTTAACAAGCGTGTCACTAAATGTGATACCCAGTAATTTCAGCTTATCTTCCGAGAGTTCAAATTTCGATCGTAAATGGATAGGAATAGCCGTTTCTTCAGGATTTGTCGTTGATCCAAATTGTGAAACCGTTATTTCGCGGTTATTAGGATGAGCAGAAATATTCTTCACAAGATGCATGACCCTTCTTTGCGCCTGCGGGACAAAAACTTCCTCATCGACATGAGTCTTATCCTGGATGACAAAGAAAATCATAATGGATACAATTAGAATTGTAATAGTGCTCAGCATTGCCAAACCGAATTCTTTTCGTTGAAATAAAGCATACAAGAAATTAGGTGACTGATTTTGCGCACGTTGTTTTTTTGAAGAAAGTATTTCATCGATTTTTGCCAATGGAACAATCTCTTCTTGCCTTACTGCCTTATCAAAATATTCATCCAGATCTTTCATGGTATTATTGAGTGATTTTGAAAACTGAGTTTATTTTGCTTTTCGGGCGGATTCTTTTCAATTATTTTTAGTATATGTTGTAGTTTGAGTTTTCCTCTCATTACTCTCACTTTTACAGCAGACAATGTTGATTCCTGAATGGTCGCAACTTCTTGCAGGGAAAATCCGGAAATACAATGAAGCACGATGGCTTCCTGATACTTCAATGGCAGTTTATGGATGGCTTCGTATAAAAATTGTACATCAAGGCCCTGTTCAGGCGTTGGTGTTTTGTCTTCGATTGCGTACGATCTACTGTAGTCAAATAAGGCCCAAAACTTTTTTCTTCGATACTGTTTTTTTATGATCCTTGAAGCAATCCCAAAGAGGAACGCCAGGAACGCTTTCTCATCTCTCAACCGATGGATTCCTTCATAGGCCTTAAGCACGGTTTCAGCAATCAGATCTTTGGCATCATCGGCAGAATTTGCCCGGGCACGACAAAATCGCTGAAAGGATAGGTGAACGGGCTCATATAAGACCATGAATGTTTGTTTTCGAGCTTG
Source organism: Cyclobacteriaceae bacterium (assembly GCA_040902445.1). Taxonomy (GTDB): domain Bacteria; phylum Bacteroidota; class Bacteroidia; order Cytophagales; family Cyclobacteriaceae; genus Chryseosolibacter. The sequence goes on along the minus strand of JBBDXJ010000030.1, from coordinate 24,158 downwards.
ATCGGTCATTAGAATCCGGATTACAATGAGTAGGTTCCACAAGTAAGGAAAAGGTTACTTAATTTTTTTGAATATTTTTTACAACATCAATAACAGATGTCTCCTGTTTGCTTACCGGAATATTCAAGCCGTTAACCTTGCCGCGAATAAAAGTCGCATTGTGGTTAGGATTTTCAATATCGAGTGGAAAAATAACAATAGGTTCTATTTCGGTGGTGAAACTAATTGTTTTTGTCCGGTCATGGCTGTAATTCGTCCGATACTGGTCATTCCTTATGGCGGATTGACAGCTCCGGCACGATCACCATAGAATTCAGTTTTTGGCTCTTGAACCGATGTTGCTTTGGAATCAACGGCCTTTTTAAAAACTCCATCTGCGTCTTCCAGATACAAATACAACATGGCTGTATGTGGTTCCATGCCTTCCATTGTATCTGAAATCATAATCGTAGAAGTTCCGATCGTAACTGTAGCATGCATGATCTTGTTGTCATCCCGGTTTGAGATAAACGATACCTTGCCATCGAATGCATTTTTGATAAACTCAATAAGTTTTGCCGCATTGTCCGCAACCAGGTATGGCGTTGCCGTCTGAAATCCTTCTGGTACGGCGCGAACTGATTTACTCTTAGTTTTTTCCATGGCTTTAGATTTTTGGTTTCCACGGAAAAAGGGGGAAATTTTTATGCCGCCAGTTTCAAATGTCGAATCGGACTGGAAAATATCGAAATAAAATTCAGGTGGCAATTTATTTATCCGGTCGACGGCAATTAAATGAGATAAGCAATATGTACATTCAGACCTTAACCGTTACCCGTAAGAATGTGGCGGGAACAGACGTCGTATTTTCTGTCTTGCTTTGATTTTGACTCGTAAACAAGATTTCTAAGTCGCGCTGAAGATCCAAACCCTTGCCGCTCTTTTCAGCGGCTTCAAAAGCGTTCATTGTTGGACCATAGTAGTTTCTAAACCTGTCCACGAACTGTGAAGAGGAAAAAGGTGCCTTAAATATAAAGCTATCCTTAACAAAGGATATATTTTCTTTCGGCACTCCAGCGCGACCAAAACGTTCAATAACGTGGCTCTCTACACCCCACAACATCGGACTTATAAATCCCTCGGGCGGCGGAGGGGTATACGCAGAACTGATTTTCAATATTTGCGCTACAAGTGTGGGATCTCCTGGGATCCAGTTCCCCATAACGATTCGTCCACCCGGACGTGTAACGCGAGCCATTTCCCTGGCTACCTCAAATGGCTTTGGAGCGAACATTGACCCAAAGATGCTTACGACCAAATCAAAAGTATGATCCCGCAGCTCATGCAGATCAGTTGCATCGCCTTCCTGGAAGGCACAATTTGTAAGCCCTTCTTTTTTTGCCCGAATGTTTCCTGCCTCCACAAGATTTTTTGCGATATCAACACCCAGAACATTAGCTCCTAATTTTGCTGCAGGTATTGCTGTGGTGCCATCGCCACAACCAAGGTCAAGAACCTTAAGACCTTTGGTGATTCCCAATTTGGCCACCAGATCGGCACCACTTTCCCGCATACATTCGGCTATGCGCGTGAAATCACCTTTTTCCCATAATGCTTTGTTTGGATTCATCTTTTTTGTTTTAGGATGCCTCAAGTTAACTTATTCATAGTGTAAATGCTTTGATGGATGGAATAAAATATATTTGGTCAAACCATTGTTTCCTGGCTAAATTTATCCAGCATGTTTTTTCTAAAATCTGCCCTGTGCTGCCTCGCATTGATTTGCCACTTACAGGCATGAGCGCAAATTTATTTAGGTATATCTGCCAACCTTGGAAATCAAAATGAGATATACTCCTGATTCCAGGGGTTTTGAAACACCTTTGTCAGTATCGGGAAACCTGTTATTGAACGGGCAGCAGAAATTAAAGAACAATTGGGTTGCGCATCTGGCCCGGGACACAATTGCCCTCAGGCATTGGGCGTTATGATCAGGAGAATATTTTTAATTTCATTCCCCAAATGCTTCACCTATGTACGATCTAAGAATACTTCTGTTTTCGTGCGCTGTCATTTCTCCATTACTCGTAAACGCTCAATCGATCATCAAGGGTGTAGTTATCGACAATGACAGTGAAGAACCCCTAAGCAAGACCTCAATCAAAATCATCAGCAATTCCGAGTTTGTAATAACCAACGAATCGGGTTCTTTCCAACTGGATCTCACCAAAATAAATACTTATGATACGCTTGTTGTAACACACCTGGGATATGGCAAATATCTGTTGTCGATTTCTGAAAATAATACTCAAACTGATCTGGTAATAAGGTTAAAAAAGGAGGTTACTCTTTTAAATGAAGTTTCCGTATTCAGTGAATTCTGGACAAAGCAATATTCACCGGAGCAGTTAAAGCAAGACTATGAGAAGTTCTACACGATCATGGAAAAAACCCATACCGGCCTTTTCGATTACTTAAAAGAAGTAGAATGGCAGGCATTGAAAGACAGCTCACTGCAATTGTGCCAATATTCCATGACCCATAGCGAATTTTACAGGCTCATCGCATTACACGTTGGAAGAGTCAGGAACATGCACACGAGGCATGGTGTTACGGATTCCTGGTATAAAAGAAAACAAAACATCTTCCCCTTTAACATCAAATATTTTGGGGATAAATTCTATGTCTCTGAATCTTTAGTAAAGGACCTATCATTCCCTAAAGGATCTGAAATAACTCAAATCAAAGGGAGGACACCTGAAGAAATCAAATCGATGATCTGGCCATTCATTCCTGCAGATGGCTATAACGAAACTGGTAAACTCGCTGCATTGAATGACTATTTTCCCTGGTTCTTTTCTCTGTTTGTGGAAGAGACCGAAATATATGACATCAGATTGAGAACCTTAAAGGATGAAGAGGTTACTATTAGTACTCCTGGGCTGAAAGATTCTTTCAGTCAACTTTCATTTCAACAAGTCTGGAAGTGGAAAAAATCAGCCCTCGAATTGAAGGTAGACGATTACTTAAAAACGGCATATTTCCTGATCGAAGATTCCCGTGTTTTCAAGGATTCGATACAAACATATTTTCACAGAATCCTGAATAAAGGTGTACAGCATCTTATAATAGACCTTCGCGGAGAAGGCGGAATCAGGGAAGAAGAACACGTGGCGGAGTTGTATTCTTATCTAGTAAGCAAACCGTCGAGGATCTATGAGCCTATGCAGGTGAAATCGAACGACTATAGATTGTTTGATAAAGACTTCAGCTACAAGCCTTATGCGAAATCCCTGAAACAGATCAAAGAGACCTATTTTGACAAGCTGGTTGATTCCGGTCATGGTTATTACTTATGGCAACAAGAATCTTATCTCGAATTAATTAAACCAGCAGGTATTCAATTTTCAGGGACAGTTTATATTCTGGTTGATGGAAGAAACTATTCTGCCAGCACAGCACGGACTTCACTTCATTAGCATCGCAACTTGAAAATGTTTTTATAGTTGGAGAAGAGACGGGCGGAGAATACCGATCTTACATAAGCGGTGCGATGTTTGGACTGGTACTTCCAAACAGTAAAATTGGTGTAAAAATTCCTACATGGAAATCAATTCTGTCTATAGAAGAAAATCCTTCACAGCGGGGCCGCGGTGTCATGCCTGATTTCGATGTTACTCAATCGTACAAAGATTTTTTAGATGGCCGTGATTCGGTAAAGGAATATGCTTACGAGCTAATCAGAACCAAACAATAGGTATGGTCCACGTTCAAAACTTCTTATCAAACATTATACTTACCCGACCTCCTGATAATCTAAATCCGGTAACGCTATCCGTTCTTTGATGAACCGGATCAAAGCAATGCGGCAAGGTAAAGAGATCTGGCGTGACAGGATCGGGTTTAAGTTCAAGATGAAAAAAAATACGGGCCGTACTGAATCACGGCCCGTAAAAAATTTCCGAACTCAAAAATTGTAACTCTGTTCGCCATGTTCAACAAGATCAAGGCCTGTGCGTTCATCTTCTTCCGATGGTCTTAGCCCTACCAGAAGGTTTGCAACTTTGTATGCGATGAACGCCACAAATCCTGACCAGACTAATGTGATCGCAACAGCTTTGGCTTGTATCCAGAGCTGCGCTCCGATGCCCGGAAAACCAGTGCTGCCTGTGACCCAATCGGTTACCAGACCTGGTCCGCCCAGTTCTGGTGAGTTGAATACACCTGTTAACAACGCGCCGGTGATCCCGCCGATACCATGCACGCCAAAGACGTCTAAAGAGTCGTCTGCTTTTAGTAATTTTTTTAATCCGTTAACACCCCACAGACAAACCAGACCTGCTATGGTACCGATCGCAAACGCACCAGGAATGCCCACGTTGCCGGCCGCGGGTGTAATCGCGACAAGGCCAGCCACCGCGCCGGAAGCCGCGCCAAGCATTGAAGGTTTGCCTCTGACTACCCATTCACCAACCGTCCAGGAAAGCACGGCACAGGCGGCGGCCAGAAAAGTGTTTATGAAAGCAAGTGCGGCATAGTTGTTCGCTTCGAGTGCAGATCCTGCGTTGAAACCAAACCAACCTGTCCACAGCAAGGCGGCGCCAATCATGGTCATGGTCAGATTGTGCGGCGGCATGGGTTCTTTTCCAAACCCTGAACGCTTACCAACCAGGTAAGCTCCCACCAGCCCTGCAATACCGCAGTTGACGTGTACAACTGTGCCACCGGCAAAATCCAGCGCGCCCCACTGCCAGATGAGACCTGCTTTGGCGGTCATAGCCTCGGCAATACCGGCATCGCTATACGCATCGGGGCCCATCCAGAACCATACCATGTGCGCGACCGGTATGTAGCTCAACGTAAACCAAATCACCATGAATATCAGTACGGCCGAGAACTTCATACGTTCTGCGATCGCCCCCAGGATCAGGCAACAGGTGATGGCTGCAAAGGTTGCCTGGAAAGCAACAAATAGCAGTTCAGGGAGGTAGACACCTTTGCTGAACGTCGCGGCCAGAGAGAAGGTACCCGTGGACGCGTCAAAAGTACCGGAAAGAAACGCCCGGCTGAGCCCTCCGAAAAAAGCGTTCCCTTCCGTAAAAGCAAGACTATATCCGTAAATGCACCACAGTACGGTGATCAATGAGAAAGTGACAAGCACCTGCATCATCATCGACAGAATATTCTTGGAGCGAACGAGGCCGCCGTAAAAGAGGGCCAGTGCCGGAATGCTCATCATCAGAACGATCGCCGTTGAAATAAGCATCCAGGCAACGTCGCCCTTATCAACGGTAGGTCCAGGGGCCACCGGCTCGGCCGCTACTTCCTGCGTGCCTTCTGCCACTATAGTTCTTACCTGTTCGGTAACCTGGCTGATTGTTTCTCCTGACTGCGCATTGGAAAGCGCTGGCATGGCAAAAAGAAGCGCCATAAAAAGAGCTGACGCGGAAAAGTAAAAAGAAAAATTGTTTACAAATGCTTTGCTGATGTTGACCGCTGGTTTTTGTTCCGTATCAGGAAAAAGGTTCAGGTCTTGGTTTGTTTTCATAACGAATATGGATGAGGTTTTCGGTGTGTACTAAGAATTTTATTAAAGAGCTTTCTCGTCCTTTTCCTTGGTTCGGATGCGGTAGGCTTCTTTAATGTCATAGATAAAAATCTTTCCATCACCAACTTTGCCAGTGTAGGCTGTTTTCAGAATGCATTCAACCACTGTGTTCAGCTTGCTATCCGACACCGCGATTTCCAGCCGGATTCTTGGTATAAACCCCACATCGTACGTAGCCCCTCGATACTGTTGTTCAATTGGGTGTTCCAGGCCGATGCCTTTAACTTCCGAATAGGTAAGGAAGCGTATGCCAATCCTGGCAAGTTCAGTATGTACATCTTCAAATCTTGCAGTTCTGATTATGGCTTCTACTTTTTTCATACTTTGATGGTTTTAGGGAAAGACGAAAACGATACTTCTTTTGATGTATATGGGTGTATTTTGACCCAAATATTAGCAATAAGCAATGATAAAATGAAATTCGGGTTTAAAATTTGACCATTAATTCCAAAAAACAACATAAATCTGGTAGAACAGGCCTAAAATCATATCTGGGGATAAAGTAACAAGCCCTGGCGTGTGGGGATTGCAGTCCTTGTTTGCGATATGAGCGAAAGAGAAGTTATGTCGCTTGCCAAAGCTTATCGTCAACTGTGGGTATGTCTAAAAAGCAAAATGTACAAATACCAGCGCTTAGGCTGAGATTTTTGTTGGTGAGGCTTGGGTAAAGGAATTTGAACCAGGAACTAACAACCAACGCTATGGCTTCCTTATCGGCGCAACATATCTCTCTTTATTCGCGAGAAAATCAAAAACAACTTTGTGGTAGGGGCTGAAATCGGGATCGGGAATGCCGGTGGGTGGGATCGATTCATGATCATATCCGAGTTGGAACATATCGTGATGATAGACAACGTGGCCGCCGGCTTTCCATACATTGTAGATACGGATGATATGATCATAGGGTGAAGTGGGATTTTTGGGTCCGCCGAACTTTGGGGTTCCCCTGCGGGCGGGCTCATCATCGACAACAGGCTTTTGATATTTTTCTAAAAGATAAGCGATCTCTTTTGGGGCTATTTCCCATTGCCGTGTTTCCACGCGGGTGGTGTGTGGCGAGAGAAAATCCAGTGCCGCGTTTTCCTGAATATTTCCCAACACCCCTCCCCATCCCGGAGAATTGGTTACGAGCCGTGCGGGGTCGGAGGCTTTGATGATTTTAAGATAGTCGGTTGTGCGATGATCGAATTCATTCCAGATCTGGAACACTAAATTTCTGTAAGGCCTGAGTTCTTCTGCAAGGGTCTTTACAGCTTTATCAGAAGCTTCGTCGGAAAGCCGGATGTTTTCTTCCCAGCTTTCATTTGCAAAGAGCACAAACAATACCACCATTTGTAATTCATCTGCAGCCTGGATGATTTTTTTAAGTGTGCTCAGCTTTTGCGGCTGAAGGCGCCCGTCCTTTTCATAAAGCGTGGCGTCAGGATTGCTGTCTACAAATCCGCGTTTATTATCCCACTGCCCCCATATGCGAACAACATTAATTCCGCTGGTTTTAAGTTTATTAAGCCAAATTTTACGGGACTCATCATTTTGATTGAACGTCGGATTGTAAATAGCATTGAAGAAACTGACTCCGGTGTAAAAAAAAGGTTCGTCGTTCAGCGTGAAACCAAGGCCCTTTACTTTCAAAGTATGCGTGGACTGCGCCGGAAGCATGATCGGCAAAATCAGGAGTGAATAGATTATGAGGTATTTTTTCATTTCACAAGTGTATTAGTCGAGTAGAGTATAAGATGTTATCATAGGTTTTTAGTCCACGGTCCACAGCCGAACCATGTAGACTATGTCGGGATTGTCCAAAGCCAAAAGCTTTTCCAGCAAATTCGTGAAATTTAATACAAGCTCCCGGATGAATGGGATCAAGCTGGAGAATTGTTTGTAATTTGGCACAGATCTGGATATAGGTCGAGAGTACACCCCAAATATTATTTTGTGAAGCGCCTCATTCCGCTTTTATGCCTGATTTCTGCCTGTAGTGCCAGAGTCCACGCTCCAGACCCGGAAGCCCTAAAACCCTTGTGGTTGAAGGATCAGCCGTACCGGGATGGGTATTATACAGGTATAGGGCACAGTCAAAAGGACGGCACCCACAACTACATTCAGGCTGCCAAAAAAAGCGCGCTCGACGATCTCGTTTCGCAGATCAAAGTAAATGTTGCCAGCACTTCTATACTGAGTTTTTTCGAAACAGATCAAAAGATCCGCGAAGAATATGAACAGATCATCAAGACCACCGCGGCAGATGAGCTCGAAGAGTTTGAATTGGTAGATGCCTGGGAAGATGCAGCCAACTACTGGGTATATTATCAACTTTCCATTTCCCGCTATCGACAGATCAAGGAAGAACAGAAGCGCAACGCCACTTTGCTGGCAAAAGATTATTTCACAAAAGGTATCGATTCGGAAAATGCAGGCCTGCGCCTGCAGGCAATCAGTTATTATTTCCAGGCTTTCAGGAGCATTGAAAAATATCTCGGGGAAGCCATCAGGGCAACCGTTGGAGACCGCGAAGTGCTTCTCGTGAATGAGATATATGCGTCGATCCAGAAGATCCTGGGCAAGATCAAGGTGCAGGTACAGCCCGGCGAAGTGCTGGTAAACAGGAGGCTGGCACAATCGCAAATCGATGTTATCGCAAAAGCTGTTTTCGATGACGGGTCGCCGGTAAGGGATCTTCCATTACTTGCGAATTTCGAAAAGGGCCAGGGTGAGATCTTTCCTGAATACAAAACCAATGAAGCAGGCGACGCGAGGATACTGATAAACAGGATCAGTTCCACCGATATTGAGCAGCGTGTGGGTGTCACGGTAAACATAGATTTATTAAGCGGAACAAGCAGCTCACCGGTTTACGCTTTGATTGCAAAAACATTAAATGTTCCTGACGCGCAGGTCTTGCTGAAAGTTCAGCGCCCACTGGTGTTTCTCACAGCTGAGGAAAGGAGTTTAGGTTTTGTGAAATCAAATGATCAGATCAGCAATAAACTAAAAAACCTGTTGGTGAATAATGGATTTGAATTCACCAACAACAAGAACGCCGCTGATCTCTGGTTTGATATCCAGGCGGATTCCGAGAAGGGATCGATCTCCGGAAGCATTTACATTACATATCTCACGGGAGTTATCAAAGTGACCGCCATGAAAGAAGGAAGAGAAATTTACGCAACAACATTAGATCGTGTGAAAGGTTACGGCCTGGATTATGACAAGTCAAGTGTTGATGCATATAATAAGGCGCTTGAGTCATTGGAGCGTGAGCGGTTGAAGGAGTTGTTGTATACAGTATTGCAGTAAATCAGTTAACAGTTGACATTGACAGTTAACAATGATGGGTGTAAAGTTGGAGGAGGTGCAACTGTATTGAGTTGCCCGAATTGGAGAGGTGAAATGTAAACCGAGAGAGGATGCATCGAGCTTAAGCACGTGAACGGGTTGGGTTTTGGGGACGAGTGGAGCAAAAAATAATTAAAAAACCGCTTTAGTTACATAAAAAGGGCAAGTTTGAGGCCATTGCAAGAATTTGGTATTTAAATTGATATATAACGTATATAAGTCCCTTAGCACATTAGAAGAATAAGACAGTCACACAACACTATGTTAACGCATTAATCCAATAATCCCTTAATCTGACGAATCCAAATCCAATATGAAAAAGTTCAGAATTTCTACATTGATGTTAGTTGCTCTTGCAGGCGTGTTTATTATCGGTTGTAAAAGCAAAGAAAAAGCTCCGCCGAAAGGTGAAACTGAAGTAGTGGTTCCGTGTTCCGGATCCGACTACTTTACTACCAACAAATTTTTCCGTGCGAATTCCATCGGCGAAAGCCAGGATCAGGTGACTTCGAAGAAGAAGGCATTGACAAACGCGCGCAATGAATTAGCGCAGGCCATTCAGACGACGGTAAAGACCGTTACAGACAACTACGTTAACTCACGCGAGATGAACAACCGCGAAGAAGTTGAAGAGCGGTTTGAGAGTCTGAACCGCGAAGTAGTCGACCAAACGCTTTCCGGTATCCGCACGCTTTGTGAGAAGCTGATGAAAACGCAGGGCGGAACTTACAAAACCTATGTTGCCATTGAGTTGTCGGCCGATGAACTGGTTGCCAAATACAATGAAAGGATCTCCAAGGACGAGCGTTTGAAAATCGATTACGATTATGAAAAGTTCAAGGAGACTTTCGAAAAAGAAATGGAAAAAATGAAAAGCGGAAGCTGATTCAGATTGCCGGGTTCCAGATTCCAGTTGCCAGGTTCCGGTTACTTGGTACCTGGAAACCGGCGCCCGGAAACCTGTTTAGAAAGCTGAAAGCGAAATTCCCACCGTCATGGTCTGAAAATCAGTGGCTATATTTTTTTCATACGGGCCTTTGCCCTCTTCGAAAAGCGGAGTGAGGTTGTAGTATCCGAAGAAGCTGAAATTTCCAAAACCTATTTTACCAAAGACCCCGTAGCGGAACCGGTTCAGGTTCCAGTTTTGTTTGTCTTTGAGTTGTTTCGTTTCACCGTCTACCTTGTATTTTAGTTTGGTGAAGGAATCGTAGAGATAGCCGATGCGTCCGCCGAAGCCGACTTTAAAACCTCTTGCGGGATCCGAGGGGTTGGTGTTGAACCGGAGTTCCAGGGGGAGTTCGAGGTAGTTGGTTACGAGTTGGGACTTTTTCAGTCCGGTCATCGGCGTTTCATCGACAAGAAAAAGTTTGAGGGAATCTTCCGGTGCCGGGCCATAACCAAGTATGGCGCCGTTTTTGAATTTATAGCGTTCGAGACTCAGGCCGAAGCCAGGCACGATGCTAAATTTGGACTGCATGATTCGGATCTCGTACTGGTAATAGACGTTGATGGTTCGGGAGCCCCAGAGACCGGTAGAGAATCTCCCGGGAGCATCGAGGCCCTTGTTGATGCCGAGTTCGAGGGCGAAGGTACCGGGTATATCCGGCCGGTCTCCTTTTTCTGGCGGGGGGTATGCGCTTTCCGCACCGGGTTCAGAAACTTGAGCTGCCGCTGGGAGAGAGAATGCGATTATGAGGGCTATAAAGGGTAATTTGATCATGCTGGGATATTTCCTGTAAACAAGGTCCAAAAATAGCTTTTTTGTCGGCAGAGCCAAACCGTTTATTTTGTTGCGTTAATTTATTCTTTAGATTTGCACTCCAATTTTTGAGGAGTTTATTATACCATTGGGCCTGTAGCTTAACTGAATAAAGCATCTGACTACGGATCAGAAGAGTCGGGGTTTGAATCCCTGCAGGCTCACTATACTTACCTTTATGTCATCATTTTCAGGGAGTTATAAAACGTTGGTGATACGAAAAGGTGATACTTTTTAAGAGTAAACGGACACCAACCGATGACGAAAAAAACGTACTCTGATGATGAGTTTAACTACGAACTAATCATACTACACGCATCCAGTGACATTCCCCCGCTGCTACAACGTCCGCCGCGAGAGGGATATTGGGCTTATTGGAAAATCAATCGCAAGTCTGATAATAAAAATGTTACAGGCATACCTGTGCAAAGCGGGGATGGTGTGACGGTATATTATGGTTCAGTTTCAGAGGCAGAAAGGGCAGCGTTAGCATATATCGGCCTGTGAAGAATTACAGCTCAACACTAGGGTTTGTTTATTAAGGACTCTAGCCCCTGAACCGATAATGTCTTATAAGGTGAAATTTAAATTTCCGGCGCAGCCTCTAACAGGTGAACTCACGAAAGCTGATGTTGAATTTAAAGATAAAAAGAAGTGGCGAAGAGCTTGGAACTTTAAGGATATCAGTAGGTGCAATGGTCTGGTTTCCAAAAGGGAAACGCTATGGGCACACAATCACCTGGGATAGATTTCACAACGATGCGATAAAACATAAAAGGTACGAAAAGGGGTTGCGATCCAAGCGTATCTGACATAGTAAATGAAAAAAATTCAGGAAGCGATTAAGCATGTTGCAAGTGAGAATTCATTTTACGAAGCGCGTTTAGGATTTTGCTCCTTTTACCAACGCCTTTATCCAGAGAATTTAAAAAGCCTGGAGAGTAAATAATTTCTTGAATGTGTTAGGGTCATAAAAACATGTGCTTCGAATTCAGCCTCGTTTGACAAATTGATGTTCGGATCAAAGGCAGCTTGCGTTATATTATCCAAGAACTGATCTATGCAGTTCGTTATAATCTCTTTTTCCATATTACTGTCTACAGACCTCAGAAGAACGACAAACGTTCTCCGAAATACTGCGCATTCGTTTTTTAGATCATTTAGGATTTGTGATTTTCTCAAATCAGTCAATGTTGGCGAACTGAGGTCAGTAGCTATTGTGGTTACCCTGTCGAAAAACGAATATATGGCCGGAGTATTCGGCGTTACAATAAGGTCTTTGAACCATTGAAGTCTATCGCTTTCCCGATCCTTTCTCCTTTGGTAAACGAAAACATAAAAAGCCAACGCAAAACCTGCGAAGGCCATAACAATGTTTGCAATATCAGAAATGATTGATAGGAGATCAGGTGGATCGCATCCGCACATATATTAAATTAGTGCATGATCCTCCCTTAAAATACGATCAATGGCCTCATTCAAATCTCTCGAAATTTTATATGGCCCATTGTTTACGATCTTGAACTTATTAAAAAAGCCGTCTTTTTTCAACTTTTGAACCACATTGACCAGGAATTCCTCCAGATAGGATGGATTAATTGAATAGATATCAGGAGGAATAATGAGGTCAATTTTGCCCGGTTTATCAACCAACTCGTCTATTTTCGAACGCTTTCTATCCTGTTCACCGCGATCCCTGCCGGTAAAGACCTTTGAACCAGGCGTTCTAAATTCCTGTAAGTCAATAACTTGGATGTCTGCCTTCATGATTGTGAGATTAAATCCTCTTCCCTGATTAAGATTTTGGCGACAATCATTGTACCTGGAAAGTAATTTTCTGCAAAATAAACAAATTTCTTGTTAGGCTTCTCATCGAAACTCCCCGAATTATTAAAAGCAACCACTTTGAAAGTGTCTGGACCCTTCTGTCTAATTAATACTTCATAAGATCCGTCAAATAGAACCCTGGCATTTCCGGACATGATAAGCAACTTGGACTCGTCATCTTTAAATAAGCCTGTTCCCTTTAAATTGAAAAAACTTTCTATAAATCTTATCGATCCGTTACCCCTCTTCTTATAATTAACTTTGGAAGTTACTCCCTCTTGTAACGAATATAAGGTCCAAAGAGTTTCCTCTTCGAATTCTGCCGGCTGAAAAAAGCCTTTCTCAGTATATTGTGAAGACAGGTCCTTCATACGCGCCACTATGTGTTGTGTCGGACAAGCCGGGTCTTTAAATTTCTCATATATTGTTTGACCGAAATTAAAAATGACGAGATTAAAGACGCCATAGTGATTCGCCTCTTCTGTCTTTTCCTCAAAAAAACCAATAGAATATCTATTTTCAGTTGTCGCATGTTCCTCCGCATTGATTAAAACCTCGCCCACGACTTGGCACAAATCACTGATAGCTTCAGGGGTTAACTTACGTCCCATGGCCTCCAAACTTTTTAGTACATAGTCAATCAGCTGGGTTGTATGGATGTCCTTTTGGCCGAAGCGCTCATTATCATCTTCTATTTTTTTTCTTCCTATGCAGAGGTTATAAGTAATAATATTTGGATAGTTAATGTGTACTTTTTTTAGCACTCGGAACGACCCGATGGAATACAATATTTTCTCAACATGGTCTTTATCTTTAAAGTTTGTTGGTTCTATGAATTTGATTCGTGGTATCTGCCCATATGATCTACACCTGTGCAAATGTTCAATGAAATCTTTTAGCAATACATCCATCAACACCTGCGCATCCAGATCGATTTTTTCACATTCAGCGTAGTCAATTAATAAAGCATCTGCAGCGTCGTTATATAATATGCAAAATAGTGAGTTAATAAAGTTGAAGCTTTCCTTTGGCGCCTCGGTCAGGGAAAACGTTTTAGGAACAAGTAAGTGACCGGAGGCACGTTTTGGTATTCGTTTTGGCAAACCTACTCGTGCGCTTTCGGAGTAAATGTGGTTTATGTTTGCGCTAAAGGGAGGCTTATAATAGTACCTTGATCGCGCTTTAACCCGTCTTTTTTCTCCCCCCGTGAAGATTTGCGGCCGCCACTTTCGACGCAGCCTTCTTTTCCGTCGGACGCTTTTATTATGTCTTGTGCGGGCTCTGAGTACAAGTTTCCTGTTTTTATACCTTGTTTTTTTTTTCATTTTAGAGGGCCGGACTTTTTATATTTCCACGCACTGGGGAACACACAAAATTAACGCATGTCACCGATGGGGTAATCTGGATGCACGGCAATTAAGGAGTCTCCTGCCGAAATTTGACCCATCATCAATTTTACGCTACCCTCTTCTGGTAAAGATATTTCTGAAACTCAATAAACGTCGTCCTGATGTCTTTTACATCACCCAGAACCTCAGCGGCATCACTTATCGATTGATACTTTAGCTCCAACAGGCTGGGAAGTTTTTCTTCGTCTAATTCTTCTACGCCTGACTCGATGTATTTGGTCAGGACAAACTCCAAAAAGTCTTTCTGCTTGTTGTTGAGCAATGCAAACATGTTTGACTGCGCATCGGCTACCCTTACCTCTCGTGTGATTGGTTTGACCGCAAAGGAAACATATTCCAGCACGTCAAAAAGGTCACTCTTTTCAGCGTCTATCAGTTTCTGTAAGATCGCAAGGTCTTCCTTGCCATAGCCGGCATCCGCCAGTTTATCAAGGAGGGTTTTCCGCGTCATCGGATTTGACCATATCTTTCTCAACTCTTCCTCACTTTTGAAGAAATCGGGTAACGTGCCAAACAAGTTATGAAGAAACTCCTCAGCTGAAATGGGTTTGCCATCCGCGCTCCAGAACGACGTGGACATCATATGCTGTATTTCCCGCTCCTTGCCATCGCGAAGTCTGATCCTGGTCTTTTTTCTTTTTTCCTTCGAATCGTAGGGAGGACTTTCGGGTTCTTCGACCGGTGACTTTCGCCTGCCTTCTTCTTTTGCTTCTTCTTCCATCGGTTCGCCATCCCATTCAGGGTCGGCGAAGTGATGGTGGGCGTCTACGAAATCATACACGGTGAAAAAGTCCTTCCCATCAAACAGGCGTGTTCCCCGGCCAATGATCTGTTTGAACTCAATCATTGAATTGATGGGCCGCATTAGCACGATATTGCGGATGTTTCGCGCATCCACTCCGGTAGAAAGTTTTTGCGAAGTGGTGAGGATCGTGGGAATTGTTTTTTCGTTGTCCTGAAACGTGCGTAAATGCTCTTCACCCAGCGCGCCATCATTGGCAGTTACCCTTGCGCAATAATCCGGGTCAGGATTTGATTTGTATTGATTGATCAAATCGCGTACAGCCAGGGCGTGATCCTGCGTGGCGCAAAATACAATAGCCTTCTCCTTTTGGTTGGCGTCATCCATGTAGATCTTCACCCGCTTTTCTTCACGGGCCTTGATCTCGATGATCCGGTTAAAATCTGCTTCCTTATAGATCTTACCTTGTTCAACTTCACCTTCGATGATCTGGTCATCGCTGGTGTAGATGTAATCATCCAGCGTGGTCTTGATGCGTTTCACCTTGAAGGGTGTCAGGAACCCGTCGTTGATCCCTTCTTTGAGGGAGTAGATGTAAACGGGATCGCCAAAGTATTTATACGTATCCGCGTTGTCTTTACGCTTCGGTGTGGCCGTTAATCCAAGCTGGACGGCAGGAGAGAAATATTCCAGAATGCCCCGCCAATTGCCTTCGTCGTTGGCACCACCACGGTGACATTCGTCAATGATAATGAAATCAAAATAATCCGCGGGATAGGCACCAAAGTAGGGTGTGTTATCCTTGCCACTCATGAAGGTCTGGAAGATGGTGAAGAAAATGCTGCCGTTGGTAGGAACACTTCCTCTCTTGCTGATCTCCTTCGGATTGATACGCACCAGCGCATCCTCCGGAAATGCGGAGAAGGCTGTGTAAGCCTGATCGGCTAAAATGTTGCGGTCGGCGAGGAACAGGATACGCGGCCTGCGCGAGCCATCGCGCTTCAGGTTCCAACGGGAATAGAACAGTTTCCAGGCGATCTGAAAGGCGATAAAGGTTTTGCCTGTTCCTGTTGCGAGTGTCAGGAGAATGCGCTGCCTTTCTTCCGCGATGGCATTCATGGTATTGTTCACCGCGATCTCCTGGTAGTAGCGGGCGCCTTTCGTGCCGCCGACATCTTCGAACGGTACTTTGTTGAAGGTATCGCGCCAACGGTTTTGAGTCGCAAAGGTCTTATCCCTCAGGGCCTTGGGTGTAGGGAACGCGGAGACCAGGCCTTCGACACCCGTGGTCATGTCGACGCTGTAGATTTCTCTGCCGTTGCAGGCAAAGGCAGTTTCAAGTTGAAGTTTCCCGGCGTAGAATTTCGCCTGCGCCATGCCTTCGCTTGCTTCGAATTCATCGCCCTTCGCCTCGATCACGGCGAGTTTGATGCCCTGATAAACCAGAATGTAATCCGCGATCAGCGGTCTGCCACGGCCTCCGCCGGTCTGGATCTTGCCTGCGGTGATGTGGTGCTCCCGCAGGACTTTAGAACCCTCGACAACACCCCAGCCACTCTGTTTAAGTTTGGGGTCGATTAGTTCCGCTCTGGTTTCTGCTTCGTTCATGCCAGAACTGGTTGTAATGTTTTTAATTCACCCTTAAATGCTTTTTCCAAAATCGATTTTTTCAATTCTTCCAAATTATTTATTTTTTGTTCATAGATGGCTTCTAATCTATTAACGTCATCTAAAAGTGCATCGAATTTTTGGACGATGGCCTGTTGCGATTTTAATGAAGGGACGGGTACGAGTGCGTTTATAATGGCCCCTATTCCAACATTGCCTTGACCAACTGTTCCCGTTTCATTGGCAAAATATTGGTCTCTAAATTGGTTAGTCCATGAAAAATATAGAAAAAACTTAGGTAGATAATTTTGTGAAAATCTAATAGCTGAAATACGTTGATTAAGTAAATAGTTTTCCTTTTCGATAATGGCCGTGAACCCATAATCCCTTTTTTTCTTTGTTCCTGTTTGAGTAATGATTACATCATTAGGCCAAAGGAGAGCCCGCTTTAGGATGTTGTCATCTAATTTGTCAATGAAAACAGGATTTTCATTCTCTCTAATTATTCCGGGACGCACATTACCCATTCTAATCACCTGATATTGACCTTCAGTTCTAAAATCGCCGCTCTTGAATGAATAACCCCCAATAACCTTCGCAATTTCGCCCAAGGTTTTCTCCTTACAATCCTCGCCTTTAGTTTCAAACACCGATCGCAAACAACTCTCAAAAAGTTCTTTCGCATTTTTGAGGTTTTGTTCGGCATTGGCTTTTGCCCTGGCGATGGCGGCAAAGGCTTCATCCAGGATGGATACGATGCGTTGTTGTTCGGGGAGTGACTTGGGATATGGTATTAGATAGTTTTCAATGAATTCCTTTGAAACGCGCTTATGGCCTACTGCTCCGGCCATTGCTTTACAACCTTCCTTTCTGAATTGTTCTCTTGAAATATAATAAAACAAGTATTCCGGATCGATTTCTCCCTTGCTCCTAAAAACTATGTATTCACTGGAGCCAAAGCCAATTCCATTTATAAGATCTCTTGCAATCCCTACTTTACCATTTTCAAAACAGGGTGTTATCTTCGCAAGTAGGACATCCTTATCAGCAAAATATGTATAGCTTCCGCTGACTTCGGCAAATTTTCGTTTTTGGTTTGCTAAGATGTATTTTGTTGTAATACCTAAGTCCTCCATAGGAAGGAAACTGACTAAATCATTTCCTTTCAGTCTTTTCCTTGCTTCACTTTTTGGAGGTTTTATCTCGCAAACTTCGATTAACCTTTTTGTCAGCCACTCCTTATTCATAGAAGTTCCAAAATGGAGTTTAATATATGTTCAGATTCTTTATCCAAGGATTTCATCTCTTCTAAGATTTCCTGCGGTTGGCGTAAGGCGTTTTCTTCTTTTCTGTGAGGGTTCTTGGCTGATAGATCGTATGTCTTTACATCTACATCGGCCAGCTTAACAGTCCACGAGTTTTCAGAATCTGCTTTTGTTTTCTGCAACTTCACAAAATCCGCAAGATCGTTCTCATTTAGTGAATTAGTCTTGCCAAGATTTCGATCAAGGTTCAACTGGTAGAACCAGATCTTTTTTGTGGTAGTACCCTTATCAAAAAACAGCACCACCGTTTTCACTCCCGCGCCCGTAAACGTTCCACCAGGTAAATCGAGAACTGTATGAAGATTGCAGCTTTCAAGTAATAGTTTTCGTAAACTCACAGAGGCGTTATCACTGTTCGATAGAAAGGTGTTCTTGATCACTACTCCAGCCTTGCCGCCTGCTTTCAGGATCTTGATAAAATGCTGCAGGAATAGAAAAGCAGTTTCACCTGTTTTGATGGGAAAATTCTGTTGTACCTCAGCGCGTTCCTTGCCACCGAACGGAGGATTCGCCAGAACAACGTCATAGCGGTCTTTCTCCTGAATATCAGCAAGATTTTCGGCAAGGGTGTTGGTGTGTACAATGTTCGGTGCTTCCACGCCATGCAGGATCATGTTCATGGTGCCGATGATATAAGCAAGAGACTTTTTTTCCTTGCCGTAGAAGGTTTTCTTCTGAAGGGTTGTTACATCGGCTGTACTTAGTTTCTTGCTTTCTTTTAAGTATTCGAACGACTCACATAAGAAACCTGCCGAACCCGCGGCGCCATCGTAGATCTTTTGACCTATCTCCGGGGCGACTACTTTTACAATGGTCTTGATCAACGGGCG
Source organism: Cyclobacteriaceae bacterium (assembly GCA_040902445.1). GTDB lineage: Bacteria > Bacteroidota > Bacteroidia > Cytophagales > Cyclobacteriaceae > Chryseosolibacter. Next base: position 5,735 of record JBBDXJ010000030.1, on the reverse strand, counting down.
CGGTGTATAGTATTCGCCACCATTGCGGCCGGCGTTGCCCATGTTCTTGATCTTGTCCTCGTACAAGTGGCTCATCTCATGCTTTTCAGCGTGGGTGCGGAAGCGCAGCTCATCGATGCGGTTGATGACTTCACGCAGGTTGTATCCGCTTTGTATCCGGTTTTTCAGCTCGCTGAAGATCTCGCCGATCTTGTATTCAATCGTGTCGGGACCGGTGGCATCCAGCTTGAACTTTTTGAGATAAGGGAACAGTTTGATGTTTACGAAGTCAGTCAGATCATCCCCGGTAAGGGCCTTGTGGTGATCAAGTTTCCCATCCTTACCCTTAGGGGCGGCCCATACCTCCCAGCGATATTGTTTGCCAATGATCTGTTCGTAGGTCTTGCCGGAGAGTTCGGCTTTTGCTTTTTTGTCTTTCTCCAGGTCATCCAGGTATTTGAGGAAGAGGATCCAGGAAGTTTGCTCTACATAATCCAGCTCACTGCCGCATCCAGCATCCTTGTGGAGGATGTCGTCAATGTTTTTAAAGGTTTGTTCGAACATGCTGAAATGCTTTTTTGGGGTTTAACAAATATAGCTTTTTCGGGCAAGAGGGGAGTGTTAGGGGAATGGAAAATTTGGACCCCTCTCTTATGAGATTAATCGGGGGATCCCCTTAAGTTTACCAGCGGAGAAAAGTTTCTGGGCCAGTGGATTAAGAAAAGATGGATGGAGGATTACAACTTCGACCGACCTCATGATGGCTTGGGTGGACGCAGTCCTGCGGACATGCTGGCCGTGGATCCATTGAAAACTCGAAACGAGTTTGCCGCAAATCCACAACCGGAAACAATGATGATTATTAATGAATTGTCTAATTTAGACTTGTCCTAAAAATGGGAGCCTACAACATGACTTACGAAAAAGACATAAGCCAAAGAATAGTGTCGGACTTTGGGGACAACGCATCAGAGGCATTTAGGATTCTTGATGAAGCAATTCTGAAGACCGACTATCTGGCTCATCCAAGGACAATTCGCTGCATTATTTTTCTAAGTAATAAAGATCTTAACAAGTTAAAAAGTATTATTAAGACAGCGACCGGTGACCCACGTGACGTCATGTTGACGGCAGAATACAGCGCCCAAGGACAAGGGACATCCATAAAAAGGGGCTCTCGCAGTCCTTCGGTCTTACTACCAGCGATTTCGGCCAAAGAATTATTTGTTTGAGGGTTGCATACCCGGAAAGGCAATAAGCCATCGGACTATTCAAAAAGTATTTTATAGTACCGCGCTAAAAGCGGGAATCACAAAGCGAGTATCGTTTCATACTTTGCGTCATTCCTTTGCTACACATTTGCTTGAGCAAGGAACCAATTTGCGCCTTATTCAACAGCTACTCGGCCACAACGCACTTCGAACGACATCAGTATACCTTCATCTGAGTTGCTTGATCCCAAAGAAGTGAAAAGTCCGTTTGACATCTTTAAAATGTTGCGGATGGAAAATTCAAGAAACAATCTTTTGGAAATAGCGACTATTTTCAGCCAGTATGCAGATCAATACGAGCGCGAGCATAAGCTTTGCCCAAGCCAAAGGAAAGCTTACAATGCAATTATGCATTGCCGGACATCAGTACTCGGATCGCATCAGTCTGTGTGTGATAATTGTGGCCATAAAAAGATAAGCTATAACTCATGCCGAAACAGGCATTGTCCAAAGTGCCAATACATAAAACAGGTCCTGTGGGTAGATAAACTAAAGAATCGTTTGTTGCCCACCCGGTACTTTCACATCGTGTTCACAGTACCAGATTTTTTGAACAGTCTTTTTTATATTAACCAGCGGGCCTGTTATGACATGCTATTTAAGGCCTCCGCCTACGCGATTCAAAAAACAGCTGCTAACCCAGCCTTTCTCGGAGCCGAAACCGGAAATCTCGCTGCGCTGCACACCTGGGGCCAGTCTTTAAATTATCATCCCCATATACATGCTTTGGTGCCTGCAGGCGGCATGGACCCTGACGGGGCAAGAATGGATACATGCTGCCAGGAAATTTTTTGTGCCTGTTGAGGCCTTGTCAAAAATCTTCAGAGCTAAGTTCTTTGAGCTTTTGAAACACGCTTTAAAAAAACGGGTGCTGATTATTCCTGAAAGAGACGCAGCGATGTATGCAGATCCGCAAATGTTTAGACAAAGGGTCTACGAGAAACTCTGGCATGTGCATATAAAGAAAACGTTCAGAGGTGCTGGGCAGGTTATTAGCTATCTGGGAAAATACACCCATCGGGTCGCCATTAGCAATAACCGGTTGTTGTCACTTTGCAATAATGTTGTCCAATCCCGATGGAAAGACTATCGGGATAATCGGTTAAAAATTATGCAACTGGATGTCCTTTGCTTTATCAGGCGTTTCCTTCAGCACATATTGCCTTGTGGTTATTATAAGATCAGGTATTATGGAATCTTCGCGGCCGTACGTTCCAAAACCAGCATGGCTCAATGCTTTTCACTACTAGCCGCCGCGCCAGGCATATCACAATATGATGGGCTGCCAATGCCGGAGATCCTGACGCTCATTACAGGCCACGATGTCGTAAGATGCCCTCAGTGCCGAGAGGGTACCATGATCAGTGTTCGCCGCCAGTATGAGGTACGCAGAAGATACTTAACAATAATAAAGCAAGTTGTTCATTGAAATACCGGATTAGTGGTACAGATGGGAACACCATAAGGGAAGAGGTGCGTCTGCCCGGTTTTTGAATTTGATACGTAACTTAGTCGAATGAGTAGAAATGCTATGGATGCAAATAATCGAGGTCGTATGGGGACTTCACATCCGATCAAAATTATATCATAGAATGCCCATAGGGATAAGCGACGGCTTCGTTCAACTTTGTTTTATACGAAATCCTGAAATCTTATCATAGAATCAAATTCACGTCTTTCATTGACAATTTATTATTAAATTCATATTTTTTTGCTCGGATTTCGCATAAAACACTTAATTGTTATGCAGAATGCCGCGGGACAGATTTGGTGCTTCGAAAATTGGCACATTTGCTTGACGACATTCCCGCTCGACTCCAGATTTACCACAGAAGTGACCTTTGAATGTTTAGAGTACAGCTGATTGTTTTTCACATTTCCAACTTTTTAAGTCTCATTTACAACGTATGCGGAGGAGACGGGGCGCCCCAGCAGGAACGTCCCAAGCTTATGGTCAATACCCCACCCTTGATGCCTGGGGGAAACCTGCGGGGACGAGTTCAAACACTTTTTAAAGTTTAGGCTGAAAATCTAAAACGAAAATTTCCCCGTAACTAACTGATAAAGAGCCGAAAGTGCATCCAACGTTTGAAGCAGAGGGTTTGAAATCTTGTCACGCAGGCTCACTAACAGATCCAGATGTCCAGCCGGCGTCTGGATCTCTTAATTCACAGCACGCAAGTAGCACGGGGATCACGAGGGGCGGTGCGGCGTGCACGCGGGTACGAGTAATCCCTGCAGGCTCACTTTTTCCAATCAGCTAGCCCCCAGTAACGATTTCCAGGTACGTGAATAACCACCGGCAACCATCAATGGAAACGCTACAGGCGATAGCTAAGGCTTTGGGGGTGAAAATAAAGGATCTTATAAACGATTGAAATGAACCAATGGCCCGCCATGCTGAACATCGCAGGTCTACTGATTGACATGATCGGCGTCATCGGCCTGTTCTTCACCGCAACAAAGGGACCATCTAAGATCAAGCGCCCGCGGAGTTATCAAAGTATAGCTTACAATACAAGCCGCATGGGCGGCGAAAGGCTTTTAACGAGTTTGCGGAAAATATTAATGAGTCGATCAATAAAACACTGGCGGAAAATAAAGCTATTCAGCACCAGGCGAACCGCTGGCTCATTCCGATTGTCGTCGGGTTTCTCCTTCAACTGATTGCTGCAGGGTGGCAATCCCTTTCGTGGTAGGGGGAGTCACTTTTGAAGAGTAGCATTACCCGTGATTGTCAAGAACCCTTGTCTACTTTGCTCACCAACTCACTATTTGCGTCCTCGAAAGAATAGTATGTGATGTGTAAATTGAGTATTTTACTATACGGGATAACGAATAAATTTCCAGGCATTGAATAATATTTCATTCCCTCTTTATCGTTCTCTTTGAGGTACCGCCGTTTTGTATAGGATAGGTAAATCCTATCGAGGCCACCGTCCTTACTTAAAATATGGTCAGCGAGTATTCCTGAGTATAAAACAGAGCCCTCATCGCAGTCAACCAGCGCATCGACATAGACAAAATCCACCTCTTCCGGGCTTCCCAACTGACCTGGAAAATCAAGGATTTCGCCAGTGAATAAATAATGCCACCTATTTTGGAACCTCAGCGGCTCCCATATCCTATCTATCCTTAAACCTCTAACTAAAGATCTTATAGCTGCGCCGGCAGCAGCGGCAAGAATAGACGCACCGGCGAGGTAAATATAAATTTCCTTAGCGTTATAGTATAGATTGGAGAATGCCGCCTTAACGTTCGCTGGCTCCGTGATACCGCTTAGCAAGACGCCAATAGTCTTTGAGTCTATTTCATAATAATGCTGGACAACACAATAAAACAGGATAGCATGAATTATAACAGCCGGAAGTATGGCGGCGATTAGTAGATCGCTAAATGAAGTCTTAAAATATTGCTGCGAGAAGGCCCCTGAGTAGTAAGCATACCTATACGATACTCCTGGAGCTAAAAGGAAAATTAATGTTAGCGTTGGAACCGCTAAGCTCATTCTATTCTTTTACAGAATAGGCGCCAACCCGTTTGACCTTAATTAATCCATCCTCGGAAACACCAACTAACTTTTCAGGAGTTTCTTTTTCGTTGGTCACGGCATCGGCGATGCTCGGCCCCTTTCCGATGGACATTAATCTTAGCATTTCCTCACTCTTTTTAGACCTTCCTGAGTGCAGGTACCACCACGAAAATATTTTCTTTTTCATATCAAATGTGGCTCAATTTGCGGTGAAATATACTGTTAAGTTAACCAACTGGCTATAAACTTCCAAAATTTACCGCAAACGTTTTAGCCTGCCAGTATTCATAATAAAAACGTGCCCGGGGGGTGGAAAGTTCTGCGCTAGGTCTGCTCAGGTCCGCGAATAAAGCCTAAAACATCGGTTTTAAGGCCTGGTTATTTCAGTTTATATCAGGGGATGTATCACCAAAGGTCAATTTACCCGCTCCGCTATGTTCTTCAATGGAAACATGATCGCCATTACTTCATGATAGGTCAGCCGGCGTTTCTCAAATAGCTTGATAGATGTCTGCTGCAGCTCGGTAAGGTGCCGCCCTAGCATTTCCCTGGTTGCTGGCTCCATGATTTTAATCATTTCGTCGAGGCGACGTTATATCCTTACGCTCAATTAAGTATATTTGTAATGTGTTCCATTACACAATACACCACACAATTTTGGAATGCAGGGTTAAGCCGGAATTACCCAAAAGAAAGATCCCGGCACTACAAAATGTCCCCAAAAGGGAGTTACTTATGATAAACCAATTTTTTCACAGTAAGAGTGTATGATCGAATCCTTCAAAAGCAAGGGGCTCCGGGAGCTCTTTGAAAAAAGCAGAACGGCAAAGCTGCCACAGGAAAGACAAAAAAAGATTAAAATGATTCTCACTGTACTTCACAACGCGGTAGACCTGAAAGACCTGGATGCTCCGGGCTTCAGACTGCACAAATTAAAGAAGCCGCCGCTGGAT
>JBBDXJ010000029.1:0-9014 GCA_040902445.1 Cyclobacteriaceae bacterium | reverse complement strand
CACGTAAAGCCTGAGGTAAGCTCAGGTTTTTGTTTTTGCAACAACTGCATTCGAAGCCACTCAGTTGGTAGCCTGCCCTGCCGAAGCTTGATACCTCCCTGTGATGAAGAGCTTCATAGCAATAGAGCGAAATTTTCGTGTTTGGTTTCGTCAAATAGCGGTCAAACCATGCAATGCACAAAACCAACCCCGACAATAATATTACGAATGCTTATGCCTCAACAGAATAATGCCAACACGAAAGATCCCAATCACCTCCCTCAACCGCAATTGCGGCAGCATAACCACGACCGGGAAACAAATCCTGTCCATACCAACACGAACTTTCTCTATTATCGCCTAGCAAAGTAATAGGCGACAAAACCCTTCCACTTTGTAATGAGACATCAAGCTGTTCCATCGGAAAGGAAACCCCCTGGCCCATGGCCTTAAGAAATGCTTCTTTTCTTGTCCAGTATTGAAAGAATAGTTCGGACCGCTTGTTTTTATGAATCCTCTCAAGTGAACTGATCTCGCCCTGTGAGAAGAATCTCTGGGCAATCTGCCCGACAGCAACATCATCGCGTACGCGCTCGATGTCAATGCCAATGTTCCGGCCGCGCGTAACAGCGTAAAGTGCGAATGCGTCGGAGTGCGACAGGTTAAAACAGAGGGTATCGTAACCGGAGTTAGCTGCAAGTACCGGTTTACCGTGAGAGGTATATTCAAAACGGATCTCACGCGGGTTCTTCCTAAGGTAGCAGCCAAGGATCTTACGTAGAATCCCACGAGCCACAATGAATCTATTTTGATCTCGTTCGAAGCGAAACCGCCCAGATCTTGCCAATTCGTCAGCTGAAAGAATTCCTAGCAGGCTTTCAATTTCAAGTGTGGTTAAATCCAGGAACACTCGCCAAACATGAACCTCATTTGAACTGTTCAATTTCCCAGGAATTGCCCGACGCCATTGTAATTCATCAGTAATCATATTTAATGAAATCACTCCTTTTATTTTCTGCGATGAAGCGTCATCATCATGCCATACTTGGGACGCAGATTAATGAGCGGAAGTAGCTCAACTCGATGATCTGGGACTAGACTTATACGCCATAATTGTGCAATGGAAGCGAGCACAAGTATCCCTTCCATCCAGGCGAAGGGTTCACCAATGCATGATCGTGGACCTCTGCTAAACGGGAAATACTCATATTTCGAATGCTGACCATGTGAATGTTTCTCCCACGCATGAGGGTTGAATTTCTCCGGGTCCGGATGGAACCGGGAATCATGATGTATCAAATACGGACTTATAAGAACGATGGTGCCACGGGGCACAATATATTTATCAATTGGAAAATCTCGCAGTGCCTGACGGGGGATGATGTAAGAGGGAGGGTAAATCCGCATCGATTCACCGAACGCCATTCGTGTGTACTTTAGTTGGGCAAGATCTTCCACCGTTGGTAACCGACCTCTTAGTACACGATCAAGCTCTTCATGCAATTCCGCTTCCGCTTTGGGATTTTGCGAAAGAAGATACCAAGTCCAGGTGAGAGCAGTAGAAGTTGTATCGAATGCCGTCAGAAAAAGTGTGAGAGCCTCATCCCTCACTTGTTGATCGCTCATCCCTTCCCCGTCACCTTTTTCATCTTGCGAACGGAGTAGTAAAGAGAGCAGGTCTCCATTGTCCACTTTGTTGCGCCGACGTTCGTCAATCATTCTATAGATAGTTTCATCCAGCCTCGCTTTAGCTTTGTAGAACCGACGTGTGCCTGAGAGGGGAAGTTTAAGTAACCATTCCGAAAAAGGTAAAGGAATCCTTCCAAACAGGCTCGTGGCGGTATCCAGCGCCTGAATAATTTCCGGGGCTTCCTTTTCCACGTCCGCATCGAAAAACGTCCTTCCGGCGATCGCCACGCTCAACTTCGTCATTTCATCTTTCATATCAACCCGCATACCATCCTGCCAGCCATTCATAAGTTGCGTAATACATTTCGTCATCGCAGGTGTATAGGATTCGATCATATTGCGATGAAACGCCGGCTGAATCATACGGGACTGACGCTTATGGAATTCACCCTCACTCGTCAGAAGACCCTCACCCAAAAGTTCCTTTGCCATTTCCAAGGGCCGGCCCTTGGTAAAATTACCATGTTGTGTGGTGAGTACTTCTTTGATAAGATCCGGGTGATTAAGAAGGACAATTCGGATCGGTCCAATTTTGAAGTGCACGATGTCACCATACTCATCAGCGATTTTTCTTAAGAAGCCAATACTGTCCCGGCGGAAACTGAATAAATGACCTAAAGGAATTTTCGGCTTCGGTCCTGGTGGAAGTTTAGATCTCTTTATAGCACTCATACATCTATTAAATTAAAAATAATAAATAGCGCAGCCAACCTGTATACCAGAACCAACAGCAATCATTAATCCAATATCCCCTGGTTTGACGAGGCCCTTTTCATATGCATGTTCAAACGCATAGGTTAGAGAAGAAGAAAAGAGGTCGGGTCCTTCCCCAACGACGTCAATAAACCTTTCTCGAGGAAGATTTAACTTTTCGATCAATCGCGTAATGAAGCTGGATGAGATTTGGGGCGGGAAAACCTTATCAATGCGGTTGAGATCAAGTCCTTCCATTTGCAGCAACTTTTGAACAGCTGGGAAAATGCATTCGATATACAATGCCTCAAGATTAGTGTCTTTTACAACATGAAGACACGGTTTAGTGTCTCCGGTCTTATTATTAGTATCTCCAGTCTTACAATAAGTTGTATAAGCATTTAGTGATTCCCAATCATAGCTAAATAGAAAACGTGAAAAACCTTTATCGTTCGATGGATGCGAATCAAGGATGAGTGCCGATGCGGTTTCACGAATACCCACCAGTTTATCGGGAAACGAATCGGCGTTGTTTTCACTTTCCGCTGCGACAATCATTGCAGTCTTGCAATTCTCAGCTGCAATCATTTGTTGCGCAACATAACAGGCATTCAAGAAACCCACTGAACTATTAAAAATATCAAAGGCAAGCGTTTTCTTGTTGTCTGGTCCTAACGTAGTCGCATTCATGTCCAACTCACCCGCCAACAACGCGGCATATGCAGGTTCCAGAAGATACTCGCTGCGATAAACACCGCTATAAATTAATAGACCGATTTCGCTGCATTCGTATGAGGATTTCTTGAGGCAACTTGTTGCTGCGCGATTAAGTAATTCCATTGAATTCTTTTTTCCGATAGTCTCTGTCGGTATCGTTCCCACACTTTCAATTCGAATTCTAGGCGCATTAGGATCCGCAGCCGAACTCAAACGTTTGATGGGGGTTTCTTTTAGCTTACCGGATTGCTGTGATTCCATTTGGCGTAATCGATCCGGCAAATCATCAAAGACATACAGCGCTGTACCGATAGTGAGACCGGAAGCGGAAATACTAAAAACTATTTTATCCCCGGTATTAATGTTGTTGTTGCGAATATGATCCGCTATGGCAATGAAATGTGCCGTCGAAGCAGTATTGCCGCGCTGCTCGAGATTGTTGATGGTGTTGCCATCGTGACAAATTTCGCCTTTTAGTAAACGATTGATTTCCCGCCTCGCGCTATTTAGTGTCATGCTCGAGGTCTGATGCATGATCAAATGTTGAAAGCTTTTGGGTGGCCATCCGGCCCGTTGAAGCACATTCATTGCGTGTTTCGCGCCTGATTTGACCGCCACGTCCGTCAAGTTTACCGAATCTGTGTACATAATCATTCCACCTTGTTCTGAGGCTTTGGCGATACAGTATTGACTGTAGCGACCGAACGTTTGAAGTTCGAGTTCCTGAAAGCCTATTTGGTTTTCAGATGCTTTTTCCAGTATCAGTGCGGCTCCTGCGTCTCCCAAGGTCAAACATGCAAGCCGCGTATCCATGAAACTTTCGATTTCTTTTTGGGCAGTTTGGGTAAGGTGGGTGATGTATTCACCACTAACGACCATACCACGGCGGATAGCTCTGGTCTTTATAAGAGCATCAACAATGTAGATTCCGGTAAACATGCCAGCACAAGCATTGGTTATATCAAAGACTATGGCATTGGTAAAACCAAAGTACTTCCTGAGCTTGATTGAAGTGTTTGGTTCAAAGGAAATCAAACCCAAGCCATCATATCTGGAGATGTTACAGCAAATTAAAAGATCTATATCCGTTGGATTATATTTTGATTTTGCCAGACAGTCGGCAATAGCATTCCTTGCCAAATCAATTGAAAACTCACTCTGTCCCGCCATTCGTCTGGTTTTAATGCCTGTAATATTTTCCAATGGGAAGTGAATTTTATTTCTACAGCCTGTTAACACTTCGCTGGTAGAAAATGATTGTGGTGGAAGATAGACCCCAATGCTCTCGATGATAGTGTTCTGTTTGAGATCCATATTTCTCTGATTACAACTTTGAGTTCAATAATTAGCAATTATTCATGATCTTTCTTGTAGAATTAAAGTACTATTGTAACCTACTCAAAAATTGCACAGTCTAAAAGTAAGCGTATTCCCCTGAAAAATCTCTACTTCAGATAGGTCCGGTGTTTTGAGGGGAGCCACCAAAGCAAAAGTGTATTTCCTTCCGATATGAACATAGTCGGAAATGGATTTTCTTTGTATTGATAAGCGATTTATTTTAAAAATGCTTTCATATGACACATCTGCCAACTTCACTGGTTGAGATCTTGCGATGGCGCGCAAAGAACCAGCCCCATCGGCTGGCCTATCGATACTTGATAGATGGAGAATATGAGGAAGTTGTTTTGACTTATGAAGAGTTGGATCGCCGCGCACGTTCAATCGGAGGATTACTTCAGTCTTCTGCAAAGGCAGGAGACCGGGCTCTTATAATCTTTCCGCCAGGATTGGATTTTATTGCGGCTTATTTTGGTTGTCTGTATGCTAAGATTCTTGCTATTCCGGCCTATCCACCTCATCCTGCTCGTCCTGAAAGAAACTTACCCATCATTCTTCGTATAGCTGCTGACGCTAAGCCAGCCGTGGCGTTATTAACTTCATCGCTTTTTGATGTGATAAATTCTCGAAAAGAAATGTGCAATGAGTTTGGTAATATCCAGCTGCTGGCAACGGACAATCCTCAAATAGATGATTGGGCAGATCAATGGCAACAACCCGAAATTGGCAGGAACGACTTAGCTTTTCTCCAATACACATCCGGTTCAACGACCGCACCAAGAGGTGTAATGATAAGTCATGGCAATCTACTGCATAACATGGATCTTATTGGAAGATGTTTCGGAGTATCAAGTGAAAATCATGGTGTCATTTGGTTGCCACCTTATCATGATATGGGGCTCATCGGTGGCATTTTGCAACCGGTATACTCGGGAATCCCGGTTACATTGATCCCTCATATGATGTTTTTGCAACGTCCCTTTCGCTGGCTGCAAACGATCTCTCGTTTCAATGCCACGACCAGTGGAGGGCCTAATTTCGCTTACGATTTATGTATCAGGAAGATCAAGAAAGAGCAAAGGGAATTACTTGATCTCAGCAGTTGGGAAGTTGCATTTAACGGTGCTGAACCGGTTTATCACAAAACATTGGATCAATTTGCAGACTACTTTGCCCCTTGCGGTTTTCGTCGTGAGGCCTTTTTGCCTTGTTACGGTTTAGCCGAGTCAACATTAATGGTTATGGGAGCACCGAAAGCCAGGTCTCCACTGATTCAAAATCTGACGAATTCGGGGCTTGAACAAAATCAGGCCATAATTACTCCTGAAAAGTCGGAGAATACAAGGACTCTGGTAAGTTGCGGACAGAACTTTTCCGGTCAGGATGTAAGGATTGTTAATGTAGAAACGCTGGCGACATGCCAGGCGGATGAAGTCGGTGAAATTTGGGTGAGCGGACCGAGCGTCGCCCGCGGCTATTGGAACAAACCTTCTGAGACTAAGTTCACTTTTGGCGCTTGGTTGTCCAACAGCAAGGAGGGGCCGTTCTTGCGCACCGGGGATCTTGGGTTTCTGCATGAAGGGGAGTTATACGTAACCGGACGTATCAAGAACCTGATTATTTCTGAAGGGAAAAACCACTATCCACATGACATAGAAAGGACGGTAGAGGGATCACATCCTGCCATCCGGCAGGCTGGGTGCGCCGTTTTTTCGATCTACAAATCCGGAGGTGAAGATATCATCATTATTGTTGAGATTGACCATAAGTTTGTTGTGAAAACAGAAGAGGTCATTAAAGAAATGCGCGAAGCTGTTTCGATACATCATGGCCTGCATGTTCATGATATCATACTAACCAAACCTGGGGGAATACCAAAAACCACCAGCGGTAAAATAAGACACTTTCTTTGCAAAGAATACTACTTGGCCGGGACCTTTAAGAAAATCAATTAACATGAAATTCGGCATTTTTATCGATCTACAATTGCCCCGCCCATGGGGGGAAGGGGACGACTCCAGACTTTTTCACGATGCATTAGAGCAGGTGGAGTTAGCGGATCGTCTTGGCATTGATTATGCATGGGTACAAGAACATCACTTTCTTGAAGAGTATAGTCATTCCTCCGCCCCTGAAGTCCTCCTTGCTGCCTGTACTCAAAGGACAAAAAATATCCGCCTCGGACACGGTATTGTCGTGATGTCACCCAACTTTAATCATCCGGCGAGAATCGCAGAACGCCTTGCTACACTCGATATCATCAGCGGTGGTCGCGTCGAGTGGGGTACCGGCGAGTCAGGTTCGCGCATGGAACTTGAAGGGTTCGGTGTTGACTTTGTGGACAAACGCGCTATGTGGGCTGAAGCTGTACAAGAGACTGCTAAAATGATGTGTATGGAACCTTATCCTGGTTTCCAGGGAAAATATTTTTCGATGCCGCACAGAAACGTGGTCCCAAAACCTTTGCAGAAACCTCATCCTCCAATTTGGGCGGCTTGTTCTAACCGGGACAGTCTGCAGTTGGCTGCCCATTTGGGAATGGGAGCGTTGACTTTTGCTTTTGTCAACGCCGAAGAAGCGAAATTTTGGGTTGATGAGTATTATGAAACCTTCAAAAGGAATTGTAAACCCATTGGACAATCTGTGAATCCTAATATAGCTATGCTTACAGGGTTTATGTGCGACCAGGATAACGAGACGGCGCTAAAGCGAGGTATGGAGGGAGCCCATTTTTTTGCATTCGGATTAGGTCATTACTGGCGTGATGGTACGCATATACCCGGCCGTACGAATATATGGAGTGATTTCAAAAAGCAACCATCATCCGTTGTTGACAAGATGGAACGTGAACGAAAGAAGGCCGGCATGGGGGGGATTGGAAGCCCGAAACATTTGATCGAAAATTTTCGTGCGTTAGAAGATGCCGGTGTAGACCAATTGATTTTTTTGCAACAAAGTGGGAGGTATCGTCATGAGCACATCTGCAAGTCCATGGAACTTTTTGGGACTGAAGTCCTGCCTCAATTTAAAGAAAGAGAAGCCATACGGGAAAAAAAGAAGAATGATGAATTAGCCCCATTTATTGCTGATGCACAGCGTAATGTGCAAAAACTTGAGCACATGAAAGAAGTGCCGCCAGTTGAGGCTTATCCGCTCATGTGGAACAATATGAAAGCCGACAACGCGCCTGATCGGCGTCCAGGCTTGACTGCATTCTGGCAGATGCAGGTGGGGGGGAAGCGCTCAAAGAAGTAGGATTCAAAATAAGAAGAACAAGGATTTGTTGAAATCGAGGAGAGGCTGTCTGGTAACTAATCTTTTTATCACCCATTATAATTTATCTGCCACGTGTTGATTACGAGAGAAATTCAAGATTGGTTGATTGCTCACATCGAGGAGTTGTTGCAGGTAGCTCCAGATAAAATTGATATTCGTGAAACTTTTTCAAACTATGGGCTATCCTCACTCGATGTTGTAACGCTTTCAGGCGACTTGGAAGAGTTACTTGGACGCCGTCTCTCGCCGACCTTACCTTATGACTACCCGAACATATTGACGCTCTCCCGTTATCTGGCCGGGAATACGGAAAACAAGGAGTCATCCTCACTTGGAAATTCATTGACCGGTACTTCAGCAGAACCGATCGCTGTCATTGGCATAGGATGCCGGTTTCCAAGAGCAAAGAATCCCGAATCGTTTTGGCAATTACTTCGCGATGGTGTCGATGCGATCTCCGAAATTCCGGCGGATCGATGGCAAAAGCAGGCTTTCTATCATCCTGATCCAACAGTTCCTGGCAAATCTGTTTCCTATTGGGGAGGTTTTCTTGAAAGCATTGATCAGTTCGATCCTTTCTTTTTTGGCATTTCGCCAATTGAAGCTAAATACATGGATCCACAACAACGATTGCTGTTAGAGTTATCCTATGAAGCCCTCGATGATGCCGGTCAAATCAAAGAAAATCTGGCCGGAACTAAAACTGGTGTATTCATCGGTATTTCTTTAAACGAATACAGTCAACTTCAATTTGGTGATCCTTTGATGATCACCAGCCATTCGGGAACTGGAAGCGCTTTATCTATCGCTGCCAATCGCATTTCCTATTTTTTCAATTTCCATGGTCCAAGCATGGCAATTGACACGGCGTGTTCTTCATCTCTGTCAGCGGTTCATTTAGCTTGCCAAAGTATTAGGAGTGGTGAGTGCGGAATGGCGCTTGCCGGTGGAGTGAATATGATTCTGTCGCCGGCGCACTCGATCGCTTTTACCAAAGCTGGTGTTTTGGCGCCTGATGGCAGATGTAAAACATTCGACGCACGTGCGAATGGTTATGTTCGCGGCGAGGGTGGCGGTGCAATTGTCCTTAAACTGCTTTCATCCGCATTGGCTGATGGGGACCGGATCCATGCCTTGATTTTAGGGAGTGCCATGCGTCAGGATGGCCGCACTAATGGACTGATGGCCCCCAGTCGTGAAGGACAGGAAGCCATGTTAAGGGAAGCATATCAGGCAGCAGGTGTTTTGCCAAGCAGCGTTCAATATATAGAAACCCATGGGACGGGAACACTGCTAGGCGATTCGATGGAAGCGAAAGCCCT
>JBBDXJ010000028.1:0-9014 GCA_040902445.1 Cyclobacteriaceae bacterium | reverse complement strand
GTTCCTCTGTTTTCGGTTTCGCTAAAAGATAGCTGTGATACACTTTAGGACGCAAGATCGGACACCAAATGCGTGTCCGCAGATTAAATGCCTCCCAAGTAAGACGTTTGCCACCACAACGGTTGATCCATTTGTAAAGAATCTTCCGCACTTGATCGTAGTATGTTTGCAAGCGTTTGCCATTGAAGGTAAGACCATAGTACTCGTAGTGTCCACGCAGTTTACGATTGAGTTCTGCGATGATCCCTTCGAGTTGGCCGTGTCGATTCGTCCTAATCCATTCTGTAATCCGGTGGAGAGAGGCCGTGAACTTCGTCTTACTCGTTTGACGTTTCAGGATTCGCTTTCCTTTACGACTTTTACTCATATAATGGGTGAACCCCAGAAAGTCAAACGTGAGGTTTGTCTTTTCCTGTTCTTCGTCCAGTTTAATGAGCTTGGTTTTTTCAGGGTGTAGACGTAATCCGTATTTCGCCATTCTTTTTGGAAGTACTTCCATTACACGTCTTGCATCTTCCATGTTATCAAATCCCAACAGAAAATCATCTGCAAACCGAATAATAAAACTCCTCCCACTAAGCCTCGGCTGTATCTCCTCCTTAAACCATTCATCAAGGACATAATGCAGATAAATGTTGCTCAACAGCGGTGAGATCGTGCCACCTTGCGGTGTACCTTCCGTTGGATAGGCCACTTGACCTTCCTCTAGTATCCCTGCTTTGAGCCACTTATCGATCATCTTCCTTATCACTCCATCCTTTATCTTCCGGTCGAGGAACTCGCGCAAGCACTGATGGTCAATGCTCCCAAAGTAGTTTTGCATGTCGGCGTCTATAATGTAACGCTTCCCTTTAAAACTTACCTCATTGAACAATTCCTGTAATGCCTGATGTTGCGATTTTCCCGGTCTAAAACCATACGAACTGTCCAAGAATTCTTGCTCATATATGGGGCTCAGAACTTTACTGACTGCCGTCTGCAATAGCTTGTCCCCAATGGTGGGTATTCCCAACGGCCGTTCCTTCCCGTCTCCTTTAGGTATGTATACCCTGCGGATATGAGGGGCACGGTATGTGCCCGTTTTGAATGCAACCATCAGTTGAGCAATTCTTTCTTTCTGATTTTCATTGTAGTCCTTCCAGGTTTGTCCATCTACTCCACTGGCACTTCGCTTGTTGAGCAGCTGAAAACATTCACTTAGTAGTTCTTCATCAATGAACTGATTCAGATTCGTTAAGGCTTCATCCGGAAATTTCCGTGACCTTTCCGCTATCTGCATTTCAACAGTTGACATCTTACTCTTGTCTCGGGTACTACCCTTTGCTTCCTGCATTGAGTTGAGTTTAATGTTTCTAAAATGCAGCTCCGTTAACAGACATCTCCCTTCCTTACTAAGTGGTTCTCATAGAGCTGATTCACCACCCTTCGAACAGTACTATGAAGATGCTAAGACTGCCTTGCCCCTCTCTTCCCCTTCGGTTTCCCTCGGAGTTAGATACCCTACGATATCGCCTTTTCTTTGCGCAGTACAGGGTGGGCGATATGTACCCTGGCTACTCGGATTATTGCGGTGCGGTCAATCCGTACTAACCGGTTTTCATGGGAGGCGGTAGGCTCTCCTGTGTTTCCGTGTTTCCCCAATCTACCTTTGATATGGTCTAGGACCCCGGTCGAATCTCACCAACTCAGTCGACTTCCAAGCGTTGGATTGACGTGGCCCCAACTAATAAGAAAGTTAAGGCTTCTGACATCTAAAGATTTCGTGGCTCAATACATACCTTCAGTAGTCACTGTCTACGCTTCGTGCCAGCATTTCTACTGACTACGCAAGACTCGTTTCCGGTGGGTGACTAATCCTTGTCGGACAGGGGTCATACCATATTCCCATTACAAAAGGGCGGTACGGCAGTTTACCTGCTGGGAAACTTTGAGATGTTTCTTTTCCTAACTATATATTTAGCTATTCTAAATCCTCATCTCACGGACTTATCACAGCGCGACTTATTACCTTATGCCCCTTTCTCGTAGCTTTGCGCGATGAACTTTGACCAGGATATTTTCCTCAGCAAGCTTGCCCAAACTTCACCGTTTCCATTCCTCATCCCCGTAGAAAGAGCCGAAGGCATCTACCTTTACACTCCGGATGGCAAACGCTACACGGATTTAATATCGGGGATTGGCGTAAGCCTGATCGGTCACCGCCATCCAAAAGTGGTCAAGGCCATCAAGGATCAAGTGGATAAACACCTGCATGTAATGGTGTACGGAGAATATATCCAATCCACCCCGAATTTATTAGCACAGAAGCTTACGGCCCTTCTGCCTGACAATCTTAATTGCTGCTATTTTGTGAACTCAGGAGCAGAAGCGAACGAAGGCGCCCTCAAACTTGCCAAGCGTTATACAGGCCGAAGCGAGATCATCTCGTGTCGCGGTTCCTACCACGGAAGCACGCACGGAGCCCTCAGTGTTTCAGGAAATGAAATTAAAAAACGCCCCTTCAGGCCGCTGCTTCCTGATGTGCACTTCATTGAATTCGGTGACCTCAATGGCATATCACACATTACGGAAAAGAGTGCTTGTGTGATCATGGAAACCATCCAGGGAGATGCAGGGGTACGCATCCCGTCAAAAGAGTATATGCAAGCCCTTCGCACCCGATGCAATTTCACGGGCACGATTCTTATCCTTGACGAAATCCAATGCGGGATGGGAAGAACGGGGAAATTATTTGCCTTTGAACATTTTGACCTGGCACCGGATATCTTAACCGTGGCAAAAGCTTTCGGTGGCGGCTTGCCCATAGGTGCTTTCATTTCTGATAAGAAAATTATGAAATCGCTGACGCATGATCCGATGCTGGGTCATATAACAACCTTTGGCGGAAACCCGGTATGTTGTGCTTCTGCACTTGCTACCTTAACGGTACTGGAGGAAGAAGATCTCATCAGTCAGGTGGAAGCAAAAGGCAGACTGTTTGAAAAATATCTAAAACATGCAGCCATTAAAGAACTGCGTCGTATAGGATTGCTCTTTGCTGTCGACTTTGCCTCAGCCGAAAAGGTATCGGCAATTGTGAACCGATGCAAAGCCGATGGAGTGATCTGTTACTGGTTTTTATCCCATCCGGAAAGTTTAAGGATAGCACCGCCCCTGACCATCACCGAAAAAGAAATAAAAGAATCATGCGAGATCATCATAAAGGCAATAAATAGTTAAATTACTTGTATGGCATTAAAAACCTGGAACCGGCTTGATTACGTTTTTAAATTAATGGTAATAGTTGCGCTGAGCATTTATGGCATCATACTGTGCCGGGACATCGTAATTCCTCTTGCCTTCGCAGTTTTCCTCGCCCTGGTACTCCTGCCGGTCGTAAAAAGAATCGAAAGAAGGACTGGCACCACCCTGGCCGTTACGATCGTCGTGGTCGGTGGTATGATCATCTTCGGTCTGCTTGGATGGCTTCTCGTAAACCAGATCATAAACCTCGTTGCTGACCTGCCCAATCTCCAGGAGCGTGCAAACAAATTTTTGAATGACATAAAAGGCCTGATGTGGACCGAACTTAAGATCGGACAATCGGAGCGCAATGAGATGGTTCAGGATTTTCTCAAGAGCGTGAGCGTATACCTCGGCGACTTTTTAGTGACTACCAGTAACACGCTGGCGACGGTAATTCAAATTCCGATCTACATGTTCCTTTTGCTCATCTACCGCGATAAATTCAAAGCATTTTTCCTGAGTTTGCTTCCCGACAACGATGAGGAAATGATCTGGAAAAAGGACATCGAAAATGTCACTCAGGGATACATCGCCGGACTAATGCTTGTTACGCTGATTGTCGCAGCGCTCAACACAATCGGACTTCTATTCCTGGGCATCGAGCACGCCATTTTCTTTGGGATCCTTTCCGGTATACTAACAATCATTCCCTATGTAGGCATTTTCATCGGAGCTTTATTGCCGACACTGATGGCGCTGATCACGAAAGACAGCGCGTGGTATGCGCTGGGAGTTATCGCTGTATTTTTCGTCGTACAATTTTTGGAAGGAAATTTCATCACCCCCCGCATCACCGGATCCAAAGTGAGCATCAATGCGCTTGCCGCCATCATAGCTTTACTGTTAGGTGGAAAGATATTGGGTATTGCAGGTATGATCCTGGCCGTGCCCGCCATTGGAGTATTAAAAATTATGCTCGCCTATTCCCGGCGTCTTAAACCTTTTGTCATTTTATTGGGAGATGTGGACAAGCAGGAAGTGGCCAGGGATCCCACGGAACACACTCCACCTGTGCGCGCATTAAAAAAGGAAGTTGCCGAAAAAGATCGGAAACTGGAGAAGGAAGTTGCTGAAAAAGACCGGAAACTGGAGATGGAATAGCTTAGACGCGTGCCCGACGACCTGTCTACCGTAGCTTTAGCGTAGGTAGAAGTTTTAGCGCAGGCGGATCCGCGCTTTTTCAAAGCTTTTCCACCACAATATTGTGATTGGTATAAATACAGATATCCGCTGCGATGTGTAAACTTTCGCGAACCATTTCTTCAGCTGTTAAATGGGGAGCGTGTTTTTTAAGAGCAAGCGCCGCAGACTGCGCATACATCGCGCCTGAGCCGATGGCGGCAATTTGATTATCGGGTTCCAGCACATCACCCGTACCGGAGAGCAGTAATAGTTCGTCTTTGTTAACGGTTATCAACATCGCTTCCAGCCGTCTGAGATACCGGTCCATGCGCCAGTCCTTTGCCAACTCGATGGCTGCACGCTTCATGTTACCGCTATGGCTATTGAGTTTTTCTTCAAACCGTTCGATCAGTGTAAATGCATCCGCGGTGGAACCAGCAAAGCCTGCCAGAATCTTTCCCTCATGAAGCTTACGGATCTTTTTCACGTTGCTTTTGGCAACGTAATTGCCCATGGTGGCCTGACCATCACCTCCGATAGCAACCTGTCCGTTGTGCATCACCGCGATGATGGTTGTTGCGTGTATTTTTTCCATGTATAATTTTTTAGTCCCTGGTCCATAATCGATGGTCCATGGTTTTTATTGCCTGCTTTGGATTTCTGGTTATCCTAGATCAAAATTCTCACCGGATCTTCCAGCAATCCTTTCAAGGTTTTGAGAAATGCAGAGCCGACGGCGCCATCGACGGCGCGGTGATCGCACGACATGGTTACTTTCATTACGTTGCCGGGCACGACCTCACCGTTTTTGACGATCGGTGTTTCTTTGATGCCTCCCACAGCGAGTATACATGCATCGGGAGGATTGATGATGGCGGTAAATTCTTCTATGCCGAACATACCGAGATTTGAGATCGTAAAAGTACTGCCTTCCCAATCGGAGGGCTGAAGTTTTTTATCGTGGGCTTTCTGCGCCAGGTCTTTCACTTCGACCGCAATGTGTGAAAGAGATTTGTTGTCTGCGAACCGTACCACCGGAACCAGCAAACCTTCCTTTACCGCTACTGCCACACCGATGTGAATGTGATGGTTCTTGCGCATCTTGTCGCCAAGCCAGGAAACATTGACATCCGGATGCTGGCGTAACGCTGCGGCTACTGCTTTGATCACCATGTCATTGAAAGAGATCTTTACAGGACTTACCTCGTTGATGCTCTTGCGGGCTTCGACGGCCTTGTCCATGTTGATCTCCATCGTGAGATAAAAATGTGGCGCGGAGAATTTGCTTTCAGCAAGGCGCTTCGCAATTGTTTTGCGCATTTGTGAAATCGCGACCTCTTCAAAACTTTCTTCACCTACAACTTTCGGCAATGAAACCGGCGCGCCAGCTTTGCCATCTTTGGCAGCAGCTTTTTGTTGTGAAGGTTTGAAGTTTTCTACATCACTTTTGGTGATCCTGCCGTGATCTCCGGAACCCGGTATCTGTCCGATATCCAGGCCTTTATCTTTTGCAAGTTTTTTTGCCAGTGGCGAAGCTTTTATTCTTCCGTTCGATCCGTGTTGAGCTGTAGATCCCTCCTTTTCTTTTGTTTCCGGGGCAGCAGGCTTGGTGGTTTCTTTCTTTGCTTCTCCTCCCTGATCTGACGCTTTGGACTCATGGGCTTTCAATAAAGTTTTCCAGTCCGCATCCTTTTCACCGATGATCGCCAGCACGCCATTGACGGGTACTGCCTTTCCGGTTTCCGCGCCAACATAAAGCAACGTGCCGTTGTTGTACGAATCGTATTCCATGGTTGCTTTGTCAGTTTCCACTTCAGCAAGCAACTCTCCTGATTTCACCGTATCTCCCGGTTTTTTATGCCAGGCAGCAATAACCCCTTCGGTCATGGTATCACTCATCTTTGGCATCAATACGATCTCCGCTTTTATCCCGGATGTATCTACTGCGGTGGCGGTTTCTTTTGCTCCCTGCTGCGGTTGGCTTTCCTGTGGTTTGGCAGCTTTCTGGTCGGGTTTTGATTCTGGTGCTTTACCTCCGTTTTGTGCTTGCTTCCCCGCACCTTCCAACAATGATTTGAAATCCTCGCCCTTATTTCCTACAATGGCCAGCACGTCATTGACCTGGACGGCCTGTCCTTCCTGCGCGCCCAGATAAAGAACCGTTCCTGTGTTGAAGGATTCATAGTCCATCGTAGCCTTATCGGTTTCGATTTCTGCCATCAGTTCGCCCGACTTCACCGTGTCCCCTACTTTTTTATGCCATTTGGCGATCACACCTTCCGTCATGGTATCGCTCATTTTGGGCATTCGTACGATTTCTGCCATTTGTAAATTAAAGTTAAATGATTGTTCCCCGGCTTTGTTCACCCCCAAGTTTACCGCCCGGAATAAGCCTCCAAAAATAGGGTATTCAGGGGGATTTTCAAGGAATTTTTAAGATCTGCTCCTTTTTAGAAATTAAATGTGCCGATGAGCACTTCAAATTCCGTTGTGGATGGCACAAGCCCTTTGCTAAAGCGTACCCCGATATCAAATTGCGGTAAAAATCTCATGATGTTTATATCAACCTTGGCCTCCACGCCCACCGAAGAATATTCCTGGCTGCTTGTAAACAATGGACTTCTTCCCAAGCCATAATCAAAAAAGAAGTTTGTCCGCAGCCGCTGAATGTTGAGCAAAGGACCGATGGCAATATCGGGGTACCAGACGGGTAAAGTGTAGTTCGCTGATGCGGAATAGAAATGCTGAAATCTTCCGACGGTCTGACCCCGGGGAGTGGGCACCTGGTTTCTGAAAACATAATTCTGGCGGACCTGTTCAAACTTCGTGTGCTGGTAGGCTCCATAGGTCCAAAATGAATGATGCCGGGCAAGGCCCGGAAAATACAGTATTCCAAATGCAGAAAATAACCGCCCGCTGAAATCTCCGCCGAAAGGAGTTTCAATAGATTGTACTTCTATCTGCTGTCCCCACTTACTGTTAATGTCGCGCTGACTCTGTTTCAACAGCCTGTAGGCGGAGAAAGTAAAACTGTTGTAAAGAAGCTGACCGTTATCGACATAGTCGCGGAAAAAATAAGCGAGTTCGTCACCCCTGGGAACCAATCGCCCGGTGGTGCTGTCAATGTTATTTTCAAAATCCGAAACCTGCGTAAGGCCAACCGAATTGCCAATGGTTACTTCACTGTGATACTTTGACTTCGTGGTCAGAAGTGGTACGCGCAACCCGGCCTGGATATTTTTCTCGCGCCATTTAAAAATCACCTCGCGTGTTTCCGTGGTTACCGGGTCGACTAAAGTGTCATAAAACTGGACTCCTCCCTCGTTAACTGATCGGTTGGAGATCGAAGCTGACACATCGATTATTGGATACAATCCCTGATAGCTAACCTGTGCCCTAAGCGCAGAAGTACGTTCGCTGATATCAAAATAATATCCAAGGCCAATCGAAGTCGTACTTAGAATATCTCTGGAAAGAATGCCGACACTCGCCTCTGAAAGATCACTTTCTACAGTAACCCCCCAGTTGTACGGATTGATGATGCCATTGATCTTGCGGTATCGTTCGTAGGGTTGCGCGGTTGCCGGCACATCTTTGAAAATATCCGGATGCCCCTCCTGTTCGATCAGATGACGGAAAAACAAACTTGCCCGCCTTTCCACCTCATAAGGTTTCCATCCCGAAGGTTCGAAAGGTATACTTACAACATCCAGGCCGTCTTTGGTTTGATCATTATACACCAGGGTCTCGCCATCACTGGAAACAGCGGGATTGTAAGCACCCAAACGACTGCTCGTGATCTGAAAGCGCTTTTGTGTATTGAGGTCAATTGCATAAATATTGTCAATCCCGCTTTCGGGAGAATTGAATAAAACATAATTGTCATACAAAACAGGATAACCTACGTTCTCCTGGGTTACGGGTAAAAGGTCTTTTATTGTTCCGGATGGATAGTCAATCAATACAATGGTCTTACCTTTTGATACTGTTTTCAGCACAACGATATTTTTTCCATCCGGCGACCACCGCGGCATGGAGTAAAATGCATTGTCAGGATTCGGGAATTTTTTTAGCACCGTCCCATTCCTGGCATCGAGTACCACCAGGCTGGTTTCATATTCGACGCTGGTTTCAACTGTGGCGATTTTATCACCCTGAGCCGTGATCGCCGCGCTGGCATAACGACTGCGTTTCGGACCGACCCTGTTCTTCCTCCGGGTGGAAAGATTAAAGGTCTTTATTTGTGAATAATTCTTTATTCTCCAGCGCGGATCATATCCGTATTCGTTCCAGACCACGGTACTGCCTTCCGCGGAAAGCATTCCTGTGTCATTTATCAGCCCTGGAGTAAAAACTTTTTCGTCTCCCTTTTGCAGCAACACAAATTGCTCGATATCACCGATTCCTTTTTTCATTACAAGAATGGTCCCGTCCGCGAGCGGTTGCGGATAAAGATAGTCCGTATAGGCCCTGTTGTTTCGCGAATTCACTTTCATAAAAGGCGTCAGCACCATGCCATCCAATTCTTTTTTCCATTCCGCCGCAAGGTTATCAGCCATCTCACTGTAGAGATCTTTTACATATAAACCACTTTCTTTTTTAATTGC
>JBBDXJ010000027.1:0-1375 GCA_040902445.1 Cyclobacteriaceae bacterium | reverse complement strand
ACAAAATAGTCACCGGCTTTGGTAACTGTAATGGATGGTGTGGTGGCTCCGGTACTCCAGATTCCTCCCTTATTTCCCGAGAGCTTTACGCTTCCTCCGGGACAAAGTGTGGTAGGACCACTGGCTGTAATGACAGGCGTAGCAGTCTGCACTCCCAGGTTAACAACATTGTTTTGCAAGGAGATTGCTCCCGCTTGGGTAAGGCCTCTGCCAAACAGCGAGGCGGCGTCCAATAAGATAATGGCTCCATTGGCAACAATTGTTCCCTGGAAAACCGAATTTTCTCCTAATTGAACCTGACCGTTTATTTGCCAATACACGTTGCATATGGAGGCCGAGTTTTTTAGAATAACCTTGGAGAAAGTAGTAGTAGATAGAGCACCATCTATCTTGAAGATAAATATTCTGCTGGGGTCGCCTTCCCCATCAAGGATCAAATCGCCATTTAATGTTGAAGCAGCTCCCAAGCAATAAACGTCTGGCTTAAGGATCTGTCCGCTTCCCATGGTGATGTCTATTACCTTTCCGCAGGTAACGTTGTCCAGATAACTATAGGCAACCCTCACATCTGCCGCGGCCTGAGCCGACCCCGGATCTGCCACATGACGTTGTCCGACAAGAATTCCTGGTGGGAATGCATTAAAAGCTCCGACATGTGTGCCAACATCTCCGGTTACTGTTGTTGTTGCTCCAATATTGTTAAAAGCACCTGTTGCGCTGAATAACGCGTAGGTTGAAGTTGTTCCCAGGTCGGGTGCATCCTGTCCGTAGTTCACATTGGGCAATAGCAACAGCAGCACTGCTGCAAATGCACCGAGTAGTCTTGTTTTCATATTAAATTATTTATAAGATTTCTATCAAAAATTCCGTATGGAATTTTTTTGCTTCCAAAGATTTGTAAGAAGAATGGGAGTACTTATCTATCTATAAAACGTGTGCCGTTCTCACAAGTATACCGCCGAAGGCATTTAGTGTTGTGAGTGAACTACTTGTGTAGATAAATAGCTTCACATAAATTTCAAATTCACATCCCACATTCGTTTGAAACATTGAACGATGCGAGTTAAGTCATCGAATTGAATTTTGTTAAACACGTGGTGCCTTGCAGCGACGGTAAGGATGAACTGAGTTGCGCACCCTCCGCAGTATGTCATTGCGAGGCATCGCGCAAGGCCGCGTGGTGGGATGCCGAAGATCCCCACACTAAGAAGTACTAACAAGAGGAATGGTAAGAGCACATATAGAATGGAGAAGGGAATTGATCCAGTGTCCTGTTCACTACACTCATCCATTTCAAAAGTAAGCGAATCAGGAGTGGAGATAATAAATAAGGCTTCGCGTGGCCTGAAAGGCCCAGCGTGAAGCTAGTGTTGCA
>JBBDXJ010000026.1:0-1377 GCA_040902445.1 Cyclobacteriaceae bacterium | reverse complement strand
ATGGTATATTTGGACATCGCCATTTCAAGGTCATAGCCATAACCTGCATGGTATTGCTTGACCTTATAGTTATCATTTTTGTCCTTCTCCTGGAAGTCGAGTTGCAGCCACGCATTGTAGGGCTGGCCTTCTTTATTGTTCAGGTCTTTGTTAACCGCCCGGCCATTTAAGAGATTGTAGGCTTCCTTGGCCGTGATCCCGGAGTTCTTCGTGATGTAGAACGTCTGTGTTTTCTCCTGCGCCGGGTCCTCATGCTTCAAGGTAGCCTGGTAGCGATTCAGGAAATACATATCGGTCTGATCGGATTTCCTGAAATCAAGTTTGTAATCCACGCGGTCTTTGATCGTTCCGGTCAGATTGAAGTCCCCGGCCAGCGGAAGGCTGAATTCTTTCGGCTGTTCCTTTATTTTGTTTTCAAGATCGGCGTTGAGTTTGTCGCCGAAGCCCAAATACTTCAGGCCGTCTTTCAGAAATTCAAGGTTCTTGACATTCATAAGTGTTTTGTTTAATAGTTTATAATAAATCTCCTGTTCATGCAGCATGATAGTATCCCTTAATCGACCACAAGGGCATTGACAATGGTCTTGTTTTTAATTGCCAGGCTGAGGTTTCTCCCCCCGTTCTTTTCAAACATTTCGATGATGAGGCGTTTTGCATCCGGGATGGTAAATTTCCCGAGGGCGTAGATCACATCCTCCGTTGACTTGCCTTTTATGGTTTCACCATTTCCATACACGTAAATAGGTTTGACATCCACCTCCTGGGAAGCGGTTCGCTTTACTTTTTGCCTGTCCTGAATGTAAAAGCGCAAGAAGTCGACATCGTAACTGATGTTGGATTGATTCCGGATCCGGAAATGATAAAAGATAACGTTGTCTTTTATGTAAATCCCGTGCAGCAAAAGGCCCATCTTGTGCCTGGACTCTTTGACAAACCTGATGCTCCGTTTGGCATTCACGATTTGAGAAGCACACTTTTCCATTTCGGTTTCCGTCATTTCGGTTTCAAAAATCGGTTCGGGATCCATGGGTTCATGGCTCTCACTATTACCGATGTTGATTACCAGACTACCCGGCGCTTTGGAATAAGCCACCGTGAATTCATGGATCTTTCCGTCCGAGGTGATCACGGTCAGGTTCGTATTCGGAAATCCATGTCTTGCCGCCTTTAGCTGAAGGATATTTTGAACTCCCTTAGGTTTCTGCGCGAGCAGGTCACGGCTTCCGCGGTCAACCGATTTTATGATTGTCGGAAAGACCAGGCTTGTCGTCTTGTTATAGGCGATCTCAAGTGCCTGCGGCTCACGGAGGGGCTGAGCATCTACATTGAGTATCAGGAGTGCGAGAAAAGCTCCGGTCATTACCAGAAGCAGTTTAT
>JBBDXJ010000025.1:0-9067 GCA_040902445.1 Cyclobacteriaceae bacterium | reverse complement strand
TCATCTTTCGAAGCCGCAGCGTCCACGAGACGTGAGACACTGCGGAGACTGTAAAGTCGGCTTTGATAAAGCAATAACATTCGTCTCCGAGGAGTCTCCTGTCTTTTCGTCTCCGCGGAGTCTCCTGTCTCAGGGACTCTGCGGTTGAAGTGCACTATTGTTCGGTAATCGGAGTTGGCTTGAAATTTCATCTTTCGAAGCCGCAGCGTCTCCGCCGGCTGGTGGAAGACACTGCGGAGACTGTAACTCTGATCACTCCTGCCAAGAAATAGGTCGTGACGTTGATGTTACATAGGAGTGGTGAGTAGCTCGTGTGTGAGATATGTTTGGGCTTTCCATAGCATCATCCCCCGTCATCCACCCATTAGTTGAGGGTAGAAGGTCGAACGTGGACCAAAAATTGTGTACTGCCGTAAATATTCTATGGATCTGCGAACTCAAATCATCTGGCTCTTTATTCTGGCAATACCAATTGCTTCTATATCATGGACTATTACCCACGAGGAGGTTTTCCGGGAATCACGTGAATACTGTGTCAGAACGAGCAAAGACGGAAAATACCTGTTGGTCCGAAAATTCTTTTATTTTTTCACCTGCGAATATTGCTTCAGCCACTACGTCACCATCCTCCTGCTCATAATCACCCGGTATCACCTGTTAATGGATGGCTGGAGGGGATACCTCATTGCCGGCTTTGCCTTGGTCTGGATTGCCAATATCTATATGAGTCTCTACGCCTTTGTCAGGATCGATATCAAAAAGGAGCGTATTAAAGCCAAAAAAGAAGAGGAGAAATTGAAAAGCTGATCAGCGCGCCAGGCCTGCGCACAGTTGCCGGTTGCCCCGCCTGCGCTAGAGCTTCGGCGGGCAGGCAGTTGCCGGGCTGCTGGATTCTGCACAGCTGTTTGGAACGATTTTTTTAGGAGTTAGTGTCCATCTTCAACCTAATCATACTGTTATGCAAACATTCACCGACGCACCTGGAGGTTTTAAGGATTCCCGTCAGGAAATTGTTGAAATCAAACTGTGGGAAGTCTATTTATTGTACAATCGCCGCAATCTCTACAACACACTTTCGACCTATTCTTTGGACAACGGTCCTGTAGAAAAAGATCAGCAAGATGAGGGAAGAGTATCATTCCGGTTCATGACCTTTGATTGGGAACGCACCGTCAAACAACTTTTATACGATAACCGCATTCCGGTGATCATTCAATCCAATACTTTAGCTGCCGTAAAATCCAGGGGGAGACAAGAGGCAGTACTGAACTTTTAGCTTGAACTCGATAGCTGCGGCCTTACTTTGCCAACCGACCTGTCTGCCGAAACTTTAGTGCAGGCAGAAGCTTTAGCGTAGTAGGGCAACCGACTTCATCCACCAGACGGATGTTAGGCGGAAGCACTAGCCTGAGTCAGGTCACCCGCCAATAGACTTTCTTTTCGACTGGTGCCGCCTGCTAAAAAATTTACACGGTCCTGTTGTCAATTGTCAATTGATTACATTTGCGCCTTAAATTTTCAGGCTTTGAATTTTCTTTCTGCAGAATCCATTTCAAAAACATTTGATGACCGTTGGTTATTTAAGGACATTTCACTGGGAATTTCCCAGGGCGAAAAATTCGGCTTTGTCGGCAACAACGGTGTCGGCAAATCCACATTATTAAAAATCCTCACGGGCGAAATCCAGCCTGACTCCGGTAAAGTTAGCGTACGCCAGGGCATCCGGCTTGGCTATCTTACGCAAACACCATCCGTCAGTGACGACATCACCGTCAAAGACCTGCTTTTCAGCGAAACCAATGAAGTGGCCAGGGTAGTGAAGGAATATGAAGACTGTATCCACCATCCCGATACCACTCCGGAACGCATGCAGGCTGTACTGGAAAGGATGGAAGACCTCAAAGCGTGGGACTACGAAGCCAAGGTGCATGAGGTGATTGAAAAGCTGGGGGTTCCCGACATCGACAAAACATTCGGCGCCCTCTCGGGAGGTCAAAGGAAACGTATCTTTCTCGCGCAGGTGCTCTTGCTCGAACCCGATCTCATCATCATGGATGAGCCTACAAACCACCTGGACCTCACCGCTATTGAATGGCTGGAGAACTTTCTCTCCGCGCAGAACATCACACTTATTATGGTCACGCACGACCGTTACTTTCTCGATGCCGTGGCCACGGAGATCATCGAACTTGACCGCGGCCAGCTTTTCCGCTACAAGGGCAACTACGCCTATTTCCTGGAAAAGAAAGCCGAACGCGAAGAGATCTTAAAAGTGGAAGTTACAAAGGCCAGACATCTGCTAAAGAAAGAACTGGAATGGATGCGGCGCCAGCCCCGCGCCCGCGGAACGAAGGCCAAATACCGCGTGGACGCCTATTATGAACTGGAGAAAAAAGCATCACAGAACCTGAAGAAAGAAAAACTTGAACTCGATTTTAGAGAAGCGCGGCAGGGAGGTAAGATCCTGGAAGTCGAGCACATCTCCAAGAAGTACGGCGACCTTCAGATCATCGAAGATTTTTCGCACGTGTTCAAGAAAAAAGATCGCATCGGAGTCGTGGGAAAAAACGGTGTTGGCAAATCCACCTTTCTCGATATCGTTACGGGAAACCTTAAACCTGACAGGGGAGAAGTGATACGGGGGGTTACGACAAAATTCGGATACTTTACCCAGGAAACCATCACCCTTAATCCGGACAACCGCCTCATAGAAGAAGTAAAGGAAATTGCAGAGTTTATTACGATGGCCGATGGATCCCAGGTTTCCGCATCAAAATTCCTGGACAACTTTCTGTTCCCTCCCGAAAAGCAATACAACTACATCAGTAAGCTCAGCGGTGGAGAAAAAAAGCGTCTGCAGTTACTGAAACTACTTGTAACGAATCCGAACTTTCTGATCCTGGACGAGCCAACCAACGATTTTGATATTGATACACTGAATGTACTGGAGGATTACCTCGAAAATTTTGCCGGGTGTTTATTGTTGGTATCCCATGACCGTTATTTCATGGATCATCTGGTAGACCAGTTATTTGTTTTTGAAGGAGATGGAAAGATCAGGCTTTTCAACGGGAACTATACCGACTACCGCGATTGGCTCGATGAAGATGAAGCGCGCAACCTTGACGGGAAACCTGTTCTGTCTTCGGTAAGGGATATTCCACCGGCGCAGAACCCGGAAAAGAAAAAGTTAACCTTCAAAGAAAAGCAGGAGTTTGAAAAACTCCATGGCGAGATCGAATCACTCGAAAAACAGAAATCAGATATCGCCATGCGGTTCACCAATGGATCCACCGACCACCAGCAGCTCGTGCAATGGTCGAAGGAGATCAAAATGATCTCGGATTCTATTGACGAAAAAACCCTGCGCTGGCTGGAATTGTCTGAACTTATCGAATAGGATCCGTACATGGGTGGCCAGGCGGGCAGGTGGTAGGGACGCATGATCATGCGTCCCTACGATGCCATCACACATACATTCCCAAGTGGTGAAAGGGTATTACACACTCGTGCCCATTTTTCTCTTTCAGAAAGTTGTTTAATTTTAGGCAAACATATCTCACAAATGTACCTGAACATAGACGCACAACAGCAAAACACCTTTGATGCTATCGTGGTTGGCACTGGCATCAGCGGTGGATGGGCCGCAAAGGAGTTAACGGAAAAAGGCCTAAAGACACTCGTGCTCGAACGCGGCAGAATGGTGACGCACCCGGACTACCCAACGGCTACAAAAGATCCCTGGGATTTCGAAAATGCCGACCGGCCTACCCAGGAAATTCTCAGGACACAAGGTGTACAAGCACGAACGGGTTACACAGTTAAACCTTCCATCAAACATTGGTTTGTTAATGATCTTGAAAACCCCTACACAGAAATAAATCGCTTTGACTGGATGCGCGGCTACCACGTGGGCGGCCGCTCTATAACCTGGGGCCGTCAAAGTTATCGCCTCAGCGATATGGATTTTACTGCTAACGCAAAAGATGGCATTGCCATTGACTGGCCTGTGCGTTATAAAGATATTTCTCCGTGGTACGATTATGTTGAATCCTACATTGGCGTAAGTGGCCAAGCCGAAGGGTTGCCACAACTTCCGGATGGAAAATTCCTTCCTCCCATGGAAATGAATTGTGTGGAATTGCAATTCAAAAAAACCACAAAAGAAAAATTTAACCGGTTGACCACCATTGGACGGACGGCACACGCGACTGCGCCTCTTCCTCACAGTCCGCAAAGGGGCACGTGTCAGTACAGGAATTTGTGTTCACGCGGTTGTCCGTATGGTGCATATTTCAGTAGTAATGCTTCCACCCTTCCTGCTGCAGAGAAAACTGGCAACATGACACTGAGACCGAACTCTGTTGTGTATGAATTGATCTACGACGAGAAAAAAGGAAAAGCAACCGGTGTAAAAGTGATTGATGCCGAGACGGGTGCGCAGGAAGAATTTTTTGCGCGCGTGATTTTCCTTTGCGCTTCAACTTTTGGATCCACGTTCATCATGCTGAACTCAATCTCCAACCGTTTCCCGAATGGTTTTGGAAATGACAGCGGTGAACTGGGATGCAACATCATGGATCACCATCTCAGTGTCGGCGCCGCCTCGGAAGTCGACGGCTTTGAAGACCAGTATTATTCCGGAAGAAGAGCAAATGGAATTTACATTCCACGTTATCGCAACATCGGAAAAAATGATCGCGACTACATACGCGGATTTGGCTACCAGGGTGGCGCAAGCCGCCAGGGATGGACAAGCATGGTCAAAGAACTCAGCCTGGGTGCACAACTCAAAGAGGAGATCACAAAACCAGGAGCGTGGACCATGGGTATCGGAGGCTTTGGAGAAATTCTTCCTTACCATGAAAACCATGTCGTCATCAACAAGGATCTGAAAGACAAACACGGTTTGCCGACCTTAACCTTTGACGCCATCCTGCGCGACAATGAATACAAGATGCGGAAGGATATGGCCAACGATGCTGCGGAAATGTTGTCGGCGGCCGGGTACAAGAATGTCGGAACTTTTGACAACGAGATCGGCGTCGGTTTAGGTATACATGAAATGGGCACTGCCCGCATGGGTAAAGATCCCAAAACCTCCGTGTTGAATAAGTGGAATCAGGTTCATGCCTGCAAGAATGTGTATGTCACCGATGGCTCATTCATGACTTCGGCTGCGTGTCATAATCCTTCGCTTGGATATATGGCTTTCACAGCACGGGCAGCAGACCATGCAGTAAGTGAACTGAAGAAAAAGAATATTTAACTATAGCATCATGGATAGAAGAGAAGCGCTTAAACGCACGGCATTGTTAATGGGAGGAGTTGTTTCTGCTCCCGCTATTATGGGTGTTTTGAAAGGTTGCACAGCAAAGCCGGGCATCGACTGGAAGCCGGTATTTCTCAATGAAGATCAGGCTTCAGTTGTAACGCAGGTTGCCGAGATCATCATTCCGCGCACGGATACACCGGGTGCAAAAGATGTTGGTGTGCCTGGCTTTATCGATAAGATGTTAAAAGAGGTTTATTCCGGGGAGGACCAGAAATTTTTCACCGATGGATTGCTGGCTTTTAATGAGGAAGCCAAAAAACAATACGGTGATGATTTCGCGGAACTCGACGAAGAAGATCAGACTGCATTGGTGAAAAAGATCCACGATGAAGCGGTTGAAACGGAACAAACCACTAACCCTGAACCGAAGAGACCTTTCATTCTCATGATGAAAGAGCTGACCATGCTCGGCTTCTTTACCTCGGAGCCAGGTGCAACGCAGGTATTGCAGTACGTGCCCGTCCCAGGGGCCTATAAAGGATGCATTCCTTTATCTGAGGCTGGGAATGGGAAGACCTGGGCGACTTGATCAATTTTGCCAATTAGGCAATTCTGCAATTGATCCCGATCAGGGCTTGTGCTTGATTCGAGATTAAATGCTTTGAAAAAAGTGTCCAGCTATAAAAAAAACGTGTTCAGGGATGGACACGTTTTTTTTTGCTTTAGTGACTGAATTACACCGTTTGCACTTGACAGCTTAAAATCGCTGTCTTTTGAAATGCCTCTTTTCACTGCCAACACAGCTGCACACTTCGAAAGTCACCTCGTTATTTGCAAAAAACCTCAGCTCCGAATCACCTCACCCTTCTGCTCGCGCATTTTAGTTCCTGCTCTTTTTCAGCCTCTCCTAAAGGAGAGGAAAAATCGAGCATCACTTTAATTCGTGCGCCGTCCCCAGCTAATATGAAGTCAGCATGTAATGCGGCGTAAACGTATTGTTCAACTTTTGTGAACAAAGGGACGCGTGTTCGAACTTTGCGTACAGGTATTTTCAAGTACAGAAAAAAATTCGGCGTGTACGAAAACTGCCCAAGCCAAATCAATCCCTGAGCTCTGGTATACGAAGGCAATCCATTAACAGTTTGAAGTATTTTTTGACTTTCGATTTTTACATTCTCCATAGGAATCTTTTCTTATAACGGTTACATTACTTAACGCTTCTCAAAACCCAAACCCCTTTTTTATGAAACTCATCAAGCTAATTGGTTGCCTCCTGATCATTGCGGGACTGGCCGCCGCGCAATCACCGCTACAATTCTTCGCACATGCCGATGTTGTAAAACCTTCTATGAATGCTGACTACTTTAAATTTTTGAAGAATGTCAAAGAGACGTATCAAAGGCAGGGGGTCACGTTGAATTACAACGTTCTCAGACAGGATGATAATACATTCTATTTCTTCTCTCCGATGCAGGATCTGAATATTGGCGCTGTATATAAAGGTTTCGGCGAGATTGAAAACAAGGTGGGGAAGGAGGCATTTGCAAAATTGCTGGCCGAAAAAGAAAGGTGTATTGAATCGCACAGCGAATTTGTTACGATGCTCCTGCCACAATATACCTACCTCGCACCTGGTGAAAGTGAAAATTTCTGCCACATAGTGTTCTGGTTTCCGATGCCAGGGAAACAGGCAGAGGTGGATCAGATAGCGAAAGAGTGGATCGAACTTTATAAAGCAAAAAATGCTCCGCGAGGATACCAGACTTACCGGATAGTTTTCGGCGGAGAACCGGGATATATAATTGTTAATTGGGCAAAAGATGAACTGGATTATGCTACCAAATCCAAGAAAAACAATGAAGTGATGGGTGAAGAAGCCTCAAGGCTTTGGGCGCGGACGATGGCAATAACTCAAAGACTTTACTCGAAAAATGGCTGGTATTTGCGAGAATTAAGTTATACCTACCAGCCTGTTGCGGCGAAATAAAACCCCTAAATCCCTTAAAGGGGACTTAATCAACCCCCAGTCCCCTTTAGGGGTTGTAACCTTTCTGGCACTGGTCCACTCTAATAGACAATGTTTCACCTAATTCCAAGATCATGAACCTTATCTATGTAACCATTATTGTGTTTGCTCTTGCCGCCGTTTTTGGGTTGACTATTCTTGTCAAGTGGCTGACAAAAAAAGACGTGTCAAGAGCAGTTGTTTATACCCACGGAGTATTTGCCGCGCTTGGACTTGTGCTGCTCATCGTCTTCGCCATGCAAAACCGCGACAATTACCCCAACATTGCCCTTATCCTTTTTATCATTGCGGCCCTCGGTGGTTTCTACATGTTCTTCCGCGATCTTCAGAAAAAAATGAGTCCGTATTCCATTGCCTTTGTGCACGCTTTGCTGGCCGTGGCGGGTTTTGTAGCATTGTTAATATTTGCCTTTGCCTGAGCCATGAGGATATTCGGACATCCGGTTCACATGATGCTTATTCATTTTCCGGCCGCGCTGCTTCCAATGGATCTCTTTTGCTCAATCGTGGGTTATTTTAGGGGTGACCACTCTTTTGCCACCGCGGCATATTATGCAATGGCCGGGGGCGTGGCGCTGGGAGCGATATTGTGATCTTGATAATCAAAGGAGCTTTAATTACATTCATGATGTTCGGCAACTACCTCGGCGGAAGCCTCATCCTTAAAGACCGGATAGGTTTGCAAAACAATTGAGAAATGCCATGCAGAAAACAGATCTGAAATATTCCGATACTGAAATCATTGAGAAGATAATTGAAGGCGATACAGCGCTTTTCGAGATCCTCATCAGACGATACAATCCCTACCTTTACAGGATCGGGCGCACGTACCATTACAATCACCCCGATACGGAAGACCTCATGCAGGAAGCATACGTCCAGGCTTTTTTTCATCTACGGGATTTTGAGAATCGTTCGTCCTTTAAAACGTGGCTAACGAGGATCATGCTAAACAACTGCTATCAGAAGAAACAAAGATTGCGCTATCAGAAAGAAGTCATTGCTGAAAAAACCAACACGGAAAACCACGTACCCCTGTTTCATGAAACGTCAAATACAGAAAAGATTATGGTCAATAAAGAACTTGGGAATGTGCTGGAAGATGCACTCAACCTGATACCGGAGGATTTCAGGATCGTCTTTACCCTTCGCGAACTAAATGGTCTTAGTGTTCTGGATACCACTGAAGCCCTTGGCATTTCTGAAAGCAATGTGAAGGTCAGACTCAACCGCGCGAAAAAGATGCTGCGGACTGAAATTGAAAAGATGTATTCACCCGAGGAGATCTATGAATTTAATCTAAGGTATTGCGACAGGATGGTGGAGAGAGTGATGAGGGAGATTGGTACAAGGATATAGTCTCAGGCAGCACCACACGAAACACACATCAACACTTTTCTATTCAACAGGAGTTCTTTACCTTGAGCCGAACCTCGTCCTGATCCTGCATGAACGAACTCCACCTTGCTGATTACACCGTATTCTTTTTTTATTTCATTATTGTCAGCGGTTATGGCCTTTACATTTATCACCGCAAGAAGGCCAGCCAAATCGATTCCCGCGATTTTTTCCTTGCTGAAGGTTCACTTACCTGGTGGGCTATCGGTGCGTCTTTGATCGCCTCAAACATTTCCGCTGAACATTTTATCGGTATGTCCGGATCGGGCTTTGCCCTTGGTCTGGCCATTTCTACATATGAATGGATGGCTGCAGCAACCCTGATAATCGTGGCGGTTTTTTTTCTGCCTGTCTATCTTAAGAACAAG
>JBBDXJ010000024.1:0-9220 GCA_040902445.1 Cyclobacteriaceae bacterium | reverse complement strand
TATATTTGTTTACTCGCATTGCAGACAAGACCGGGATTGGCGGGAACCGGCGAAAAGGAATTCCCTAAAAAAGCTCTTCAGAAATGGAGGGCTTTTTTTGTATTTAAATGGGTTACCAGAGGGGTTACCATTATGGCCCTGAATGGCAAAAAAACGCATTAACGCGGAGAGACAGGGATTCGAACCCTGGATACCCTTTAGGGGTATACACACTTTCCAGGCGTGCTCCTTAAACCACTCGGACATCTCTCCCGATCAAAGCCCCGCCTACGCTGACTTCGGCGGGCAAAGAAGGGCACAAATAAATCAAGAAATCACAGGCTTTGCAAATCGATAAAAATTTTATGTCGTTTGCGGGTCACCCGAAAGTTAAAAGGATATCGCGGTTAAATTTTATATTGCTGCTTCTTACCCCACTAAATGGACTCCATCATCCAGTCTCCGCTGCTCAACAATCCGAAAACAATGCGTGCCTGGTACATGTATGACTGGGCTAATTCAGTCTATTCCCTGGTCGTAATTTCCGCCATTTTCCCGGTCTATTATAAAGCCATAGCCACCACGGGGGAAAGTGACATGGTCACCTTTCTCGGATTTTCCATTCAGAATTCAAATTTGTATTCCTATGCCCTGTCATTTTCTTTTTTGATTGTCGCAGCGATCATCCCGCTTCTATCTGGCATGGCCGACTATTCCGGAAATAAAAAAGCATTTATGAAATTCTTCGTCTGGCTGGGCGCCCTTTCCTGCATGGGTCTTTTTTTCTTCACAGATGTGAGTACATTATGGCTGGCCATTCTCTTTTCTATTACCGCCAGCATCGGTTACTCCGGCAGCCTGGTTTTTTATGATGCCTTTTTGCCGGAAATAGTGACCGAAGACCGTTATGATGCAACCAGCGCACGCGGTTATTCCATGGGTTATTATGGAAGCGTGCTGATGATGGTGCTCTGCCTGATCATGATCATGAATTACCGGTTTTTCGGATTCTCAAATGACGGACAAGCCACACGGGCATGTTTCCTTCTCGTGGGGGCCTGGTGGATCGGTTTTTCAATCATTCCATTTAAGTTGTTACCCGAAAACCCCTTCGGATTGAAACCATCCGGTAATATCTGGACTAAAGGTTATGAGGAGATCCGCAAAGTATGGAAAAGTCTTTCCACGCAACCAGATTTAAAACGATTCCTCACCGCCTACTTCTTCTACAATATGGGCGTGCAAACCGTAATGTACCTCTCTACGCTCTTTGGCACTGACGTGCTCAAACTGGATGATTCCAAACTTATCCTTGCAATTCTTATTATTCAGCTCGTCGGTTCAGTCGGTGCCTATGTATTCGCCCGATTATCTGCTGCCCGGGGGAATAAAATGTCACTGCTCACCATGATCACAATCTGGATCGGTGTCTGCATAGCCGCATATTTTATCACCACGGAATATGAATTTTATGCTATTGCCGTGGTCGTGGGAATGATCATGGGAGGAATTCAATCGCTGTCGCGCGCGACCTATTCAAAACTCATCCCCAGGAACACCATTGACCACGCCTCCTACTTCAGCTTCTACGATGTTACCTTTAACCTTTCCATTGTTTTCGGAACCTTCAGCTATGGGCTCATCAATCAACTCACAGGTTCCATGCGCTACAGCGCTTTAGGATTGGCCGTCTACTTTATAATTGGTATGGCGTTTCTGATTTCCATTAAATCCAAAAATATTGTTCACAGTCCACAGTCCACGGACCACAGTCCACGGTAGTTTTCGTGTAGAGTTGGAAGAGGGGACCTCGGTATCGGGACATCCCGATAGCTATTGGCACCAAGCCGCCAGAGGAAACTGACAATTCATCAGTGCTTTTGAAAACTGTTTCCGGGACACGCCAAATGAGAACTGCCTGTTGCTGCGGACTGTCGACCATGGACCAAAGCATCAACACTGAACACCTCAACACATCAGCACCTCAATACCTGAGATGTTTCACCGTTATTCCGTTATTAATGAGCTGTTTCAGTGATTCAATTCCCACCCGCAGATGGATCTCGACGAAATTTTTTATGACCGACATATCGCTGAGTTCTGTTTTTACACCTTCTGGTACCATGGGTTGATCGGAGACAAGCAATAGTGCCCCCGTTGGAATTTTATTATGAAAGGCTGTGGAGAAGATGGTTGCCGTTTCCATGTCTATGGCCTGCGCCCTGATCTTCCTCAGATACGCTTTAAAATCTTCGTCCCATTCCCAAACTCTTCTGTTGGTTGTATAAACTACGCCAGTCCAGTAGTCGTGACCAAAATCGCGAATGGTCGTGGAGATCGCTTTTTGTAGTGCGAAAGCCGGAAGAGCCGGCACTTCCGGTGGGAAATAATCATTTGAGGTCCCTTCTCCCCGGATTGCAGCAATGGGCAGGATCAGGTCGCCGATGTTGTTTTTCTTTTTTAATCCCCCGCATTTTCCGAGAAACAGCGCAGCTTTCGGGGCAACGGCGCTCAGGCAATCGATGATCGTAGCAGCGTTGGGACTGCCCATTCCGAAATTGATAATGGTGATTCCACCGGCAGTGGCGCTGCGCATGGGTCGGTCTAATCCATTGACAGGTACGTTATGCCACTCAGCAAACATCTTCACATAATTTTCGAAATTCGTCAGCAATATGTATTGTCCAAACTCCCGCAGCGCCTGACCAGTATATCGCGGCAGCCAGTTTTGAACAATCTCCAGTTTGGTCTTCATACCTCGATCAATTATTTTCTATTCACACCTGCGCTTATTATCCAGTACCCAATATCCTTATACCTTATACCCAATCTCCGCCCTTGCGTTGACCAGATCCTTCGTTCTTACCACCCGCATTCCGGCCCGCGCTTTCCGTAGGAGTCCTATGGACAGGATAACGGTGCGGAGGGGATATACCCTATACCTATATACTTATATACCTATACACTCATATACTTACTTATATACCTTAATTTGTCATTATATGTATAAACTAAATCTTCCGGAATTCGATTTTAAGTTAAAAAAAGCCGGGGGCAAAGTATGGATTTTTGACGGGATACGGAAAAAGTACATCGTGCTTACCCCTGAGGAATGGGTTCGGCAGCATTTTATACATTATCTGATCGGCAAAAAAAAATATCCCAGGAGTTTGATCCGGGTAGAAGGTGGATTGATCTATAATGAGTTGCAAAAGCGTACGGATATCGTTGTCTTCAACCGCCAGGGCCAACCCTGGATGATCGTTGAATGCAAATCTCCGGAACTCCAGGTTTCCGCTTCCACGCTCATGCAGGCCAGTGTTTACAACTCAACGCTGAAAGCTGAATATATTTCTGTAACAAATGGTCTTGTCCACCTCTGCGCCCACATCGACTGGCTGGAAAGAAAAACCACTTTGCTGGAAGACACTCCTCCCTATCCGGGGGAATAAGGGAATATTACTTACAACTTTCTTTCAGCTTAAGAAAGTGTTTACGTCTGTAAAAGGAAGATTGAACGCGTCGGCTACGGCTTTATAAACTACCTGGCCTTCGATCATATTCAATCCGTTTCTGAGGTCGGGGTTATCGAGACAGGCTTTTTTCCAACCGTAGTTTGCCAGTCGTACAGCATAGGGAAGGGTTGCATTCGTTAGAGCCAAGGTCGATGTGTAAGGAACGGCGCCTGGCATGTTAGCCACGCAGTAATGAACTACATCGTCAATGATATAAGTCGGGTTTTCGTGCGTGGTAGGCGTGCAGGTTTCAATACAACCTCCCTGGTCAACTGCCACATCAACGAGCACCGTTCCGGGCCTCATGGTCTTCAGCATATCTCTTGTGATCAGTCGTGGGGCTTTCGCGCCGGGAATGAGTACTCCTCCCACAATCAGGTCGTGATCTTTTACCATCTCGCGGATGCTGTATTCATTCGAGACCATGGTGTGCACATTTTTCGGCATCACGTCATCCAGGTAACGCAGCCGCTGCAGGTTTACATCCACGATCGTAACATCAGCACCCATTCCTGCCGCAATCTTCGCTGCGTTGGTACCCACAATTCCGGCGCCGAGAATCAAAACCTTTGCCGGTTTTACACCCGGTACGCCGCCCAGTAAAATTCCTCTACCCTTAAGGGGTTTCTCGAGATATTTTGCTCCCTCCTGGATCGCCATTCTTCCAGCGACCTCTGACATTGGGATCAACAGCGGCAGAGTACCGTCTGCGCGTTCAACAGTTTCGTATGCAAGACAGATCGCCCCGCTTTTGATCATCGCCATCGCCAGTGGCTCATACGATGCAAAGTGAAAATACGTGAACACCAATTGACCTTTCCTGATGAGAGCATATTCCTGCTCAATCGGTTCTTTAACTTTAATGATCATCTCTGCACGCGAAAAAATTTCCACAGGATCCTGTAAAAGTTTCGCACCCGCGCCCGCATATTCCTCATCTGAAAAACCACTGCCGACTCCTGCTGTGTGCTGGATGTATACCGTGTGCCCGCGTTTAACCAGCTCCTGTGTGCCGGCTGGTGTCAGCGCTACACGGTTTTCATTGTTTTTTATTTCTTTTGGAACGCCGATGAGCATAATTCAATCGTTAAGTGGCGCAAATATAGCAAGTCACACCCGAATCGAGGGGTCGCTTTTACATTTTTTAACATAGGTAAAATTACCCAATAAAGTACCGGTAGTGTGCGTTTTCATGGCATATATATTTTGGACAAATTCAAGTGCCATGATCAATATTTCGCGCATCTTCGAAAAAGCAGATGCGCCTTGACCTTCAGGTGAGAAATGAGAAAGGATCATTTTTGAAAGGTTACAGGATATGGCTATTTTTGAACTTGACATTGGCTCATAATGAAGTAGTACTCTTAATGAATTTAGATTGAGCATTACCAAAGAAGCGAAAACGAGATACTCGCAAACCCGGGTAAAAGAGATCCTCTCGGATTACCGCCTGGCCGTGGAAAGCCGTGAGGCCAGCCTCATTGGTCGCAAGGAGGTATTTATGGGGAAGGCAAAATTCGGGATCTTTGGTGATGGAAAAGAAGTGGCACAAATCGCCATGGCGAAGGTTTTTCGCAAAGGCGACTTCCGCGCTGGATATTACCGCGATCAGACTTTCATGTTTGCCATCGGTGAACTTACGGTTCAACAATATTTTGCCCAATTATATGCACATACCGATCTGGAAG
Source organism: Cyclobacteriaceae bacterium (assembly GCA_040902445.1). GTDB lineage: Bacteria > Bacteroidota > Bacteroidia > Cytophagales > Cyclobacteriaceae > Chryseosolibacter. The sequence continues at coordinate 4,038 of JBBDXJ010000024.1, read as the reverse complement.
CAGATCCCGCCTCGGCAGGCAGGCTGATGAACGGCCACTATGCTACCAGGATGCTGGATGAAAATGGCAGGTTGAAAAACCTCTCGGAGGTCAGGAACAGCAGCGCTGATATTTCTCCTACAGCGGGTCAAATGCCGCGTCTGCTGGGATTGGCATATGCTTCGAAATTATTCCGCAACAATCCGCAGCTTCAGAACCTGACTCATTTGTCGACCAAGGGAAATGAAATTGCTTTCGGAACGATCGGCAACGCGTCTACATCCGAAGGTATGTTTTTCGAAACCATCAATGCCGCTGGTGTATTGCAGGTGCCGATGCTGACCTCTATATGGGATGATGCTTATGGAATTTCCGTGCCGCAGGAATATCACACCACGAAATCAAGTATTTCCAAAGCACTTGCAGGATTGCAGCGCACGGCAACGGAAAAAGGTTTTGAGATGCTGACGGTGAAAGGTTGGGATTATCTCGCGCTGATCGAAGCCTATCAGAAAGCAGAACGTATATGCCGTGAAGAACACGTGCCGGTTCTGCTGCATGTGGATGAACTCACTCAACCACAAGGCCATTCTACTTCAGGTTCACATGAACGGTATAAATCCAAAGAGCGCCTTGCATGGGAAGTTGAATTTGATTGCAATAAAAAAATGCGGGAGTGGATCATCAATGAAGTAATGGTCCTTCCCGAAGAAGTTGATACTATCGAGAAAGAGGCTAAACTTTCTGCAAAGGCTGCCCGTGACAAGGCGTGGCGAGCTTTTATGTTTGACATCAAAAAAGATCAGACCTTTGTGACGGAAACCATTGTGCAGGCGGAGGCGGAGACCGCGGAAAAAGCTGAGCTTGAAGAGATTAGAATGGAATTGGCAAAGACGATCAATCCCACCCGCCTCGATACGATGCGGGCTGCGAAAAAAGCACTGCGACTCTTGCGCCATCACACAGATCTGCAGTCACGCACGAGGCTGATCGAATGGGTCAAACAATCAGAGATTGCTAATTACGATCGCTATAGTTCCCATCTCTACAGCCAGTCAGCTGAATCAGCTTTGAAAGTTCAAAGGGTGGATCCCGTTTATTCGGAGGACGCATCCGTCGTCGATGGCAGAGAAGTTTTGCAGATGTGTTTTGATGCCGCGCTCCAACGCGATCCCCGGGTTCTGGCCTTTGGCGAGGATGTTGGAAAGATCGGTGACGTCAATCAGGGTTTTGCAGGATTGCAACAGAAACACGGAGAGCTCCGCGTAACGGATACCGGCATCCGCGAATGCACTATTATCGGACAGGGCATCGGCCTGGCTATGCGCGGGTTAAGACCCATTGCCGAAATACAATATCTTGATTATTTTATTTACGCCCTGCAAACATTGTCAGATGATCTCGCCACCTTACACTACCGCACCAAAGGCGGACAAAAAGCTCCGCTGATCATTCGCACCCGCGGACACAGACTGGAAGGTGTATGGCACGCGGGTTCACCAATGGGCATGATCCTCCATGGCCTTCGTGGAATTTATCTGCTTGTTCCCCGCAACATGACACAGGCAGCGGGCTTTTACAATACAATGCTGCAATCGGATGACCCGGCACTCATCATTGAATGCCTCAATGGCTACCGGTTAAAAGAAAAATTACCTGACAACATCGGAGAATTTACTGTTCCCCTGGGTGTACCGGAGATACTCAAAACCGGCGAAGATTTTACCATTGTTACTTATGGTTCAATGTGCCGCGTAGTCATGGAAGCAGCACGCGCGCTGGAACAAACCGGCATCTCCTGCGAAGTCATCGACGTGCAGTCACTGCTTCCCTTTGACATCAACCATACAATTGTCAACTCGGTAAAAAAAACAAGCCGTGTGGCTTTCGCGGATGAAGATGTTCCCGGAGGGGCGACCTCCTTCATGATGCAGGAGGTTCTGGAAGTACAGAATGCATATCAGTTCCTCGACTCAAAACCTCTTACCATCGCTGCTAAGGAACACAGGCCTGCCTACGCTTCTGACGGAGATTATTTCACCAAACCCAACGCCGAGGAGATCTTCGAAAAAATTTACGCGCTCATGCACGAAGCAGACCCCGTAAAGTATCCATCAATTTATTAGGGGGATACTGAATACTTATCACCGATCAATCAAGCAACGTAAATTCATTAGTTTCGATCGGATAACTGGGATGGCGTTCGCGGTCTTTGATGCTGACGCGTAGCTTCAGGGTTTTTATACTGAAAATGCTTGTAAACCCGAACGAAGTCATGCTGTAACGCAAGGTGCCATCAATAGAACTTTGCTTATCGGAAAAAACAGGAAACCTGCCGTCAAAGGTCGTGCAGAATTCCCTGCGCCAGTCATATTCCCTGAAGCCACCATCGGCGGTTGGATCTTTCACGAGGAAATCGACTTCAATATTATAATGGTCCTGATTGGGAGTGAAATACAATGTATCACGGATCTGATAATATTCTGTTACGTTGGGCTTATCTGCAAATGGAATGCTGTCTACAAGTTTTATCATTGGATCAAGGACAGCGCGATCAACTTTCCTGATCAGCAACCTCCTGCCATCTCCCTGGTTATTTGGATCCACTTTTCCACCGAGATATTCGTAATCAGCACAGTGGAAAGTTTGAGGTAGCGCGCTGAACCCGTCTTTTTTGCGTGAACTGTAGACCACTAATTTTCCCAGGTTCGGATCGGGAAGGAGGAGGTCATATTCTTCTGATCCTACAAAACCAGAGACCGTTGAAATCGGTTCAAGCTTCGCAATCTCTCCAGGTTCTACATCAAGCGCCTGGTAGAAAAAAGCATTGTGGTATGGATAACTGATATCCTCTGTGCCCTCGCGAAAACCGAGGTCGCCGTCGCCATCCTTAAATCTGATATACAGATTCAGAGAATCAAAATCGGAGGGACTGACTGAATTCACGAACTCGATCCTCTCAAATTCAATTTGCGGAACCACCGGAAATTCCGGGGGATCGAAGCATGAGCCGGAAATGATTACGAGGAAAGATAATAACCCTAAACCCTTAATTAACTTCATTTTACTTTATTAATTACGTCAAATTACGCAAACGCCTGGACACTTTTAAAAGTTTTAACCTTGATATATATTCTGTAAACGAACAGAACTTTGAGGATATTGCTTTACAACTATTTCATTTTCAGGCAGAAAACAATCCGATTTACAAAAAATATATCACCCATATCCACCTCGACGCACATTCGGTATCATCACTGACCGATATACCATTTTTACCCATATCTTTCCTCAAGACCCACCTGGTAAAAACTGGTGCCTGGGTCCCTGAAGCCAGATTTACCAGCAGCGGGACAACAGGTCAACAAACCGCTACCCATCCGGTGAGGCATCTTGACATCTATTTGACTCACACCGTGCGGTGTTTTGAATATTTCTTCGGCAATATGGAAGATTTCCATTTCCTGGCGCTTTTACCGTCCTACCTCGAGCGGCGCGATTCCTCCCTGGTGGCAATGTTGGATTATTTTGTTAAAAAAAGCCGTTCCACCCACTCGGGCTTTTACCTCCACAATACAGAGAAATTGCTGGATGACCTGGAAAAACTAAAGGAAGATGGAAAAAAAACCGTGCTGTGGGGGGTTTCCTTTGCACTATTGGATTTTGCTGAACGTTATAATCCCGATCTAAGCCATTGTCTGGTATTCGAAACGGGCGGAATGAAGGGCAGGCGACAGGAAATAACACGATCAGAGCTTCATGCCGCACTTGCGGCGGGCTTCCGGGTGGAGAAGATTTTTTCGGAGTACGGCATGACAGAATTATTTTCCCAGGCCTATACAAGGGGAAAAAACGCGTTTTTTACCCCTCCCTGGATGAAAATCCTCGGCCGGGACATTACCGACCCCTTCCACAAGGGGTTACTTAATGAAACAGGAGGGATTAATGTCATAGATTTCGCGAATTTGAACTCTATTGCTTTTGTTGAAACCGAGGATATCGGAAAGGTTTTTGGAGATGGGTCGTTTGAAGTTCTGGGCCGGTTGGATAACAGTGATG
>JBBDXJ010000023.1:0-9221 GCA_040902445.1 Cyclobacteriaceae bacterium | reverse complement strand
ACACTCCGCAACCGCTAAATCACCCGCCAAACCGTGAATGAACACCCCAGCAATAGCCGCTTCAGTAGGAGAATAATTTTGTGCCAATAGGCCGGTAAGCACGCCTGTCAGCACATCCCCTGTGCCCCCGGTTGCCATACCAGGATTCCCCGTCGAATTGAAGTAAATAAGCCCTTTTTCATTCGCAATTGATGTATGGGCCCCTTTTAATACCACAATTCCTTTCAAGGAAACCGCTAATTGTTTTTGCATCTCCAGGCGCTCAAAATCGTGTTTCCATGGCCCTACAAGCCTTTCAAACTCCCTGGGGTGGGGCGTAAGAATGCTGCCCGGAGGCACCAGATTTATTATTTCGCGGTAAGCGCCCAGTATATTCAGAGCATCTGCGTCTATTACAACAGGCCTCCTAAAGGCTTCCAGAGACCTGGAAAGGGCAATTTTTGTACGGTCATCCTGCCCCAATCCCGGACCAATTCCCAAGGTGGTATATGAACTTAGATCTGGCGGTTGCGAAAAAATCTTTGGGTCATCATCCACTTGTGCCATGGCTTCGGGAACGGCGGTCTGCAGGATCTCGTAACCACACCTCGGAATACGCACTGAAAGCAACCCAAGGCCTGCACGCAACGCTGCACGCGCAGCGAGTACGGCAGCGCCGATCTTGCCGTAGCTGCCCGCGATAAGCAAAGCGTGACCAAAGGTTCCTTTATGATCATATTTCGACCGGACCTTCATAATCTTCCGCACATCCCTTAACCTGGTATAGAAGTACGGCGTAGAAGCTTGTTTGATGAACTGTTTGTGCAGCCCGATATCCACCAGTACCCATTCACCGGTAAAGCCATTAGTTTCCGGTAATAAAAAAGCAAGCTTGGGTAGTTGAAAAGAGACGGTGTAATGTGCTTTTACTATTGCTCCGGCCGAATGCGACTCTGCCATTAACCCGGAAGGGATATCTACCGATATACGAAGCGCTGGAGATTCATTGATCAGACCGATCACATGCGAATACAACCCTTCAGCCGGCCGTGACAATCCCGATCCGAAAATCGCATCAATAAGTACATCACACTGCTCGAAAGACAGCGGATCCTTTTCAGATCTCAATTCTCTTTTCTCGACCTTTTCACCAAGGTTCCTGTAATTGCTCTTGTAGTCTTCCGATTCAGCTACACCTCCCTGAACAATAATTACTTTCACGGCGTAACCCCGATGGTGCAGCATGCGGGCAATGGCAAGTCCATCACCGCCGTTATTTCCTGTTCCGCAAACGACGCAAACTTTTTTTGTGGTCTCAATCCGCAATGTAAACCAGTCTACAAAAGCACGCGAAGCCCGCTCCATCAGATCGATGGAAGCGATGGGCTCATTCTGAATGGTGAAAGCATCCAGCTCCCTGATTTGTTTTGTGTTCAGTATCCGCATTATGATGGAAACAAAGACACCTCAAATTATTGTATATTTATCATAAATAACCTCTCCATGGAATATTTAATCAAGACAAATTCAATCGGAGGAATGACGGAAGAGCAGTTCTTCCGGTTCTGCCAGGAAAATGAATCCATTCATTTTGAAAGGAATGCAAAGGGCGAAATTATCATTTTGGAACCGGCCGGATCGTACACCGGGTGGTATAATATTAATATCGCAACTGATTTAACCATTTGGAACCGCATAACGAACCTGGGGATGGTATTTGATTCCAATACCGGTTTCACGCTACCAAACGGGGCGGTGAGATCGCCGGATGCTTCATTTATTAAGATTGAACATTGGGAAAAGATTACCCAGGAAGACCGCAAAAAATTTGCGCACATATGCCCGGATTTTGTGATCGAGCTGCTTTCCCAAAGCGACAATCAACGGTCCTTGCACAAAAAAATGAAAGAGTGGATGAGCAACGGGTGCCGCCTCGCGTGGTTGATAGATCCCTATAAAAAAGAAACAACCATATACAGGCAGGAACGTGAAGCGGAAATAAAGTCTTCTGACGAAGTGCTCAGCGGAGAAGATGTATTGCCAGGTTTCAGGCTCGATCTTTCAAAACTTTTGAAAGAAACGTAGTTGCATGACGCAAGCGCTCGACGGGCAAGCTATCTGCCCGCCCGCGGGGATTAACGGTCGACCTCTCCCATAACAACATCTATAGTCCCCAGGATCGCCATAAGATCGGCCATGAGGATGCCTTTGGAAATTTCGGGAAGTACAGAAAGGTTAACAAAAGAACACGAGCGACATTTACAGCGGAAAGGAACTTCACTTTTACCATCGGCGCGAAAGAAAAATCCCAGCTCACCTTTTGGAGTTTCACCTCGCACATAAAAATCCTGCGCTTTCGGACGGATCTTTTTTGGCACCATCGCCTGCGGATCAAAATCACGGGTTCGTTTATGATCCGCAGTGAGTTTGCCGAGACATTGTTCAACGATCTTTACACTTTCGTGGATCTCCTGCATCCGCACCCAGGTTCGATCCCAACAGTCACCGAGGGAACCCATTTTTCCTTCCCCTACCGGGATATCAAAATCGATTTCCGGGTAAACCGAATATGCATCAACCCTCCTGAGATCAAATCGCAAACCGGAACCCCTTAACATCGGACCTGTCACCCCACAATTGATAGCGAGGTCAAGTGGAAGTACGCCAACGTTGGCAGTCCGGCCGATAAAAATCTTATTGTTGATCAGGATGGTTTCCAGTTCCGCGAGTTTGGGTTTGATATATGCAAGGAATTCTGAGCAACGGCCCTCAAAGCCCACCGGAAGATCGTAAAACAATCCTCCGATCCACATATAATTATAGAGCAGCCTGGCTCCGCTGGCCCATTCCAGTAACCTGAGTATGTGCTCGCGATCGCGCATGACCCAGAAAAAAGGAGTGAAAGCCCCAATGTCCATTCCATAGGTTCCGATAGCGATGAAGTGAGAACCAATGCGATTGAGTTCTGCCATCAACACCCGGATATATTCAACACGTTTGGGAATCTGCTCTGATATGCCCAGCATGCGCTCAACACCCATAGCATACACATGCTCACAATTCATGGCCGCTACATAATCCAAACGGTCGACGAATGGAATAACCTGGTTGTAAGGAAGATTTTCAGCGTGTTTTTCAAAACAACGGTGCAGGTATCCGACGTGTGGAATGACGTGCCTGATAATTTCACCATCCATTAATACCTCCAGTCTCAAAACACCGTGGGTCGACGGATGCTGGGGCCCCAGGTTGATGATCATCTCCTCCGAACGCAGATCCTCTACTTTGAACTTATTCGGTTCAGAGAGTTGTAATCCCTGTGGATTGTATTGGTATTGTACTTTGTCTGATGACATTAAAAAATAGTTACGGGCTTCGAGCTGTGAGTTACGAGCTATGTGCGGAAGCTGGGAGCAAACTCACTGCTCAAAGCTCGGGGCTCATAGCTCATTGTTTCAATAATCAAGTTTCACCCCGCGGTAATATTCCTGTTGCTTGTAGTCCTTTCGCAGGGGATGTCCGTCCCAATCACCTGGCATTAATATTCTCCGGAGATCCGGATGTCCTTTGAATTTTATCCCGAACATATCAAAGGCTTCACGCTCATGCCAGTTAGCTGTTTTCCAGATAGATTCAACCGAATCTAGTTCAGCGCTGTCCCGGGGAACAATTACTTTCAGCGCCAGGTGATGATCAAATGGGATTGAGTATAGGTTGTAGACAATTTCCATGGTTCCTGTTTCCGGTCCGTTATCCACTACCGTGATACAGGAAAGCATATCAAAAAAAACGGATGGATTTTGATGGAGGCTCATACATACACTTTTAAGATCCGCCGGCTGGATCTTCACGCCTTTTGGAATCATCGTTTCGTCGGCAACGGCCCCACCATGCGCACAACTGCCACCTACAACCAGGAACAATTCCTCAAATATTGCCATACCCTATACCTTATACCGGATTTCACACTAAATTCTTATGGGCTTTAGCACAAGTCTCTCCACATTCACACAATCTATTTGGGCTAAAGCCCTTCATTAAACCCCATTCTTTATCCTGACTAAAGGTGGAGGCAATTGATGCCGCCTAACCTTATTCCCTTATGTCCCCTATCCCTTTATGCCCTTATGTCCTTTATGCCTTCCAACCTGAGTTTCTCAATGGCCCTGGGTCCCACCACCGTTTCGTTTCTGATCTTCTCCTGGAGTTTGAGGAACCCGCCAATAAGGGCTTCGGGCCGTGGCGGACATCCCGGTACATAGATATCTACCGGTATGATCCTCTGAACTCCTTTCACAACGTGATAACCATGCTGCCAGTAAGGACCTCCGCAGTTGGAACACGATCCCATAGAGATCACGTAACGCGGTTCTGCCATTTGTTCATAAAGTCTTTTGATCCGCTCCGCCATTTTAAAAGTAACAGTCCCCGCGACGATCATCACGTCCGACTGCCTGGGAGTGGCGCGGGGTGCCATACCAAAACGGTCCATGTCATATACGGTTGTTCCTGTACTCATGAACTCAATAGCGCAACAGGCGATCCCAAATGTCATCGGAAACATGGAAGACAACCTTGCCCAGTTGATCAAGTCTTCCAGTTTGGTGATGATAAATCCACCATTCTCAAATCGCTGGTCTAAAAATCCTTTCATATTCAGTTGTTCGCTGCCGGCCCCTCAACACGTTTAACCGCGGCGTAACGGTCATTTATTTTTTGATAAAGATCTTTTGGTACAGGCGATCTCATTTGAGTGGGATCAGGTTCAGGCTTGATCCAGTCCAGAAGGTCGTTTACCCAGGCATATGCCAACCCCAGGGCTAGCAGTGCGATAAAGATCACAACCTCTGTTACGGAAAACCAGCCCCATAAACCGTTGGTTTGTTCTATGAGTTCCTTATCGGCAAAGATTGTTGCCCACGGAAAAAGAAAAAGGATCTCCACCTCAAAAAGGAGAAAGATCAGGGCAATAATGTAAAAGCGGATATTAAACTGGGTCCAGGCTGAACTGATTGCTTCCTCACCACTTTCATAAGTGCTCAATTTCTGCGCGTTCGGCCGGTTAGGACGCAATAATCGTGAAACGAAAAAAGCTACCAGTATAAACAGGATACCACCTATTATAAACAGCAGCACCTCCCCAAAAGCCGACAAAAAAATTTCCCGATTGTTCACAGAACCAAATATAAGCAATAAGCAATAAGCAATAAGCAATAAGCTATAAGCGAACTCCTTCGCCTCGGGTTTTGGGAGAATTTAATTCTGGAAATTCCTAAATCCTGTAAATTCTAATCACTTCCAGGCTGCGAGGATCACCCCCATTACAGTCAGCGCAACCACGCTATACCCTGCGTTAATAAGGAACAGACTGAAAGATTTCCTTTCAAAAAGGTAATGGGTACCGACAAAGGTTGCTACCCAGCCAAAGCCTGCGGCAAATCCCCACAGCGCTCCCATCTCTGCCCTGTTTTCCGGGCCCAGGAACATTGCAAGATTAATTGCGGCAATGAAGGCCAGAAAAAACGCCAGGCCGAAAATTTTCGCCATGTTTCCGCCTTTTAAACTTTCTTCCGTAAATCCGTTTTCGCGCATCCACGGTTTGCCAAAAACTGCGGGGGAATACCAGAGTCCACCGATCAAAAATGTTGAAAGGGCAGCAACTATCACCGCCCAGATGTTTAATCCTTCCATAGCTGATTTTATTTAGGTTAGTTGTAAAAGTAATTTTCAACAGATAATGGGTACTGAACTGAAATTGCGAACTTTATTAATTCAAAACCCGGAACTTTGACTGAAGCGGAAGAAAATTACGCTCAGCCGCCATTATGGACAACCCGAACAAGGAACAGGAACTGAATGACCGCGTGATCAGGCTTATAGGTGTGCCAATTTTTGGGATAGTCATTCCAAATGTTGCAGGCCTATTCGGCCATCTGACATATCAGGATCCGGAATATTGGCTCGGATATCTTTTTTTTATCCTGCTGGCTTATCTGATCTGGCAGGGCAACCGTTATTTACTCTTCCGCACACGAAAACGGTTTACGTGGTTTGACAAACCAATTGAAAAGCTGATCCTGCTCCTTGTGAATAACATCTTTTACACGTCACCACTTACCGTGGCGTGGCTTTGTCTCTGGTATCGCCTGGCTGACTTCCAAAAGGTCGACTGGCCTGCTATCCAGGTCGTTGTCCTCATCAATGTCATCTGTGTTTTGTTTGTCACCCACGTATACGAAACTGTGTTTATGGTCAAGGAACAGCAAGGCGAACAACTGAAGAACGCTGATCTCTCACGTGCAAAGGCGGAGGCCGAACTGGCGGCATTAAAAAACCAGGTTGATCCACATTTCATGTTTAATTCCCTGAACAGCCTTTCCTACCTGATCTCAACTGACCGCGAGAAAGCTGCAGCTTTTACCGGGAATCTCGCCGAAGTCTACAGGTATATTTTAAGCCAGAAAGATCGTACTCTGGTGTTGCTTGAAGATGAACTGGCCTTTACCAACCAGTATACCGCCTTATTGCATCTGCGTTTCGGAAACGCCCTGCACTTTAAACGTCATTTCAATGGTGACCTCGACAAACAATTTCTCATTCCTCCGACCTCCGTTTTCGTTGCTCTGGAAAATGCCGTGAAACACAATGAGATATCTGAAAAATATCCCCTTCAGATCGACATAGATCTGAAAGACAAAAAACTTATTATCAGCAACAAGATGCGAACAAAAAGAAATCTGCAACATTCCTCAGGTATCGGTCTGAAAAATCTCGATGAGCGATTCAAAATTACGACAGGAGAAGGAATAACATCCGGTCCCGTCGAAGGCAATATATTTCAGGTTACCCTGCCACTCACTGCCCTCACAGGTTAGGGATAAGGGGCATAAGGGTATAAGGTAATAAGTATATGGGTATATAAGTAAATAGGTGTATAGGGTGTTTAGGACATCAATTGCCTCCACCTTTAGGTCGTGGATCAAGGGTGGATCTATTGGAACGGCTTTAGCCCAGGTGGGCATATGGGAATAAGGGAAGGAAAAAAGTATAAAGCGTTCAGACAGATACATCAACACACCAACACACCAGCACATTAACACCTCAATACACCAACACATCAAATGAAAGTGATCATCATTGAAGACGAAATTCTGGCACAGTCAAAACTGGAGGCGATGTTGCAGGCCATTGATCCCGCCATAGAGGTGGTCGCAAAGCTAGGCAGCGTAGAAGAATCCAAAGAGTATCTGGCCCTTAATCCTGCTCCGGATGTAGCTTTCGTTGATATTCAGCTTTCGGACGACCATTCATTTGAAATATTCAGAAACTATCCGTTGCAGTTTCCGGTCATCTTCACGACGGCATTTGACAAATACTTGCTGGAAAGTTTCGAACATAACGCAATCGACTATCTTCTGAAACCCATTACCGAGGAAAAACTGAAACGATCGCTGGCCAAACTCCGAAAACTGGAGTTGCATTTTATCCAGGGCAATATGCAAAAACTCATCCAGGCAAACGCGAGAGTGAAAGACCGGATCGTAGCGAAAAAAGGAACTGAATTCATCGCACTGAGATGGAATGAAATTGCCTATTTCTTCACTGAACACAAAGTCGTTTTTGTGAAGGATCAGCAGGGGCGCCAATATATTATTGATAAAAATCTTGGCGAACTCGAAGCTGATCTGGATGAGAAGATCTTTTTTCGGCTGAACAGGAAATTTCTAACTCACGTGTCAGCCATTGAAAAATTCAAACCCGACAACGGAAAAATACGCGTCTTCCTGAAACCTCCCGTGCAGGAAGAAGTTCACGTCAGCAAAGAAACCGCCCCCGAATTCCGCAAATGGATCGGCGCTGAATAGTTTATGCCTCCTAATGCGTCAGCGGTCGTTTCTTGATCATACCTCCTTTGATATCGTTCACACTATTTTCTACAACGAACGCGTCTTCATCGAGTTTGGCAATTTCGGTCTTTAACTTCTGAAGTTCCAGGCGGGTGATCACGGTGTATATCACATCAATATCGGTTTCCCGGTGGCCCTGTTTTCCATAACCGCTTTTTCCTTTCAATACGGTCACGCCCCGTCCCATCCTTTCGATAATGGCTTTTTTGATCTCATCACTTTTTTCGGAAACAATGATCACGCTAGTGTATTCTTCAATGCCATGAACAACGAAGTCCACAATTTTTGATGCCACGAGATAGGTGAGGATGGCGTACAATGCTGTCTCTATATTCAGTAAATATGCTGCCACTGAAAAGATAAGGATGTTAAGTATGAGAATAAAGTCCCCGACGGTTAAAGCAGTATTCCGGCTCGTGTAAATAGCAAGTACCTCGGTGCCATCCAGCACACTTCCTCCCCGGATGGAGAGCCCGATCCCAAGACCGAGAAAAAATCCGCCAAAAAAGGCAATCAGTAACTTGTCGTGCGTGATCAATGGAAAGTCGATCACGGCGACACAGATGGCCAGCGCCACGATTGCCACCAGTGTTTTAACAGCAAAAATTTTAGAGACCTGCGTATAGCCTATCAGGATAAACGGGATGTTAATCAGAATAATCAGATAAGAGAGGTCGAAACCGGTCAGCGCATTTATCAGCAGCGAAATTCCCACAGCGCCGCCATCTAAAAAACCATCGGGCAAAAGAAAACCTTTTAAACCGAAAGTCGCCGATAGAATACCCAGTGAAATAAAAAAAGTATCCTTGATAATCCGGGTTATGTTTATCCGGCGTACGCGGATCTCATTCAACTCCTGAGGGGATGCAGCTTGTGGGGTGATCATCGGATGTTAGGTTATGGCAGTATTCCCGGGATGTAAAATAATAAAAAAACAACGGCATTTTTAGCACATGGCAAAGGTTAATTTGCCATATCTTTTTTTTGGCAACCCGCATTCTACAGAATGGATCAAAAAATATCCTTCAAGTGTGAGTGGAGATCAAGTTACTATCCTGATCGCTTCGCCTTGTATCCTTCGCGGTGCAGTAGCTCAACAACCTTATCCCTAAGGTCACCCTGGATGAGTACATTACCGTCTTTCACCGATCCCCCGACACCACATTTCGACTTTAGAAGTTTCCCCAGGCTTTCCAGGCCGTTGGCCGATCCCACAAACCCGGAGACCAGGGTCACCTGTTTTCCTGCGCGCCCGCTTTTATCGAGCAACACTTTAAGGTTTTGCTGTTGCGGGGGCAATGTTATTGGCTCATTTGCCTGCTCATAGGAATAGTT
>JBBDXJ010000022.1:0-9274 GCA_040902445.1 Cyclobacteriaceae bacterium | reverse complement strand
AATAATAATTCTTTTCAAAAAAAAAACATTAAATTAGTTAATTAATCCCGCTGGCATGTTAGCATCCAAAACCGAACTCTCTGACCGCTATTCACAATACTCCAGTGACCGGTTATTTGATATCATTTTTCAAAAAGAACAGTATGAGCCCGAGGCGGTGGAGATCGCAAAGGAAGAACTGTTAAGAAGAGATATTAACATTGAAGCCGCGTTAGATGATTATCTGACGGAGAAGGAAAACATCAAGATCCGCTCCGAAAAAACAGCCCTGATCCCATTATCCTTTTGGGAAAAGCTTCTGTTCTTTATTTTGTGGATGGTGCCGGTATTCGGTGCCATGAAGATGAACTATGAGGAGGATGGGATGGACAGGAAGCTCACGCAAAGTAAAATTTTCTCAAGAGCAGGGTTTTGCAGCCTATTCCTCTCTGTCTTTCTGGGAATAGCTCTGGAACTCGAAAGCTATCTGTCAGTCGCTCTACTGTGGATCTTCTTCTTTGCGACAACTTATTTGCTGGAGAGAAGAATAACAACCCCGGACACAAAGGAAAGTTAACAAAAGGCGTAAGCATAGGTCCCATAACAAAAAAAGTATGCTGACAATAATTTTTTTTATTGCATCAATTTCAACCAACTCCACTCCGAATTACGAACAACTTGCCGTTGACTACTTTTTTGACACTATTTGGAAGGAGAAATACGGAGCGTACAAAGCAATTGAATTTGACAACAGAACGGACAGCAGTATCTTCGTGGGTTACATTTACCGGTGCCCAGAATGGACCAAAGAAGAAAAAATAGAAATTGAAAAGGGACAAACAAAGAGACAAATTGATTTAACTCATAAACAGAAAAATGTTTCAGTTAAAAGGACAAGCCAGTCAAGGCGACTTAAACTTTTCATAGGGACAAGCATTAAATTCGGCGAGACAAATATAGTTCAGATCCGCGTCTATAAACCGTTTGAATTTGTTGAACACTATTTTATCAAGTTTGACACGGCTGGTAAGATTATTGACAAATGTGAGTTTGGCGAAATCATAACTGAGGCATTAATCAACCCATAGCCTCCTGTAAATACGCCGCTGAATCCGTGGCTGGCCATTGTTCCTAATTCATCTGAACCCTCCGGACTTATCGGGCTGCATCTCCTCACCCTATCCTAATCAGCAAAGTGGGATCAATTTTCTTTCTTCATTCAACTCAACCTCTCAACTTCGCACGCTGTTTCACCTCACCCTAAATCCCTCTCCTGAAGGAGACTCCTGAAGGAGAAGGACTTTATTCCATCCCTGAAGGGATGGTGGCTTTCGTCCACAGCACGTGTAAATTGAAAGATGCGGATCGGGGGCTATTTGGATACGAGTGTTATTTCATTAAAGGAGATTAGAGGCCTAAGTGTTAAAAAGATATTTCGTCAGCCACAACTTTCCTTTTTTGATCTCTTCTCTGCCGGATGATTCGATGCCGTACCATCCGCGGTAGCCACTATCTTTCGCGAGTTTTATCATCTTTGCGCTTAACTCTTCCGTTGGCTGGTTGCGATACGACATACCCTTGGCGTAAGGAAGGGTCTTCACCAGATATTGAAAGTTATCGAACTCATTCGACGGTTGACGCCAGTCGGGATAAGTTCCGAAGTAGAGATTGTTCACTTCATTCATTAGCGCCACCATCCAGTCGGGATCATTTGAAAGTCCGCCGTGGTTTTCGATCACCACCTGTATCTTCGCTGGCACGGCATACTCGAGCAGCATGTTGTATGATTCAGTTGCCCACTTCAGGGATTCTTCCTTGCTTACTTTTTGGGCAACCTGACTTCCGCGGCAATTCGTTCTTATGGCGTGACATCCCAGGTATTGGGCCGCATCGATCCATTTGCGGTGGTTGATATCAAATTGTTTGCGGCCTTCTTTGGTGTGGGAGCATCCGTCGCCTTCATCATCGACCATGATAAGCACATTTGTTACGCCCTGATCTTCGGCATTCTTTTTCAGTTTCTTCAGGTATCCTTCCGTGGGTACCTCCATCAGGGTGTTCACATATTCAATACCGGTGATCCCAAAATCCTCTTTGGCTACTTTTGCAAATTCGGTGGTCTTCCATTTACCGGCTCTGACCTCTTCAACCAGCGCCCACTGCGCGAGGGAAATATCGTCTTTAATCATACGGGGAATAGGTGGTGTTGTTACTTGTTCGGTGGCCTTGACAGCGGAGGGAATAATCAATCCCGTAGCTCCGAGTGCGGCCGTTCTTTCCAGGAAATGTCTGCGGTTAAGTTTGGTCATTGGTTGTTAGTTGTTGGTTGTTAGTTTGTGTTTCATTTGACATTCGTGTAAATTGAAAACGTCGTGTTTCAATTTACATGTCACTAATTCATTCGTAATTCGTAATTCAGTAAACCTCATCTTTCGCCCTTTCAGGGCTCCGTCGCTTGGAACACAACCTGTTAACCCAGGGCTCGGAGCTACCGCTCCTCACCCTGGGCTAGGTTATCGCGCCCCTTCAGGGCTGCACACGCATGGCGCAGTTTTCCCCGGACAACAATAATTCATAATTCGTAATTCATAGTTCACCCGGCACCCGGCAACTGACACCCGGCACCCATCATAGCTCCCATCCCTTCCGATATTCGCGTCTGAGAAGTTTGTTGGCGTCGGGCACATTTGTGATCTCCATCTTAGCCGCATCGTAAAGTACTTTCTTGCCACTTCGCAGGGCGATGGCTCCGAGGTTAATGGTTTCAGAGACCGGGCCTGCGAGCAGAAAACTTCCGGGAGATTGTTTCTTGTCCCGGAAGGCATCGATCCAGAAATCATCGCCGCGTTCCGATTCTTCTTTCACAACGGGATTCCCGGCGGTATAACTTTTCATCCTGCTTTCAGGCAGGAGAACAGGATCTTCATTGCGGAACCCGCCGAGAATTTTTCCTTTGTCGCCCACAAACATCATTCCTTCCTGGGGCATGTCCTTGCCATCGACTTCCAGTTCTTCCGGTGTGTGAGGTTTCATGCCTCCATCGTACCAGAAGAGGTCGAAGGCGGGCAGGGTCTCCTGTTTCGGGAATTTAAAACGCACGATACACGAGTAAGGGAAGGCAACATCGTTGACCACGTTTCGGCTCACGCCGTCGACAACGGTACGGGTAGTGCTCGCGTAGGATTCTGCGCTAAGCGGAGGCGTATTGACACCCAGGGTGAGGAACATCGGCCAGAGGCTGTAGTGTCCCATGTCAGCGATACTTCCTCCGCCGAAGTCGTACCATCCGCGGAACACGCAGTGCGTGTAGTTGGGGTGATAGGGTCGGTCGGGTACGGGTCCAAGCCAGAGATCCCAGTTAAAGTCTTTGGGAACAGGCGGGGTTTCTTTGGGTATGGTGGGCCATTGCGGCCACACGGGTCTGTATGACCAGTTGTGAATTTCTTTAAGTGTGCCGATGGCGCCGTCGGCGATCCATTTTTTTACCAGATCATTTCCCGGGCGTTTGCTCCACGCGAGCAAATGTGTGCTCACACCGGTTTTGCGCGCCGTGTCAATACTCAGCCGGCTTTCATACATGCGGTTAGCGATGGGTTTGTGGATCACCACGTGTTTGCCCTTCTTCATTCCCGCGATGGAAACAGCAGCGTGCAGGTGGTCAGGGGTCATGATCTTCAACGCGTCGACATCCTGTTCCTTTTCGAGTAGTTCGCGGAAGTCCAGGTATGAGGCACAGCCTTTATATTTTTCGACGCCGTTGTTTTTTGCATAATACTTCTGAACGAAATCCTGCCCGACATCCCGTCCGCCGGGTATTCCATTAAAGTTGGACCCCCACGAAGGATCGCCGAGGGTTTTGCGGATGCCATTGCGGATACCGTCTTTTGACCAGTCTATATAATCCGTGCTGCTTTTGTTCGGGTCGCACACGGAAACGATCTGGATCTTGGGATTGGTAAGCAAGCCTGCCATTTCGCGCAATCCCTGGGTGCCACAACCGATGTAGCCGATGGTGACCTTGTCACTTGGCGGAATGAATTTCTTGCCTCCCATCACATGTCGCGGGATAATGGTGAATCCGAGTGATGCAACGGCCGCGGTGCTTACGAATTTTCGCCGGCTGATCTTCTTAAAGGGTGCCATGGGTCAGGTGTTTTATGAATTAAAAAAAAGTTTCGTCAAATTGCGGAAGAACAGTCAATATAGAGGGTTGGGATAATTATTGCAAGCCTATTGGGAAATACGGGAAACATAAAATACCCGCTCGCACGTTATACTGTTCCTCCCCACAGATTTCCTAAACCGAAGTAATCGCTTTTAAACTGTAGCATTATGAAACTACTCATGATCGTCATGACCCTTTCGCTTGCAGCGCTGTTCTGCAGTTGCGAAAAAGACCGCGCGGAAGATTCGCAGACTGTCAACCAGGTAGTGGGCGACATCAGTTTCGTCGCAAAGTTCGGACACTCACCGACCTCTTCAACCGATGAAGACATCCGGATCAAAACCCATCTCGCTTACGTTGAAAACCTTTTGCAACGAAGGGATATTTCACATCTTGAACCTGCGCTCCGGGCAAAAAGAAAACAGCTTCTTGACCTGCTTCACGATTACCGTGCAAAGGGAGCATTTCCGCGCAATTTTGATCACAAGGGAAAACGGGTTCCCTGCTTTATCGATGTAAAAGGGAACATTTGTGCTGTGGGATACCTGATCGAACAAACCACCGGAAGAGGTCTTGCGGAATCCATCAACAGGAAATACAAGTATGCCAGCATATTGGAAATGAACGACCAGGCCATTGAAGACTGGATCTCGCAGAGTGGGCTTACCAGGGAAGAGTGCGCTATGATCCAACCGGCCTACAATTGGGGTGGTTCGGTGCCCGTAGATCAGCCCGCAGATTACAACTATATTTCCCCCAAATACGCGATCGCATCTTCCGTTGTTGGTGGAATAAACATTTCCATGAGTGCGGTCAATGCAATTCAAATCAGCAAGGGTGCTAATACCCCGGCCGTGGGAGTTTTGAGTCTGTGGTCGGGGGCAGGTTCAATTTTCCTGGGAGCCATCAATATGCCTAATGGCGAGCAGGCCCGTGTGAATGAAAGCAAAAAAATTCTGTCCATGGTCAACATTGGCCTTGGCACTACTACTTTGATCTTAGGAATTTGCAACCTGTCTTCAAACAGGCCCAAAAAAGAGAAGTCTGTGAACTGGAATATCTACAGTTTTCCCGAGCCTGGCCGAAAGGCAGGAGTTGCAATATCTTTGACAAAGAGATTGTAATTAGGGAATAATTTCAAAAGGTCTTCCACCTGATGAACACAATCGGGAAAAAAAAGCGGAACGCCAGGCGATACTCCTTTGATTGACAGCGGAAAAGCGGTTGCAGATTTTCTTGGAAAGAACTAATTCAAAAACCTAAATCTGAATCCATGGCCGCAGCACAGACCCCGTTTATTGAGCGGATCGCAAAATATTTGCCGTGGATGGAAAGGGTTTTCCTCGTAGCTATCTCACTCGGCGCTATTCTGGTCTTGTTGAATTTCGATGCCAGCACACTGATCAATTTATCGCTTTCAGGTCTCGCATTGGTTTTCTTTCTCAATGCCTTCCGGCCACCAGAGATTGAAACAACCGATGAAAGCCCAGCGGATTTCAGCGCTCTGCTGGCAATGTCGATCGTACCAAAAGTGCTGTGGATAAGCGCATCGCTCTCGATCATTGCAATTCTTTCCTATTTGCTCCACTTTCGAGCCGAGGGTTACAGGCAACTGGCGATGATCGGAGGTTCAAGTTTGTTTCTTGGCATCTTCATTATTGGTATTTTCACCGTCAGCGGTGTCAAACATTTAGAACGGCTATTGCCGGTAGTAACGCGGGCTGTGCCACTTCTCCTGATGGATATGTATCTCTTCCTTAAATAGGGTATAAAGTTATAGGGTATAGGGTATAGGCAAGGACAGTATGTATAAGGTATGCGCATAAGGGACATAAGGGGAATAAGAGAATAAGGGTACAGGTATATAGGTACATAGGGCATAAGGGAGGGGGTATCAATTGCCTCCACCTTTAGTCAGTGGATAAAGGTGGGTTTGGTAAATGGGCTTTAGCCCAACATGTGAAGGTGAGGCGCGGGCGAGGTATAAGGACATAAGGGTATAGGGTATAAGGTATAAAATGGTCAGGATTTTATCAGGTCTTTTCTTCTGTCTTTTCGCTAACGTCGCGTCCGGCCAGGAAAACTTTTACGAAAAGCTTTCCGATGCCGCCATGCAGCTTATCGATCGAAGTGTGGTTTACGACCCGGTGTATACGAGGATAGATTATCCCAATGGAGACGTTCCCCCAGGACGTGGTGTGTGTACAGACGTCGTCATTCGCGCTTACCGCAAGCTGGGAATAGACCTGCAGAAGGAAGTGCACGAGGACATGAGAGCGAACTTTAATCTTTATCCGAAGAATTGGGGACTTACCCGTCCGGATAAAAATATTGATCACCGCCGGGTTCCCAACCTGATGGCATTTTTCAAAAGGTTTGGAGAAGTGAAACGAATAAGCGCGAGCGGAGATGATTATTTGCAAGGCGACATTGTGTGCTGGAATCTGGGAGGAAACGTCACCCATATCGGGATCGTTGTAAACAAACGATCGGCCGATGGCAAACGCCTGTTGATCGTTCACAATATTGGTGGCGGACAGGTTCTCGAAGATATTCTGTTTGAGTACAGGGTCATAGGGCATTACAGGTTTGGGAGGGAATAAGGAATAAGGGACATAAGGGAAATAAGGGTTCCGAAATAAGAGTGGGGATCTGAGGTGGGCTCTATGAGTTGTACTCGCCTCTTAGCGCATAATATCCAAATAACAATAAACCAACTGCAACCGGGCTAAATGCTATTATTATAATAGAGGCAACTATGTAACCGGCGGAATCACCGATGAACATTCCTGCCCGTACTATCAGATATCCAAACACTAGCGCACCAGGAATCGAAATAAATCCTATTACTTGTTTAATGGCGTTCATGTTTATCGTATAATTTGGAACTTCAATCTATGCAATCCCAGGGACATTCCGCGTAAAGGGCGCATTAAAAATCTGGGGAGAATAGGATCTCTGAAGGGATGGTGGCTTTCGTATCATAGCATGTGTAAATTGAAAGATGCGGTCTGGGTGTAATTGGTTTTCCGACGGATGTCTTACACCAAAAAAGAAGCAATTTCAAACACCACGAAATCAAGTCCCAGAGGAACGACCTTAAAATGGCACACAGTTGTTGAAGATTTCACAACGAATTAGAACACGTTAAAATTTTACGCAGGATAAATAACAGCTCGTAAAGTTTCTATTGAATCCTTGAGGGTATTACTTTTCCTTACGTATTGGACATTCAATCCATTCTTGCGGGCAGAGGGCAGACTCATTTTGTCGGCGGTTGAATACAAGACAAACTTTGTATTTTTCAACCGTTCATTTTTTCGAAGTTCAAGGAGCGTTTCATAGCCATTGAGCAATGGCATATTAATATCAAGAAAAATAATATCCGGTAAGTTTATTTGAGCTTGTGACAGTATATGAACAGCGTCAGAGCCATCCTCAGCTTCAATAATAATGATATCGGGATTAATTCTCTTAATTACCTCATTAAAGAGGTATCTATCGTCTTCATCATCATCGGCGTAAAAAATGACCATTATAGGGTTTGAATAGCGCAACAAAGGTAGCCGGTCATCCTCCCGCCATTTTTACATTCTTTACCATCATTCTTACACATTTTACATTTTCTTAAAACTGAAGACCGGGGCATAAGGGCATAAGGGACATAAGGGAATAAGGGTGTGGTGAACCGAGGTGAGGTCACTAACTATTTGGAAAGGATTTTTATTTGAGGTAGCTTAAATAAATTAATGAAATTGATTCACCAACCGGCACTAGCAGCAACCAAATACAATGAAAATCAAACAACTCTTCCTCTCAGTTATCCTCGCGATGGGAACTCAATTTTGTTTTGCACAAGCTGACGCCCCCGGCAAGGAAGCCCCGGTGCGTTTTGAGTTTAAGCCTGCGCCGGATGCCAATCCGTTGGTTATTTTAAAATCCGATAATCGCACTATGGAGATCGACCCGAAAGAGAATGAAGTATTCGACATGGAATCGATCGATAAAAAATGGATAAAATCGATTTCGGTGTTAAAGGGGGAGATTGCGAAAAACACTTATGGTGAGCGGGCATCTAACGGAGTGCTTATTGTTCAGTTGGTTGACAACTATATTTTTACTAAGGCGATCTATAAAAAGATCGGGCCGAAAAATTAGACCCAACTACGCTGCCCCCTCGATACCCAACTTTTACTTCCTCACCGTCGAATGTAAAAAATCCATTTTCCACACACCGTCGACTTTTTTAAAGGTGGCGCTTTCCAGCCAGATGTAGGTCGCGCGTATGGTATCGTTGAATACCAGGTCGCCGCGGTTGAGGTAGACCATGTTGGCAATGTTGTCGTCGACATTGATCTTCATACTGTCCAGCGTAAACTCACCCGATAAAGAAGAGAAAGAATTCAGGAAGCTTATCAGGCTGTCGTTATTAAACACGCGGCCGTCTTCGTAGAGAAGGAAATCATCTGTGGTGACCGCCTTCATTTTTTTGCCGTCGCGGGTCTTAATGCCGTCGAAGTATGCTTCAATTACTTGTTTGACACTTTCGGAGTCATCTTCAGCCGGACTGTTGTTGCAGGACAATACTGAAATGCACAGCCCAAAAAAGAACAGGATGACAATTGGTTTCATATGAAGGGAGGTTGGTTTAATGCCAAAAAGAAACAGGATTGAATTTTTTTTTCAGCACGGGAATATAATAATTAGCTTTTTAAAGGACAACCATGCAAGGCACCCAAACCTTCTCAATGTCTTTTTGTCCGGAAAACCTGATGGATCAATTGCAGTTTCCTGATTTCAATTGGTGTGAAAGGAAAAAATTAAGACAAATCACCTGCAATAAACCCGAAAATAAAAAATAATCTCCACAAACTTGATCCTTAAAAAATCACTTTCGATATTTAGTTAAGTAACAAACAGCCTTACTTATGCGAAGACCCTCTCGCCAAGGCCAGATACCGGTGTGTACATCGTGTACCGCCATTTCATTCACGGCCAAACCTGGATTAGCAGGCAAAGAGAAACACCTCTGCCCTTACTTTCCATTTTTCCGCAGCTTCCCGGCGAACACACATTTTCCTTATTTCCTTATTTCCGCCCTTGCGTTCACGAGATCCTTCGCCCTTGCTC
>JBBDXJ010000021.1:0-53057 GCA_040902445.1 Cyclobacteriaceae bacterium | reverse complement strand
GCCACCCACTGCAAGTATGGCGATGATCACAAGGATGGAAAGTATTGTTTTCATGTGCGGTTAATCTGTCTTAATGTGCCGGCGTTTGTTTTATTTCAGATTATTGAGTCGGGATGTCTGCATTTTTCCCGGTAATCCAAAATCCTTTTAAAAGGTTTTTCGGTGGTCTCCCTAAGGTACTTCAAACCCGCACTGCGATCGTGGAAAAATTTCAATTTGTTGAGTATTCCCGGTTTTTGACATACTTCCCCGTAAATAAACCGGTCATCGGCATCGTCATCTACGAACATGATTGGCCCTTTTATAGACATTTATTCTCCTTTTGATTAAGATCTCTGTTCCTGGGAGTCTCGTTAATTTTATGCCAACGGTAAGCCAACGATTGAAGGGCCACAGGCCAGAGTGGTTTCTGGAAAATTCCTGCACGAATCTGCCGGGTATAAAATTTTAACTACTGGCAGCAGTACTACCAATCGGGATCCGGCATTGCTTTCGGGCGCCACTGAGATTTTTCGGGGTATGGTTTTTGGTTTCAAACCTGGACTGTTAACAACAGCAGACCAATGGTAAACTTAACCTTTATACAAGCTCATGTTAAAAGATAGTGATATCATCATCTTCAGTTTATCCCGCTGGGATGCACCTTATTCGTCTCCGTCGTTTTCGCTTGCAAAGGAATTTGCAAGGAACAATAATGTCTATTATATCGATCATCCTTTTTCGGTAAAGGATTTTTTGTTGAATTATAAAACGCAGGGTATCCAAAGCAGAAAGGAAGCGCTCTTGAAGGGTAGGAATATTTACAGGAAGTCCGAAAAATTTCCGGAGCGCCTAACGATGGTTACCCCGCGCATTACACTGCCCATAAATTTTTTACCCGAAGGATTTCTCTACGATACCCTGGCGCGCTGGAATGACAAGATCGTTTTCAATACGATCCGGCAAGTGATTAAGGATTTCAAGGTTAAAAAATTTATTTTCTTTAATGCATTTGATCCGTATTTCTGCCGCGATTTTCCCCCTGACATTAAACCGGTCAAAAAGGTTTACCAGTCGATGGATGATCTTACCCAGGTGGCCTATACTGCCAGGCACGGCACCCGGCTTGAGGCGGATATCGTTCGTAAATTTGATATAACGCTGACAACGTCGCAGGAGCTCAGGAGATTGAAATTAGAATATTCTGACCAGGTATATCTTCATCCCAATGCGGCCGATTTCAGCAGTTTTCAGCGGGCACTTTCAGAAAAATTTGCCCGACCTGCCGAGTTGTTGCCTGCGGAAGGTAAAAAGATCATTGGTTATACCGGCAATATTGAATCGCGAATAGATTACCAGTTGTTAAAAGCTGTAATTGAATATCATCCGGATAAGATCATCGCCATGGTGGGACCTGTAACCACTCCCGAGCATAAAACCATCGCGTTGTCAGAGTATCCGAATGTAATCATGACAGGATCGAAAAAGATCGAACAATTGCCCGCTTATCTCCAATATTTCGATTGTGCGCTAATCCCTTTTAAAAAGAATACCCTGACCAAAAGCATTTATCCTCTGAAAATAAATGAATATCTGGCGGCGGGGCGCCCGGTGGTAGCAACAGATTTTTCTGAAGACATTCAAGGTTTCAGGGACGTCATATACATCGGTCGGGATCCGGGAGAATTCGTTCAATTGATTGATCAGGCAATTCAGGAGAATGATACTGAACGGATCAGGGCAAGAACCGCGGTTGCAAACACGAATACCTGGACAGCGCGAGTGGACAAGTTCTGGGAAATTGTAGAGAACCATAGCGCCGTTTTTTCCCCTGCTATTTAGGCGGGTACCTGTATGGCGTTGTCAGCATATTTTAGTTTGCGGCAAACAGCAGTTGGCACGTTTATTTAACAAGACGACCGTTACCTCCATCCTTTTATATCGTCCAAACGGGCCGGTAATTTAATCGTGCTGAAGAACCATTTGCCGGAGAACCGTCCAGGCAAGGCACACCATTTTTATAACCATAACCGGCAAAGAATATTTGAATGATTGACGAAGAAGAACACCAGAACGAAACCTCAGAATACAAGCCGTTTTCAGGTAGGAACCTGAACAGGATCCTTGCCATCTTATTTGTATTGGGGATCTATGCCATTATTTTTTTGAAACTGCTATTTCTGGAGTAATTGTCTTATCGAACAGATTTCATGATCACCAATAGAACCATCAAGTTTCCGGCATTTGCCATTTTTTCTCTTTTGCTACTAATTTCGCTTGCGGTAACTTATCTCATCGTGAGCCAGGGAGCGCTCATAGGCGTTGCGGTTTTATTAGGTTCCCTCGGCGTCGTTGTCACAGCGGTTGTGCTGAATAGCTACCGCATCGGGTTTTACTTCATTTTTTTTATGGGGGTCTTTATGTTTTATATCGATCGCGCCATGAATCTGGACTTCCCTATGGGAACCCTTTACGATGCATTGGTTGGTCTCGTATTCTTTTCGCTTTTTTTGGATAAGAAACGTCATGACTGGACCTCATTCAAAAATCCGGTGACCATCATGTTGGTTATCCTCATCGTCTATCAGGTCCTTCAGTTATTTAACCCCAGCGCGAACTCCGTCGTTGCGTGGCTTGTGTCATTGCGAAACAATATTTCATTTCTAATATATGTGATTTGTTTCCAGCTGTTTTCTTCCCTGAAAGAAGTAAAAAAGTTTGCCGCTATATGGTTAGGTGTAGCCACACTCGTGGGATTGTACGGCATCAACCAAAAAATATTCGGTCTGGTGGGATTTGAATGGGAGTGGATGAACGCCGTTCCCGAACGCATTAACCTGTATATTCTCTGGGGTCAGCTTCGGGTATTTTCTTTTCTGTCCGATCCTTCTTCATTCGGAATATTTACCGGTGCCAGTGGCCTGGCTGCAATGGTTTTAACTATGGGACCGTTTAAAGCCCGTTATCGGTTACTCTTCGGCCTTGTTACCGTTATACTCCTGGTGGCCATGTCCTATTCGGGAACGAGGACCGCGATTGCAATGGTAGCGGTGGGAATTGTCTTTTACATTACCATCATGCTGCATAACAAAAGGACCATCGTTGCCTCGGTTGCACTGGTGTTTTTCGGCGCTATTCTGCTTTTTGGCCCTTTTTACGGTAGTACTTTGAGCAGACTCAGGTCTACGTTTAAAGCTTCTGAAGACCCGTCGATGGCTGTGCGGGATTATAAACGGTTAAGTTTTCAGGAATATATCCAAAGTCATCCAATAGGCGGAGGCTTGAATACGGTCGGACAAAATGGCGCCCGTTATTCACCCGGTCATGAACTTGCGGGCACGTGGGATCCTGATAGCGGTTACCTGATGGCGGCGTTGGAAACAGGATGGATCGGTTTACTTATTTTTCAGGGACTCTTTTTCGTTGTGATGTTAAAAGGGATTAACAATTTTTTCGCAATTGATGATCCAGTGTTGCGAACCTATGTTCTGGTTTACCTCGTTCCCTTTTTAGCCTTATCGGTCGCGCATTTTACACAGGATGCCATGTTCCAAAAACCGACAAACATTATTGTGTATGCTACGTACGCGCTCGTTATTAAGATACGTTCATTTGAAAAGAAATTATTTTCGGTTGACCTGGTATAAAAATTTCAAGCAGACCCTGAGATGATAAACATGGATTTTCAGGATTTTTTTTATAAAGAAGCACTCCGGCAACTATTCATTAAAAATAAAATTATTAATCATTATGAAAATAGTCATTCTTTTACTTGTGATCAGCGCGCCACTATTCGCACAGAATGTGGATTATAACAAGATCATTTTGCCTGAGGGCTCACAGTCATCGGACTTTGAAGAGAAACTTGTTCAGATCGCATGGAGAAATCATCCCACCAATGAAGCATTGCGCCGGGAGGTTAACATTGCGGGATATGATGTGAAGCAAAGTAATACTTCATGGCTGGAAAATATCCGCGTCACGGGAAACATGAATGAGTTTACCATTAACTCACAGGCCGATCCTTTTGGCCGAGCCGCTTTTTTTCCAAGGTATAATGTCAGTGCGAGTATTTCACTTGGTACTTTTTTCAGTATACCTTACAATATCAAGAAAAGCAGGGAAGTGCTCGTCATAACTCAGGCCAATGTAAATGCCCAAAAGCTCACCGTGCGGAATACCGTGCTGAAGCTCTATAATGAATACGTAATGCGCGAAAGGATCTACAAGCTTCAATCGCAGGCGCTTCTTGATACGGAGACATCCCATAAATTGGCTGAACAGCGCTTCAGACGCGGTGACACTACATTTGATGAGTATTCGATGAGTCTTTCAGCCTATAACAATAACATGGTGGCACACCTCCAGTCCGAGCGCGACTTCAAGAACGCCAAGCTGGACCTTGAGCTATGGATCGGAATGAGACTGGAAGACGTCCGTTAGATAAATATTGAACTATGTGGAACCTTAACCCTGCTACCGGCAGGTTTTTTATTTTTTCGAGGCAATACTTCGACTTATTGGCCGGCTTCAACTGATTTTTAACTCCCAATTTTAGAGCGTCAACCCAGCGAGGCAGATGCGGGTGTTGCTTGGCATTGTGTTTTTAGCTCATGTTTAATGAGTATGCTATACAGGTCAACAAATGTCAAATCAGTATCCTCCTGAAAACTTTACCAGAGTTATGTTAAAATCGTCTATATTGAATTATCAAACATCGCTTAAAAATTCGATCAAATCCAGCTGGGTTACATTGTGGGTTGTATTGATCATCTTCGTGCCGTCCGCCCTTTTTATTATCGGTTTTGTATTTGAATCGGAAATTGCTGCTTTTATCATGTCCCTATACCCTCCGTCACCCCAGCAGGGATTTGTTTTTTATCGCGACCTGGTCTATATCGCCCGAACGGAGATCCTTTGGCTTGGATCCTTTTTCCTGTTAACCTTTATTCTGGCAGCTTATCCCTCGCACGCCGCACTCGATAATTTTCTTAACCTGAGGCTAAAAAAAAAGGCTGTTTACTATATGATGCTAGTAGCATCGGCTTTTTTTTTGACGACGGTTTTGATAGGTTCTGAAATACTTGAACAATTCCCCAATTCTGCCGATGAACATGCCTATCTTTTTCAAGCGGAAATGTTTAGTTGCGGGAAGCTGTGGGAAAGAGCGCACGACCTGCCCGATTTTTTTTTCGTTAACACTATTGTCCAACATGATGGGATTCTCGTCAGCCGTTTCCCGCCTGGATGGCCACTTGTTTTAAGTGCCGCCTTTGATGCCGGTCTTCAACCCTCCCTGGTTAACCCGCTTTTAGGGCTCCTTACACTGGTCGTATTTTATTTTTTCACCAGGAGATACTACGGTGAATTAGTGGCTATTTGGTCGCTATTAGCCCTTGCAACTACCGGTTTTTATATATTTAATTCCGCCTCCTATTTTTCACACGTTTCCTGTCTTTTGGTTGCACTGTTGTTCGTTTTTAATGTATACCTGTATCAGGAAAAAAATAATTTTGTATATGGCTTGCTGGCAGGTTTTTTTCTGGGCTTCGTGGTCCTCATTCGTTATTATACAGCCGTCCTCATCTTTGCTCCCTTTCTTGTGTATCTGTTGATGCAGTACAGATTTAAGGCGATCTACCTTTTCTTGCTGATTGGCCTTGGAAGTCTTCCTTGTCTTATGTACTTCTTTTGGTACAACTATTCAATTACAGGAAATGCTCTGGTGCCTGTTACTGTGTGGGCCTATCCCCTCGAGGGTCTGGGATTTGTTAAGGGACACACGATTCTAAAAGGAGTTGAGCATCTGCTCAGGTGGATTCTAATGTTTTTTTATTGGTGTTCACCGGGTCTGATCATTTTGTACGTGGTTTTTTTGTGGCGCAAGATCAAAACTCCGGCCGAGCGCTTTTTGCGGCCAGAAGATTATGCCTTTATTGCCTTGATGATCGGGTATTTCTTTTATTACCAGATCGGTGGAAATCAGTATGGTCCGAGGTTCTTATTTGAGGCGCTTCCATTTCTGGTGGTGTTTGTGATAAATAAAGTTTTACAAGCACGGCAAAAGTGGGCCATGGCCCTCTTGATCGCCAGTCTGGTGTATCCCATCGTAAAATTGCCTTTCATTGTCTATCGTGAAGAACGTATAATAGACGAACGCCAGAATCTGTATGATCTCGTTGACGAACAAAAGATCAGGAATGCAGTTGTTTTCGTCTCTTCATCCACAAGTCCAATCAGACCAATGCCGGCTGACGATCTTACGCGCAATGATGCGAAATTTTTAAATGATGTTCTCTATGCCGTGGAATTGCCAAGGATCAATGATCAGTTGATGGGTTATTACAGCGACCGGGCTTTTTACAGATATGTACGAGACCCGGATCATCCCGAAGGAGAATTAATCAGAATGAAGTAGTAAGCTTTAAGCCTCTATACCAGAACTTTTCAAACCTTCAAACCACACCCTATTCCTTATGCCCTTATCCCCTTATGTCCCTATGCCCCCTTATTCTCTTAGGTACCACTAAAACCTTTCAAACTTTTCAGGCCATTCAAACCTTTCAGTCCTGCTTCGTAAACACATCAATGAACGATTCCTCAGGGTGACGCGGCGCGAGGAATGTAAATTCGTGTTGGTAATGTTCCATGAGACATGCTTTAACATCCATTGGATAAAAGTTAATTACTTCTTTAGGTGATACGGATTCAAATATTACAAGATCGTATTCCTTGTTTCTGATCTTCTGGCAGTATTCGTCGACTTCCTTTTGAAATATTGAAACCGTTTGATGGTACCACATGGGTTCATTTATGGGGGGAGTGAAGGGGATCTCATAGGCCAGAGAAGTGAGTTCGCTCATGTTGAGGACCTTGAGGTCTTTTTTGTTTTTAACGATATCCAGTTCTTTTATCTTTTTGATCCCATCGAGGGTGGATTCAGCGAGGAATAACCGCTCCATGGTTTTGTACTCCGTCGCAAGGCGGTATTTGTGTCTTTCAGCCTGCTCATTTCGAGCCACCACGTTGGGTTTTTTTGAGATCACTCGCTGAATATTTCGCCAGTAAATGCCAGCCCACCAGAAGCCAACGAAAAAAAGACAGACTGCCAGGTAATACCACCGGGTCAGATCAATTCCAAGCCTGAGCTGGGAGAAAAGGTATGCAGACCCAAAGGCGTAAAAGAAGACTTCATTCTTTTCCGGTACGGGGCTTGTAATGGGGATGATAAACGCCTGAAGAATGATGGTGATACAAAGGAAAGCAAACAGAACTTCCTTTTTGTTTTCGAAAAACGTTCGTCCGGCTCTGGCTTTGTCAAGCACGAACAAGACAATTATCAGCAGAAAAAATTTCTCCCAATAAGCCCAGCCCAAAATTTGGTTGAGAAAATCCATGAGCACCAGCCTTGAACGATGGGGGGGCTGGCCGTAGTTAAACCAGTAGGTAAAATCATACTGCCATATCGGGGCAATGAAGGCAACGACAAAGATTAAAAAGAACCCTGTAAAGGCGAGCCACTTTTTTAAGGATCTATCGATCCAGGCATTGTAGGTCAACATGCCATAAATGATGAGCAGACCAAGACCTCCCGCATCATGTTTTGTGAAAATGGAAAAGAAGATAAAAAACCCTGCGAGGCCCAGGCTCGTCCACATTTTCCAGCCGCCAGGAGAAAAAATAGCCAGCAGCGTAAAATAGATGGCCACCAGCTCAAAAGCAAAAACCATATTGTTATACCAAGGCCAGAAATTGAAAGAGACGTATGAAAAACAATAGACAAGTACAGAGAGCAGTATGACCACAGGCCGGACATCGAGGATTTTTAGAATAGATCGGAAAGCCAGAACCGAGATCAGGTTGATAAAAATCTGCGCTTTGATGAGAGTGAAGAAGTAAGGGCCAAAGATCTTAAAAAACAAGGCCGGAATGACCCAATAGGCGTAGCCCATGGGGAGTGAATAATCCCGAAAGGGCATTTGACCCAGGTACATGCGGTAGGCCCCTTCCCATGAAAGAAAAATATTGATGCGGTAGGGATTATTAAAAAATAATGGCATAAAACAGAAAAACACTATAATAAGCAGTTCGCATACCAATAGTTGCCGTTCTGATAGACTTTTCCGGAGCATAATAAATCGTGTACAGGTTAAATATGGCGTTTTATTGTAATTTCCTGTGGGGTTGGTGCATAATTTTTACTATCACTTCCATGAAGAAATTAATAACCAACTGGAACAACTATCCGGTTGTTGAAGCCAGTGAGATCTCTTTCGACTATGAGAAAGAAATTGCTTTAAAACTTGCACAATCTTCAATTCCCCACGGGAATGGGCGTTGTTATGGAGATGCCTCTTTGTCATCCGATGTGGTGAATACCCTGCGTTATGATAAGGTGCTCGCATTTGATGAAGTGAATGGTATAATTACGTGCCAAAGCGGCATATTGCTTTCCGACCTGCTTCAGATTATCGTTCCGAGAGGATGGTTTTTGCCCGTAACCCCGGGTACCAAGTTTATTACCGTAGGGGGTGCAGTGGCTTCGGATGTACACGGAAAAAACCACCACATCGATGGCTCGTTCTCCCGGCATATCGTATCGATGTCTGTTTTGACCGGAACGGGAGAAACCTTCGTGTGCAATGCCACAAACCATTCTGATCTTTTTTGGGCTACGTGCGGAGGCATGGGTTTGACAGGGATCATACTCGAAGTAAAATTCAGATTAAAAAGGATAAGCACGGCATATATTCGCCAGAAACAGATCAAAGCCCGCAACCTTGATGAGATCATGGGTCTCTTCGCAGAGAATAGTGGCTCTACCTATTCCGTTGCATGGATCGACTGCCTGAAAAGTGGAAAGAATTTTGGTCGCAGCATCCTTATTCTTGGTGAACACGCCACAGTGGACCAGGTGAAAACAGATAGGATTTTATTGCCCAAGGAAAAATCTCTTGTCACTGTACCCTTTTATTTTCCATCTTTTGTGCTCAACGGTTTCTCCGTGAGAATCTTTAACGCCTTGTACTACGCAAAAAATTACAAAAAGACAATGGATAGCGTCGTGCATTATGACGGGTTCTACTATCCACTTGACTCTATCCTCAGCTGGAATAAGATCTATGGAAAAAAAGGTTTTGTTCAATATCAGTTTGTACTTCCTTTTGACTCAAGCAGAGATGGATTGATCGATATCCTTGCGCGAATTAACAGACAGGGTGCCGGATCGTTTCTTGCCGTACTGAAGTTGTTTGGTGACCAGGATAATTTGATTTCATTTCCAATGAAAGGATATACGCTTGCGCTCGATTTTCCTATCCGCTCTGGACTATTTGAATTTCTGGATGAACTTGATAAAATTGTCGCCGACTACGGTGGCCGCATCTATTTATCAAAAGATGCACGGATGAAGAAGGAAATATTTTGGAAGACGTATCCGCACGTCCATGAATTCAGGGAAGTATTGAAAAAGTATGATCCTGAAAACCGTTTTGTATCACGGTTGTCACAACGACTAACGCTAAAACCTTAATGGAGGAAAATGTATTAATTCTGGGTGCTACGTCCGACATGGCCGTGGCTCTTGCCAGACAACTTGCTGCCGAAGGTTACTCTATAACATTGGCCGGCCGCAGCACGGAACGGCTATCCGCCATGGAAGGTGATCTTCGCGTGCGGCACAAGGCAATGGTTACGTCTGTTTATTTTGATGCTCTTGATTTTAATAGCCACCCCGGTTTTTATAATTCACTAGCCGAGAAACCCGATATTGTTATTTGTGTTTTCGGCTTGCTGGGCGACCAGAACGAGGCTCAAAACAACTGGTCGTTGTGTTTCGATATCATCAACAGCAACTACACGGGAGCAGTGTCGATCTTAAATGTTATTGCGAACGATTTTGAACGCAGGAGAAAAGGCACAATTGTCGGGATCAGCTCCGTAGCGGGAGAACGCGGAAGGCAAAGCAATTACATATATGGAAGCGCAAAAGCCGGATTTACAGCATACTTATCGGGCATGCGCAACCGGTTATTCAAGCACGGCGTTCATGTTCTCACCGTTAAGCCGGGCTTTGTCAAAACCAAAATGATTGAAAACATTGCGACACCCGGAATTCTCACCGCATCACCAAAGACTGTAGCAAGGAAAATCTCGAAAGCGATTCTGAAGAAAAAGAACACGATCTATGTTCTTTCCATATGGGAACTTGTCATGTTGATAATTAAAATGATACCCGAAGGTCTTTTTAAAAGGCTGAAATTATAGGACCATAAAGCCTGGCGCCATTCCAATATCATATTTCCGTATTGGGCAGAGCTGAAAATTCCGCTTTCACAACTATACCATGTGTGGCTTTTATTACCCACTTGCCGCTAAGTCCGATTTAGGCTTTTAACGGCAGGTATAGTTTTTTAAGTAAGCAGGTTACAATCCAACCTCATGCAATACAAAGCACTACTAATCACCGAAACACCCGCTGGCAAGTTTGAACGCCAGATAGTGGAACGCCCTTTAGATGACCTTCCGGCGGGGGAAGTCCTGGTAAGAGTTCACTATTCAGCACTGAATTATAAGGATGGTTTATCCGCAACAGGTCATAAAGGAATTACCCGGAAATTTCCCCACACGCCAGGGATCGAAGCGGCCGGCAGGGTGGTAGCGAGCACTTCAGATAAATTCAGGGAAGGCAATGAAGTATTTGTCACGGGTTATGATCTGGGTATGAATACTTCAGGCGCTTTTGCGGAATACATACGTGTTCCCGCCGATTGGCTTATCACTAAGCCTTCGATTTTGTCCTGTAAAGATTGCATGACCATTGGGACGGCAGGGTTCACTGCCGCCTATGCCTTGCATAAAATGGAATTGATGGGACAAACACCCGACGACGGTCCTATTGTAGTGACCGGGTCAACGGGCGGAGTAGGTAGCCTTGCCGTTGCAATTCTCGCGAAAGCTGGTTATGAAGTAATAGCTGTCACCGGTAAAAAAGATGCAGAAGAATATCTCCGCTTTCTCGGCGCGGCGCGTGTTGAGTCAAGAGACTTCCTGAATGACTCGCTTGGCAAACCCTTATCCCGGGCCATGTGGGCGGGGGCAATAGATACGGTGAGCGGTACCATGCTCACGACTTTGCTTAAACGCTGCAAGAGAGATGGAAACGTTGTTGCCACCGGACTTTTATCATCCATTCACTTTGCAACTACTATATATCCTTTTATTTTAAACGGAGTCAACCTCCTTGGTATCGGAGCCGGACAAACTCCCATGAGCCTGCGATTAAAATTATGGGACAAGCTCATTAACGAATGGAACATCTGCGATAAACTGTCCGTGATAGCCAAAGAGATCGGTCTTGAAGAATTGAAAGATACTTATATCGATGCTATACTCTCCGGCAAAACCAAAGGCCGGATAGTGATAAAACTCCAGGATGATTGCTGCCAGAACATCAATGGAAATCCTTCGTTGAATTAGAATGGATTATAATATTTGCCTCTTCCTT
The DNA here is from genome assembly GCA_040902445.1 of Cyclobacteriaceae bacterium. Lineage (GTDB taxonomy): Bacteria > Bacteroidota > Bacteroidia > Cytophagales > Cyclobacteriaceae > Chryseosolibacter. Next base: position 41,572 of record JBBDXJ010000021.1, on the reverse strand, counting down.
AGGTACAGTCATCTACAAAAATATTAATCCGTGTATATTTACACAGGTTTCTTTTTCTTATTTGCAAATCTTTCTGCTGGTGCGATTATTTTATCTCGCCGAAAGGCTGCACGCCTTTTGCATAGACACTAACGAAACGTGAAATCGATTCTTTTAACCTTATTTGTCCTGCTCCTCAGCCTTGCTGTGGGTGCTCAGAACAGGCTCGCCACTGAAGATGATCGCAGGATCTATGGAGACTACATCAATCCGGGGGATCTTATCGTCGACACACCCACAAAGCAGAATAAGGGAAAATCCGAGGTGATCTATTACTTCATGTCAAAACAATGGCCTGGATTACGCGACGGCGCCACCATCTGGCTGGATGGCGATAAGCTGGGTTTTCTGGATGAAATAAAATTCTGCAACACGTCCCAACCGCTGGCCCCATGGCACATTGAATCGGTAAAGGTTAAAAACATTCCGCATACCAAAGTGATGGCGAGATCTTTTGTTTGCCAGGGTTTGAAACACTTTGAGTTGAATGGAGAAAGTTCTTCATTTCCAGGGTTGGCATATTTCCCGGCATCAAGGAAGTTTTTAACGGGCGCCTTTGGTTTCCACATCATCAGCAATCTTTCGGGTGGCCATGGTTATACTGTAAACGTGAGGGATGGAGGGACGATAAATTTAAATGGCATTGAGGCGCAGCATGGGTTTTCCGGAGTGCGAATAAATGGTGGTAATCATGATATTACGGTGGAATCCATCGAGATCAGTAACTTTTATATTCATGACACGGGTAACGGCGAAGGCCAGTATCTTGGCGCGACTCATAAGCCTCCGCTGGCTAAATTAAGAAATCTAAAAATTCATCACGGGATAATCGCGCGCACCGCTGCCGAGGCCTTGCAACTTCAACATCTCGCCGGCGGCGCTGACATTCATCACATTACTATCTTTGCTGCGGACGTACGGTGGATGAATGAATTCATGGCAGGCCAGGATACCGGAATTCAATGGGCGGTGGATGCAGGTGAAAATAAGTTGCATCATATCATTGTCGATGGCTATGCGAGTATCGGGCTAATGCCGTTCGGATCTCCTGAACGTCCTACCGGGGGCTTGAGCAAAGTTTCCAATGTACTTTTCAATGATGGAAGAGATACGGGAATTTACCTTCATAAATCCGCAAGTTTTGGAATACACTGGATCTTTGACAGCATTTATTTCAGGGGATTGCGGGCAACCTATTACCAGGAGACGGGCAGGAATGAAAGGGACTTTTATGTCTCCCGTAAACACGGATCTGATCTGATGACCTTCCGCAATATTTTCCACGACGGGAGTAAACCAAAAGTTTTTCAGGATACCGCCGGAATAGAAGTGGGCAAGATCACCGAGAAAAAATTGCCGCAACCTCTTTACAGGAACAATGGCTTCCATGAGCCTGCCCACCGGATCAAACAGTGGCATCCGTTCTATGCTCCTTATTTCCCTGTTTCAAGACGCGACAGTGTGAAAGTACTGGTACCTACACAATGGGATGCCGGCGACATCGCCATCGAGACACTTGGACAGTATTATTTTTATAAATGCATCAAAACTCACTCTGCAGACAGAAAGGTCCCTGAATCAAACCCCTACTTCATCCGATTGTCATGGGACGCCAACGGCGTCCGCAATGACCAGCCCGGATGGAAGGCAGGTACCGTACAATCCTTTTTGCCTCCTGATGATTTTAGGTTGCAGCAGAATAATTACTGGAAAAACCTGGGACTGGGATTTCAGGAGCGGTTGTTGAGTGAAACCCATGTGGATATTAAATGATTGCGTTAGGCTTTTTGACTCGCGCAAGCCTTCCCAAGCTGACCAAACATCATCAATACCCAGAGATCAGAGAAATCCCCGTCTAACGCCTGGCAAATCAACTCCCGATCAGATACCTGCTATAACGGCCCGTTACTTTTTTAACAAAATACACCGTGACGACAGAGACCATCAGGATCAAAAGAAAATATATCAGATAGGTCAGGAAGGAAAAATCAAAAGGAACGTCATATAGTTCAAAAATTTTTCTGGTGATGCTGATAAAGAAATAGTGGATAAAAAATAATCCAAAACTATAGCTACCCAACAATTCAAGGAATGGCATTTGCTTATGGCGCCAGCGGTAAAAAAGGGTAAGCCATAAAAAGCAAAGTATCAGTGTTTTTAGAAGGAATACGTTGAATACCAATGTTCCTTGTGTTAATACATCCTCGAAGCTGATTTTTCGGGGAAAATGGGTCCACCCCGCAAGTTCCGCTACACAAATTCCTGCGTAAAGGAATAAGAGCGTGTAAAAAAGTTTAGGATCATCCGACAGGATCTTGTTTTTAAAATAACTCGCCCACATTCCGGTAATGTATATAGGGATGTAGTGCAGGTACGATAGGAACGGATTTGCATTATATTCGGGACGGTAAGTAAACATGCACGCCAGTAAAATAAAAGGAAAAACATATGTATAAAATTTCCGGTTATCCAGGGCGTGCAACAATGGGGCGGTAAAGTAAAACAGGATGATTGTTGAGATAAACCAGAAGGGCGGCAGATGCGCGCCGGTCAAAAGAAAATGCGCTACCTGGTGAATTACAGTCCTGTCGTAGAAATCATCTGGCAATGACCGGGATTGAAAGTTTGTATTCAGCCTTATCAATATCAGTGGAAGTGATATGATAAGATAGGGCATGATCAGAACCTTGAATTTCTGATTGAGATATTTTTTAAAGTTGAAATATTGTTGTGTTAAATGCTGAAATAAAAATCCGCCGATAAAGAGGAACAAAGTAGTACCATTTCCTTCAGAGGGATCGGAGAAAGTATCCAGGAAAGTGTATACATGGGGGGAAGATTCCCAATAGGAGGCAAAGCCGCGTGCATGGACACCAATCACATAAAGGATCGCGGCGCCGCGGAGAAAATGGATATATGGAAGAAACTGGAGCATTTTACTCATTTAGATCCTCAACCACGTTCGATATTTCCCGGGCAATGATTTTATTGCCATTGGGGGATGCATGGCAAAAATCGATGAAGATATGTTCGTCGCTATCAAATTGTTGGGAGAGGTCGACAATCCACGGATAATTTCTCGCTGCGATTTTTTCCTTCAGCAACTTGTAGATTGCCATAAAATTTTTCCCCAGTTCTTCATCTAATTCCAGGTGATCGGTTCTGGGTTTTCCTATAAACGCTGCGGGCTGCAGCACTCCGATAAATTGACCGTTTCTTTTCGTAACTATTTCATGGGCCATTTCCCAGTTCTTTAACATCATCTCTGCAATTGCTTCCGCTTTCCCCGGTTCACTTGTGCAATCATACGGTGAATTTTCAGGCGTGGGGCGATAGGTTATTTTTCGGATCAGGTTCAGGATATCTTCCACGAAAACTTTTGCGGCAAGTTCCTTGATCATTGCGAATTTTCCCGCGTATAGTTTCTCGCGATACATAGGCACCAGGCGGTGAGCGGGCAGCTCCCTGATCACTTTCGGACAAAGAAATGCGGCGTCATTTACACCGTCATAAAAAATCACGAGATCAGTTTTTTCGTTTCTTGAATAAACTGAGATCAGTTGATCCAGTTCCTGTCGCGCATTGTAAGCCAGTTGACCATGGTTATAAACCACATATTCCGGATGCAATGCGTTAAACAATGCTGGGATGGTATGCTGGTCATCAGACCCCTCTCCCCACATAGTTGATCCTCCAAAAAAGCGCACTACAATTTGATTGCTATCTTCATCTAATTTTATTTCATGTGTTCTCAACCCCGCATTGGATATATGCGTAGTTTTTCCCTCATAGGCGAGTGTCCTCCAGCCAACAAATGGCTCATAGCGATGTTGAACGCGATTGTAATCTGCAAAGACTGCCTTTGCATGCTCGTAATCCGATGCATAATTTGGCAGTTGTGCCCTGTTGCTTTTCGTTGTTCTTTTCAGGTATGCACCACAAGCCCAGTTTACCGCAATCAGCAGTACCGCGAACACAGCGATGTTGATCGCCACTATTTTTATGATCTTGAAAATTTTCACAGCGATGTTGATATTATGAAAAAACCTAACCGTGTGGGATTAGGTTATGAAATAATGCGTTCAGCCATTGTTAATCCTTTACAATCAGCGTTCGTTTCCTGGTTTTAGACCCCTGATGGATCATTAAAATGTATATGCCCTTAGTCAGTTGTTCGCGTGGTGTAATCTGGATTCCCACGCCGAAGTCATCAATTGTAAGGGTATTTTCATAATATGATTTTCCCATCATATCCATTAATTTGATATTCACCCGTTCCTGTGTTCCTGTCAGGTGAAGTGTGATGACTTCATTAGGTCTCGAGGGATTTGGAAAGATATCCGTCACTAATTCTTTATTCTCTTCCAACACCTCAGTTTCGGCCGACATTAAACTCTCTTCGGACCCACCTTCATACGCCATCATACTGGATGAAGCCGAGCTTCCGCTTCTCAGGGCGGCATCAGGGATGGTCACCCATGAATTTCCGGTATCAGGTCCTTTGTACCTTACCACAAGGGATTGTCCACTATTGTAATCAAAATATTTTACATTGATCAACCGCGCGCCGGAGTTGAGCGTGACGGTGCTGCCGCTGATTGTGCGAGAGCCATGTTGACCATCATTGTCTACAACAACAACATTGTCAATCGCGACACGACTTCCATCGTCAGAAGTGGTCTGGAATTGATAAGAGCCTCCTTTATTTAAATAGAGATAACCTTCAAATTGAAAATTATAATAGTCCTCCTGGGTTCGCGGCGAAAGCGTAAAATTATCGACCTTTCCTTCAAACTCTGCAATTGACCAGTTTATTAGATCAATATCGCTGAATGAACCGGTGCTGTGTTCATAAAAGAGTCCGTAGACATAAGTACTTTCCGAAGCGGAATTGCTCGATGCACTCAGATTGTTAGCGAGATCTTTTGCCCTGACCGTAAACGTAAAATTGCTGTTGAGCGGAAGGTTAGTCAGTTTATAACTTGTAGCCGTAGAGCCCGTTGCAACAGTTTGTGATCCATAATAAATCTGATACTCCTTGACACCAGTATTATCGGTTGATGCACTCCAGTTTAATTTTATTTCACGGATACCCGTTGCCTCCGCCGTGAGATTTTGTGGGGCTGTCGGGTTCTGTGTATCTCCTGACGTGACCACAACCAGATATGTTGTGCTTGCGGCCGGTGTGTAATTCGAACGACCGGAATTCCCTGCTGCGCGGATCTTATACTGATAGTTGCTGGAAGGAAGAAGTCCTTTATCAATCATGCTGGTAGCATTCGCATTTGTAAGCGGAGCCATTTGCCAGGGTGAATAAGTAGTGCTTCCGGTTTGCCGTCTTCTCCAGATCTCAAAACCATTTTCATTGGAAGATGCATCGCCCCAGCTTAAGGTCACCCGTGCGTCCGATATCGCGGATCCCGTGAAGTTTGTTGGCGCAGGAATATTAATTGGCGAGGTGTTATTGAAGGAAACATATTTTCCATCCGAAGGGGCGCTGAGACAATTGTCCGGGCCGGCAACCCTTAAAGTGTAAACACCATTTCCTGTGCACGCCCCCGTGGTGCACGTCCCTGAGCTGAGTTTCACGTGCTGTGTGGTATCATCCTGTGAGCCCGGAAGATTTAGAAGGACACCATTTTTATACCAATAATAGTGATCGAAATTTCCTTCTGCTTTCAGCTGCGCTAAAGCATAGTTATCCAAACCTTTCAACACAACAGTACCGGTTTGAACAATTTTTGGTTTTGCCATACTCTGGGACGTGATCGCCACCGGATCAGACCATTTATTCCAATCTGAGGCGCCCGGATTTTTTTTCCGGCTAAAGCGAGCGCGATATGTGCCAGGTGTATTGGCAACATACGTTGCCGCGGTGGCCCCGGAAATAATTGCACCATTGCGCTCCCACTGGTAGTTAAAGAATCCCTCGGCAAGTTCCATTCTTACGCCCTGACCACTACTTTCGCAAATGGATGAAACGCCGGCAAAGAGGTGGATGTTAGTTTTATTTTTATTGAGCATCCAGGAGAAGAAATCCGGTTCAGAATAAGCTGCATTCCAGACACCATGCCCCAAATGACCATATTCGGTATACCGAACTATGGCTCCTGCATCGCGGAAACTCTTAACATAACCTTGCGTGCGCTGTGGAGTGGGGGCTATATCCAGCGTACCCTGAAAAATCCATAATGGAACATGAGAAATGGTTGGCCTTAACCCTTTGCTGATAATCGATGATTCAGAAGGGGCAGACATTGGCAGCGCTGCTGCAAACAACCATGGCGCCCTCTTAAGTATCTCATAAGTTCCATTGCCTCCGTTAGACAAGCCATGCACATAGATCCTGTTCGGGTCAATTTTGTATTTCTTCTGAAGGAGCCTGATAATCCTGATGGCATCTTGTGTGTTCGTTCCAGTCCAGCCGTTCAGGTTTTGCGGGAATAGGATAAATCCGGGGAATGCTCTTGCAGGTAGGTTAGGATCATTGGGCAGCCGGTTTCCTGCCAGGTTGCGCGCTTGTAAATGTACGTTGCCGCCATGAAGAAGGTTGTAATCATTATTCAATAATTCGTGATTCGAATTGGTTGGCGCAGCCGGGCTATTGACGTTAGGTAGCCATGCCCGGGTGTCCCAAAAACAATCACTATCCCAACAGTTGGCCCTTTCACCGGCGCCATGCATCATAATAATGAGCGGATAGCCCTCTGAATAGGATGGGGTATAATTTGCCGGGAATAATAACCGGTAGTTCATCACAAAATAATCGTAGCTGCCATTTTTTTCCCGCAGGTTGCCCTGGGTGTACGGGCTCGAATCCCAGGAGGTCATATCTCTGTATGTTCCGGTTTTAACGCCGGGAGAGCTTTCGCGAAAACTAAAGGTTTTATTTTCCTGCAGGTAATAGTATCGTGTTGAAGATTTTGCGATCCTGAGGTCCAGGGTTCCATAAGGATTACCCGTCCTGTAGATAAAGGTGGTATCTACCTGGGAGAAGGTTGTCTGTGACGTGATCAATAGCCATATCAGGCAGCCAATAAAGTTTTTCATAATACGGTCACGTTAGCGGATTGATTGTTTTTAATATTTGAACCAATAAAAATCTTATGCCTTCTGGCCGCTGGTAGGTCTTAGCCCGGTGACATTACCATCGAAAGCCTGGATGAGTATTTTTTTGTAAGTGGATCAAAACACATGCTGCCGATAAAAGGAGGCCAGAAGCAACGATTTTCCGACTGAATGAAAATAATTGTTGGAAAAAAAGGGGCTGGGTTTACCCGGAGACAGAAGGAGAATCATCAATTTCACGCAAGGAATCGTTCCACTGATGAGGATGCAATAATTCAGTTATTTACTTGCCATTCGGCACCTCATTATAGATACCGATCAAATCTTTTGCGGCGTTTTCCCAACTGAATTGGGCAGCTCGCGCAATTCCTTTTTGTTTATACCGTTCCCTTAGTCCTGTGTCGGACAATAAGCTCTCTATCGCCTCGGCAATTTGTTTATATTGAAGAGGATCAGCCAAAAGCGCCGCGTCTCCCGCTATTTCCGGCATTGCGGAGATGTTGGAGGTAATCACGGGCACCCCGCATGCCATTGCCTCCAGGATGGGCAGGCCGAAGCTTTCGCGGAGAGAAGGATATAAAAACAAACTCGCGCCATTGTACATCAGCGGCATTTTTTCTGAAGATATGTAGCCCGGAAAAATGATTTTGTTGATCAGAGCCGATTTTTTTAACCCTCCCTTTCCGTTGAAGTTATCTTGCTCCTCAAGTATCTTTTCTACGCGCCACTTTTCATAATCGGTTATTACAATCGGCAGGGCGTCCTTATTGTTAGCGCAGTACTCAATATATGCACGGATTACATTTATTGTATTCTTTTTAGGGGCGGTATTTCCAAGGAACAAAATATATTCCTGCGGTAGCTGTAAGTGCCGCTTGAATTCGTTGATCTGTTCTTCGGAATAACGCGGATGAAATCGTCCGTCCACGCCATTATATATCACCCTGATCTTATCCGCTGGTAGTTTGTATCCGCATGTTTCAATAATCCTAATTTTTTCGTAGTTGGATACGGTGATGATCAAACGCGCTTTTTTAATCGCAGGTGGCGCGAATAACCTGCGGTAGAGGTTTCCCGCATTTTGATAGGCAGATCCCTTAAGATCGAAATTCTCCAGATAGATGATATCATGGACCGTCAATAGCAACGGCACAGGGCATATTCCGGGGGCGGTATTAGCCGTGCAATGAATGAAATCCGGCCTTATTTTTCTTAATGCCAGGGGTAAACCAATTTGCTCCCAATCTGCATAAGCGAAAGAGGAAATAGCGTGTGTACTAAAGTTTGAGGTTTCGGCTATACATTGCCTGTCCTTATCATCCTTTGCAAACAGGATATATTCGTTTGCCGTATCCAGTCGTTGGATTTGCCGGATAAGTTCCAGGGCGACCATTTCCATGCCGTGCTTAGCCGGGCGAAATATTCTCTGTGCTTCAATACCGATCTTCATAATAACAATTTGCGATTGATGAGTAAGTTTAATTAATCGGCAAAGCATCTCTATAAAAAAAAAACCTCGTTTCTTTTTGCACAGGTTTCACCTGTTGAAAAACTGTTTCGTATAAGCGGAGTACTTTCTCGGCTGACTGCTTCCAGCTAAACCTTTTTGCGTTCGACAGGCCGGCTTCAATTTTTGTGTTCCGCAAGTCTTCATTTGCGGATAAGGTAAGCATTGCTTCGGCAATCTCATCAGTGTTGAACGGATCGATCAGGATTGCTGCATGCCCGGCAATTTCAGGCATGGAAGAGATCCGGGAAGTGATAACCGGTGCGCCGCAAGCCATTGCTTCAACCACTGGCATCCCGAACCCCTCTGAAAGGGAGGGGTAAAGGAAAATTTTACTTAATCCATAAAGTACAGGCAGATCAGCCGGGTCGATATATCCAGTCGAAATAAATTGATCTTTGTTGTAGGGGTATTTCAATTTCCTGAGTTTATCAGTTACAAATATCTCAGGCAGCCCGGGTGTAACCAGGGCCATTGGTTTGGGAGATCTGGCAGCATACTGAACGTACGATTCAATAATCCCGAAAGGATTCTTCCGGTAGCTTGGATTGCCCAGAAATAGCATAAAATTATCCGGTAAATGGTATTTCGCCTGGACGGACTGGCGCTGGGCGACATCGCGATGGGGATAAAAATATTTTTCATTTATCCCGTTGTGAACCACGTGGATTTTTTCCTCGTCGATATGGAGCCTGTTTAGTATCCTTTCCTTTTCGTAGTGAGAAACAGTAATTACTGCTTTGCTTCGCGGGGTAACGAGCGGCACTACTTTTCTCCGGTAATAATTTCCAAACTGCTGATAGAAACTGTCTTTTTCCGGGATCGAATCCATAAAGATAACATCGTGCAAAGTCTGAACGACGGGTACGGGAGAGAAATAGGGTGCTGTATTGCCTGTGCAATGTAATATATCAACGCGTTCGCGGCGGGTTGCGATGGGAAGAAAGAACTGCTCAAAATCAGCAAAGAAAAATCCGTTTACCTTTTTTATCTTTAGCCGATCGGAATGGTTAAGGCAATTCCTGTCTTCATCGTCTTTTGCAAAAATTACAAATTCATGCCTTGGCTCTATCTCCTTTAACGTTCTTATCAGTTCCAGGGAGGAAGATTCAATACCGAATTTTTTTTTCCTGAATAATCGTTGAACCTCTATACCAATTTTCATCTGTTGATAACTTTATATGACCAGAAAATGTAATCACAGGTGCATTTCAACGCCATTGTTCAGCGCACGGGGCGGCGATTTCATTTAGGGCTTCACGGAATTCTATACAAATAATTTCAGTTTCTCCCCATTGTTCAAATGCGTGATATTCCATAACAATCCTTTCCAAAATGCTTTTGCATGTTCGATATCCCTTTGAAGGGTAAACATCAGCGCATTCTTCGGGAGAGTAAAAAGCAAAAAGAACAGTAGCCATGTTAATTTTTTAAACCCGGCCGTATTTCTGCGCATGTACAGCACGCGGTTTCGGGTCATATAGTAGGTTTTTAAAGTGGATCTTTTTCCTATGGATACGGACTCTTTGTGGTATACCTTGGAGTCAGGAACAAAATAAATTTTGTATCCCGCTTTTTTAATCGACTCGCACCAATCGACTTCTTCATAATAAAGGAAAAAGAACTCGGGCATCATGCCTACCTGGTTAATGACCCTACGCGGAACCATCATCGCCGCGCCATGGGCTAAATCCGTTTCCTGTTGAACATTATGCTGGCCGTGGTCTTTTTCCAAATATCCGATGCGTTTGCTCCTTCCGGTAAAAGGGTCCACCCTGGTGCTCCCCGCATATTGAATGGTGTCGCCGGAATTATAATACAGGATCTTTGATGAGGCTGCGCCGGCTTTTGGGTTCGATTCAAACAAAGCCACGAGAGGTTCCAGAAAACCCGGAGCCACTTCTGTATCGTTGTTTAGGAATAACAGGTATTTTCCGCGGGATGCCTGAATACCCAGGTTATTTCCCCCTGCAAAACCGAGATTTTCTGCACTGGCTATGAGCTTTACCTCGGGGTACCTCTCCGCGATAACCGGGGCCGGGTCTTCATTTGAATGATTGTCGACAACTATAACTTCCACCTCGGGGTAGGTGATGCTTCGCAAAGAATCCAATAACTCGCAGGTCACCTTAAGTTGATTGAAATTAATGGTAATAATGCTGACAACGGGATGCATTTCAACTAGCGGTTTTGTTTTCAACATTCATTTCAACCCGGCCATGCGGGGTATGGATGAAACTTTTGTTTGCGCCTTTCAATTTGAATAACAGTAAAAACATTTTGATAAAAAGCCGGGGGATCAGAATAACAGATTTTAACAACTTCCGGTTATAGAACCTGCGCGGTATTGCAAAGACCATCGCCATGATATTGAGGCCCAAAAGCAGTATCCATATCAGGGGATTTATTGTCAGGTACCCTGAAAAAATCAGGCTTAAAAAAATAATCCCTGTGAGTAAACCAAGGTTAAGAAGTCTTGGTAACTGAATGTTTCGCAGGACAGCGCTATTGAAAAATGCAATATTTCCTTTAAACAGCTCGCGCCAGCCTTCATTAAAGTACTTTCGCAGATAAAAGAATTGACTGGAAATCCAACGCTTGCGCTGATGTTCAAATACGTGGTCATTTGCCACCTTTTCATCGTACACAATAATGTTTTTGTCAAAATAAACCTTGACATCCTGTTGCAGCAATCGCAGTTCAAGTTCGCGGTCAAAGCCTCCGATAGAATCCATACTGCTCATTATTTCCTTGTACATTCCATAGTCGAATACCATCCCGGATCCGTTGATTGAAGACGATAACCCGAGCGATACATTTCCCTGGCGGTAAATAAAGTTATTGATGATTTCGCTTAATCCGTCGAGCAATGCCATGGAAGTATTCTCGTTCTTCGGATCTCTTTTGGCCTGTATTGCCAGGTATCCCAGCTCAAACAGGTTGTTCATCTTCCGGATAAAATCGCGCTCCATTACATTATCAGCATCCAGGATCAGGGCGCAATCATAATCGTCGCCGATGACTTGCATCGCACGATTAAGTGCTTTTACTTTTGTACTTTTTTCAAATGAGACCTCGACAACTTTAATGGGCAATGCTTTCAACTTTTGCAAGGTTGATGCCTTCAGAGAGTCGGCGATAACGATCACGTCAAAGTAGTCTGCGGGATAATTTTGCTCCAGTGCCTGTTCGGCCACTCCGGGAATCACCTGATCTTCCTTATAAGCCGGAATAAGCACAGCCACTTTCCTCAGCCGACGGGCCTGGGGCGCTTTTACGTTTTTATAAAACAGCCCGCCGGTGCTAAGAATGAATGAATACATCGAAACATATCCGAAATAGGATAGTAAAATAAATTCTATGATATACATTGAGAATAAAGATTTATCTCCTTAAGCGCCTGTTACGGCCCTGGGGCTGCGGCACGTCCCGGTCAGAAAGTGTCAGATAATTTTTCTAAACTTTTTCTTTCTGCAATAATGCCGGGAATGTTGATAACAGTATTTTCATATCAAGCCAAAAGGAATTTTTCATAGCATACTCCATATCCAACGCGATCCTTTCATCCGGAGACATGTTATCCTTGCCTCTTTTTGTTATTTGCCATAGGCCAGTGATACCTGCGGGAGCTAAAAATCTCCAGGCTATCTGATCTTTGGTTAATTTTTCTGCTTCGTACAACGGTAGTGGCCTGTTGCCAACCAGCGACATATCACCCATGAGGACATTAAAAAGCTGGGGAATCTCATCAAGGCTGGAATTTCTTAAGAACTGGCCGAACTTGGTGATCCGTGGATCATCCTTTATTTTGAAGAACACTCCATCTACCGCGTTTTCGCTATACTGGTTGAGATGGGCTAACTTGGATAGCTCGGTATCTGCACCCACGCGCATTGTGCGGAATTTGTAAAAATTGAAGATTTTATAAGCGGTCCCGGCGCGTTTTGAGATGTAGAAGATAGGGCCTTTGGACTCGAGCTTTAGGATGATAGCCAACAAAATGCAAATAGGCAGAAGGATAAGCAGGGCTGTACCTGATATGATAATATCAAAGGCCCGTTTCATCGACCAAAGTTCTATATAGGGAACCTGGTCTACATGCTTAGTTACGTAAGGTTTATTTCCTCTTTCATTTTTATAAGCCTTGAGTTTCTTAATAAATTCCAGACGCTTAAAGAAAGCCTGTGAAATGGCCCCATAGTGATAATCGTCAGCGGTTATCTTAAAAGCCAGACTTTTGACAGCCTTATCGTAGCGCGGTGTAAATAGTATAAGAGGAACAGCTTGTTTTTGTGCGAGTTCTTTCAATTCAGCGATGTCATTAGATACACTTTCCGGATTAATAAGAACAGCATCGGGTCTGTTGGATTCTGATCGAACCTTGTTGATCGCTTCCCTTACAGTGACATTTGAGTAGAAGATGTGTTCCTGAACGTAATCTGTATCAGGGTTACTGGTCCCATTGGCAATCCGTAATATATATTTAGAATAAACTACTGCTGGCTTTGCATTATTTGGGGTTTCCAATGCAATAGCCGGCGCTTGTAATGCTAATTCCATAAATTCTTACTAAGGTTAAGATATAAAAACGTTCTCCTTATCGTACAACAGAGCACGATCCACTTCATCCAGAAATTGGCGGGGCTCAAAAGGTTTTACCAAATAGGTGAAGGCCCCTAACTCCAGGCACCGCTTTCTCATATCATCAAAACCGGAAAGAATAATGACCGGAATATTTTTGAATAAACCACTATTGCTTAAATTCTCGAGTAGTTCAATGCCATCCAGGTAGGGCATCTTAATGTCTGAAATGATGAGGTCACAACTGTTTCCATCCGATAGCCAGGACCAGGCCTCCATTCCATCGTTCATGACGATGACTTCGTACTTGCCACGCAAAATCTTCTCCAGAAGCCAGCACAAAGGCTCGTCATCTTCAATGACTAATACCTTTTTCATGTCGATGTGTAAAATTTAAATCCAACTACACCTTGTCTCTATAAATTTTGATACCAACCTGCGGCTGTATAGAAACTATCTACTATTAAAAACACCAAATTAGAAAAGATAAAGGGTATTATTTCAACGATGAAAGAATGTTAACCCCCGGTAACGTTTGGATTCGGTCGATCTTTTGTGTTTCAGTCAACACAAATTCCGGAATACTATAGACTTCTTTGGGGAATTCAAAAGGCGATACTGCCGTTTTCAATGCGGCCAGCGACCGGTTTAGCAATTCTGAGGAGAATTGTACACCTTCCAGGATGAGCACGATTTTATTTCCGAGCTTCTCATCCGGTGAAGCGGCAATAAAGAATCGAACGTTCAGATTATTTTCAGAAAAAATTTTTTCAATTTCCTTTTCAATTTTTTCTGGTACAACCTTAACCCCCCCGCTATTGATAACCGTGTCCCATCGGCCTAGCCATGAGAACCTGCCGGGTCCCACAAGCTCAACGAGATCGTTTGTTACGATCGTTTTGGGTAGGAAATCAGCTGAAACCAAAAGGCACCCGCGATCATCCTGACTGATCTCCACTCCGGGCAACACTTCAAAGTACTGCTGCTTCCGATCAGTGTTGGCTAACTTCAAGGCAATGTGAGACACGGTTTCTGTCATTCCATAAGTTTCATAACATTCACAGTTAAAATGGCCGAGTTGCTGGCGGGTTGTTGCATTAAGCGGAGCCCCGCCTATAAGGACCTTATCAAGATTGTTTAGTAAATGTGGATGTTTTGACTCAAGAACGGCGGTAACCTGGTATGGTACGAATGCGGTGAATTGTACACATTTATCAACCGGAATTTTGATCAACGGATTTGCCGTTGGCTCGACCGCCATTATTGGCAACCCAAAGGTTAGCGCTCTTGCCAGCATCATTTTCCCTCCGATGTATTTTGTGTCGATGCAGACCAATGCGGTTGACTGTTTCTGAAGGTTGATCTTTTGGGCAGTATGCCGGGCGCTGGCGACCATTTGTGTTCGGGTAACGGAGATCGTTTTTGGTGCTCCCGTAGACCCGCTTGTTGTCAGCTGAAAACTCTCTTCCCCGGATAGCCATGCCTTCATAAAGGCAAAAGTTGTCTCCTCGAAGGGCGACCGGCTCTCCTCAATCTCATGGAGGATGTTATCAAATGAAACGTACCTTCCATTGATCCAGAGACTGGAAGAAGAAACAACATTGTGTGAATGACCGTCGAGACGCTCTGACATCGGTGAAGGCAACATCTGTAACATACGTCCAACCCTACTTACTCTTTGCATTTTAAACCTCTCTTAATTTTGAGCGCTGATGGGCTGCATAAAATTAAGGAAACTGCGGATACCGCGACCAGTCAGGATCTCTTTTTTCAATGAAAGCATTTTTTCCCTCCTTCGCCTCCTCGCTCAGATAATATAAAAGAGTAGCATTACCCGCGAGTTCCTGGATACCAGCCTGTCCGTCTAACTCAGCATTGAAGGATGACTTTAGCATACGGATCGCCATAGGGCTTTTTGCTATTATTTTTTTTGCCCAGGCAACGTAAGTCTCTTCTAATTTATCCAGGGCCACCACTTTATTAACTAGCCCCATATCCAGCGCCTCTTTTGCATCGTACTGATCGCACAAATACCATATTTCCCGTGCCTTTTTCTGACCGACGATCCGGGCCAGATACGAAGCACCAAATCCGCCATCAAAACTTCCGACCTTTGGTCCGGTTTGCCCAAAGCGGGCATTTTCGGCGGCGATAGTGAGATCACAAACGACATGAAGTACGTGACCCCCGCCAATAGCCCACCCGGCGACCGCCGCGATAACCGGTTTTGGAATTGAGCGGATAAGTTTCTGAAGGTCGAGGACATTCAATCTAGGAATAGTGTCTTCCCCAACATAACCGCCGTGACCCCGAACGCGCTGGTCACCCCCGCTGCAGAAAGCATTTCCACCTTCACCGGTCAAGATCACAACCCGGAGATCCGGGGCTTCCCGGCAAATGTTCATTGCATCCAACATCTCCTTAACCGTGAGGGGAGTAAAGGCATTGTGTACCTCCGGACGATTGATACTAATTCGGGCAATGCCTTCAAATTTATGGAACAGGATTTCCTTGTATTCCTTGATGGGAGCCCACGCATATTTAAAATTCATAACTCTTTTTGATTTTCAATTTCAATTTATCCAATACTTCTTTGTTTGTGGAGGTATCACTTTCGAACTCCATAATTTTAATGCTGTTGCCAAAATCCAGAAAGTCTTTTAACATGTTCTTTACCTTGCGCGCATGATCGGGCTGAATGTGCTCAAATCCGAATTCTTCGCAAAGTTTTCGCGCGTTCAGCATCTGACGGGTGATAAAATACTCCCGCGCCTCCGGTATGGAGGACGGACCATCCAGCACATCAAAGATCAAACCTCCGTGGTTATTGAGCAATAGGATGTGCAGATTCGGCACGGGGTAGTTGTGCCAGAAAGCATTGCGATCATAAAAAAATGCCAGGTCACCGGTGATGAGAAAATTTGGCCTTCCCGAAATAATACTGTGGCCCACTGCCGTACTATTTGAGCCATCGATGCCACTGGTTCCCCGGTTGGAGAAAACCTGAATACCCTTCTTACCCGCTAGCACGCCGATAAAATTGGCATATCGCACACTCATGCTGTTGGCAAGATGAAGGTTTGAATCCTCAGGGAGGTTGTCGGTAAGGGTCTTTACCAAACTGAGTTCACTGAGTTCACTTTCTTCGAAAAAATCACCCAACGTCCGCAGCATACGTTTTTCTTCCACATCCCATAACTTCAGATAGTTTTGTTGTTTTTGTCCTTCAAAGGGATGTACCATCTCCACCGAGGTCAAAAACTCCAGGAAGGCGCGGGGCGAAGTAAAGAAAACATCTGTTAAACTTTTAAACGTGTCCGCAATTGGACCGGAAGGCTGAATGTGCCAGTGACTTTTGGCCGGATACTTTCTCAGGAATATTTTCAGGTTCTTCGAGATCAGCGATTGGCCGAAAGTAATGAGGAGATCAGGCTTAAGCGATTCCTTGAGATTGGCGGAGGCCTGTCCAAGAATAAGGTCGCTGTGCTGCACTGTGCTTCCAACTTCGTGAAGATTTGAAATAATATCATGGACAACCGGTACATGATGCTTTCGTTGGAATCCGGAAACACACCTGATCAAACTTGTATTGAATCGATGCTGACCCGCCACCAGCAGGATATTATTGAATCCTGACCAGGCAGAGATGAGCTTTTCTTTTACATGCTCACTCAACTCAAGCACTGATTCAGGCTCGCGTATGACGCGGATAGTAATTGAATAATTGAATTCGCCATCCTCTTTGGCAGGATACAGCGGTTCGCGGAACGAAGCATTTATATGGACCGGACCAGGGGGTTCCTGAAGACTGAGATTCAAGGCTTCATTCACCATTCTGTTTATGGCCCAGAGACTGTCTTCATGATCATAATCCTGCGGCAGCTGAAAAAACTTTTTTACATGCTTCCCAAAAATTTCACTTTGATAGATCGTTTGACCATCGTGCTGGGCTACCCATTCAGCGGGGCGATCAGCGGTGAATACGACAAGGGGAGTCTGGCTAAAGTAAGCCTCCGCTATGGAGGGTGCGAGGTTATAGGCGGCTGTGCCTGAAGTACACACTATAATAACAGGCGAACCTGCGGACTGCGCCATGCCCAGGGCAATAAACCCTGCGCTTCTTTCATCGCTGAATATTTTCGTGGTGATGTCAGGATGCCTGGTAAAAGCAAGCGTTAAGGGGGCGCATCGCGAACCCGGACAAAGTACGACCTGTTTTATGTTTTTACGAACACAGAGTTCTGCGATATCATAGATAGGTTGGTATCGCATTAAAGGATCACGTTGAGCAGTGTATTGAATTTCATTTCGGTTTCAGCCCATTCTTTCTCCGGATTAGAGTCGCCAGTCACACCGGCGCCGGCAAACAAAATTCCCTGATTCCTGGAGACATGCATACAGCGAAGGTTGACGAACAACTCGATGTTATTATTTACGTTAACCGGTCCGAGATAGCCGGCGTAAAATCCGCGGTCATAGCCTTCGTGCTCTCTGAGAAATTCGAGAGAAGTTTCAAGAGGCATACCACATACAGCAGACGTCGGATGTAATAAGCCCAGCATTACGGATCCTATCTGGGGAAAGTTTGTGGCTTTCATATCAACTGTGAACTCGGATTTAAGATGCATGAGGTTCCCGGCGATAACTGTCTTGGGACCGTGCTCTTCGTATTCTCTTAACCGTATCTTTTTAAAACAGCTTATCACGTACCGCTCTACGAGAGCTTGCTCTTCAATCTCCTTTTGTGTCCAGGCTACAGATTTGATGTCAACGCCGGGCTGGTAAGGTAACGTGCCGGCGAGGGCAACGGTTTTAAATATGCTTTTGTCCTGAACACAAACCAGTACTTCCGGACTTGCTCCCAGCCAGCTACCGACGCCGGGTATACTGACAAATGATATTAAAGCCTGCGGATAACTGACGCAAAGTTTTTGGAACGATTCCACAACGTCAAATGATTCCGGAAGGTGAATGGTCCGGGTCCGCGAGGGAACGATCTTTTCAAACGTACCCCGTTCGATTTCCTGAATGCACTTTTGAATTATATCAATGAAGGATCCTTTATCCTGATCACGTGATTCCTCCGGACGGACGGATGATGGAACGAAAGGTTTTGCCTTTACCGGGTTTGGCAGCTGGTCGCGTAACCATTGTGCTGATGCGTCTTTCAGTGGATCCCCATCCTCTTCCAGCTGGCCATTTTCAAATGTGAGATACAGATCCGCAGGCAGGAAGAGGCGATCCTTGTTTCTGTCAAACGGAGCCATGAGAAAGCCGGCGGAACAATCTTCGAGCAAGACTTCTTTATCCTGAAGGTGATATTTTTGCGAGATGATGAGATGTTTTAACCCTGAACCGGGAAGTCGCCATAATGCGATTGGCGTCTGTCCTTGCCGGGAATGATCCAACAGAAAGGAAATCAATTCTTTTTCAGAATATTTTAAAGATGAAACCGCCGACAATGTATTCATGAACCGAAATCCTTTAATCAATCTTTTTTATCCAGTACCGCCAGGGTAATCCGGCTGATGCAAACTAATTCTTCCTGGTCATTCAGGATACGGATCTCCCATACCTGTGTTTTTTTTCCGATATGGATTGGTTTTGTAATGCCCTTCACATATCCCTCACGCACCCCGCGAATGTGGTTTGCATTAATTTCCAGTCCGACACAAAATTGCCGGGCCAAGTCAATGCAACAGGTAGCAGCAACACTGCCCATGGTTTCAGCCAGGGCTACCGATGCTCCACCGTGTAACAGGCCAAACGGCTGATGGGTTCTCGCATCCACTGGCATTTTTGCTTCAAGGTAATCGGAGCCAACGGCAGTAAATTCAATGCCAAGGCGTTCTGCCATCGTATTTTTAGACAGCCCGTTAAGCGCTTCCAGGGTGACCTTGTCTCTAAATATTCCCATGCAGTTCAGTTTATGACGAGCAGGCGATCCATCTTACCACAATTTTCCTATTTTTGCGGCCTGCCGGTAGCAGCGCCAAAATAATGTAAAATTGATCAGTAAAAAAGTTTACCTCGTACGCCACGGACAAACGGATTTTAACCTCAAGAATATTGTGCAGGGGAGTGGTGTGGATACTGACCTCAATGAATTTGGCCGCACCCAGGCGGCGTTATTTTACGAAACTTACAAGTATATTTCTTTTGATAAGATCTACACCTCTGCCCTGAAGAGAAGTCAGCAGTCTGTTCAACAATTTATAGCGCGCGGAATCCCCCACGATGCCATGGTCGGATTAAACGAGATCAGTTGGGGAACAAAAGAGGGACATCGTGTGACGCCTGAGGAAGATGCTTACTATCATTATATGCTCGAACAGTGGGGGCTCGGGAATACGACTTTAAAAATTGAAGGAGGCGAGAGTCCAGACGACGTTGTTAAAAGAATGAAACCGGCTGTAGATTATATCATGGCCCGGAAAGACGAGAAAACAATTTTAGTTTGCATGCATGGCAGGGCCATCCGCATTCTCCTTTGTTATCTTCTACATTATCCTTTGAAATCTATGGACATGTTTGAGCATCAGAACCTGGGTCTTTATCTTCTGAATTTCACCGGCTCAATGTTTACGGTTGAAAAGCATAATGACAACGCTCATATGCGTCCTAATTGAGCGAGCGCTGATCGCGCCTTGCTGTCGATGCTGTTCTTATATTCGTGCCTTTGGTAATTCAATGCCCGTTGAAAATATTCTTCAGCTTCCTTTATTTTATTCTGTGATTGATAAATATATCCCAACTGAAGGCAGGCGTTGGGAGCGAAATACCAGTGCTCGGGCCCGGTCATATTAATGGTTAACTGATACAACTCGGCCGCTTCCGGCTTGTTCATCTTATGTGCCAGTCGCGCCTTGCGATAATAGTATTCTACCTGGTCTTTTTTCTCCAGCAGATCCATGCTCGTCAGACCGGCGACAATTTTTTCTGCTTCCTGGTAATAACCGCCATCAGTGAGGTAGCGGATTTTTGACAACTTTATATTCGGAGGGACTTTCTCTGAAAGATTGCGCGCGGCGGATTTATCAGCTTCAGTCACTTCTTTTCCTTTATTGCGCGCTTCCTTAAACACCGCCAGGGCATCATTCTCATTACCATTGAGCCAATAGCATAACCCGATCTTGTAATAGGCGTCTTTGATGTAATTCTGACCGGTCTGATGACTGATGAACCAGCGGAAGGAGGATATGGAATTCAAATAATCTCCCTTCTGCAGGTAGGCCTCTCCTTTTAGATAATCGGCATAGTACAATGGAATACCTACTGTTGAATCCGAAAGGTTTTTCAACATTTGAAGTGCGACCTCGTTCTGTGAATTTTTCAGCGCAAGCGATGCAGATAAGAAAAGCGCCAGGCGGTTTCCTTTCTGGTGCACCAGTACCTGTTTCATTTCCTTCAGCCCCGCTTCGGGTTGCTGAAGAACAAAACCCTGCACCAGGGCGAGGAGCAATCTGCCTTCCAGTCCAAGATAGCTGGCCGAAGTGCCTACGGTTTTCAGATCCGCCAGGCCCGACCCAACTGAACCACTCATATTTAACAGACTCAAAACCCAGTTGTATTTATCAGGTACAGAACCCACAATTATCTGGAGGATGCCAGTTGTTTTAAGTATGGGAAGATATTCCGGGAATTTTTCCTTGCACCCTTCGGCTATCTGATAAGCCTGCCGTAAATGAAGAGCTGCATCGAGTTCATGGCCGAATTTAAAATAAATAAACGCCCATTGAAGTCTGATCTCAGCCTGAAGAAACTGATAGTCGCGCTGCGCTCCTTTAAAATTCTTGTCAAGCCTTTTTTGAAACTTCTCTTCATATTGAGAAAACTTTGTATTGTCTTCAGTAATGAGCAGTTCAATTGTTTCTGCAAGAGAAGCGATATACACCTCTTCAACCGAATTCTGCTCTGGAATTTTCAGCAACGCCTCTTCTGTACGCAGGTTTAGAGCCAGGTCGTAAGCCTCCTGCAGGTTTTTGTCAAAAACCAGATCCTGGGCCGAAGTAAGAAGCGGGATGAGAAATAAAAAAAGGCAAACCAGATCGGATGCCTTTAATTTGAATACCTTTTTGAATACCTGACTATTCAACCTTTTTGCGACGGCTGGTTGCGGTAACAGGTGTTTTTGAACTTTTGGGTTTATCGCCTTCATCTAGAGAATCCATGTCAACATCTGCTAAAATACGACCGGAATGCTCATCTATCACAATTTTTTTCTTTTCTCTTATTTCGGCGATCTTTTGAGCAGGGATAACAATGTTACAACCTTCGGCAGCTCCCCTTACCACGCGCACTACGGCAAGTCCATTGGAAAGGCTTACGCGCAGCCTTTCGTAATACTTTAAGAGCTTATCTTCAATTTTCCTGGTCGCCTTTTCACGCTCGCCCAACAATTTTTTCTCTTCCTCCTGGCTTTCGGCCATTATTTCATCAAGCTCTTTCTTTTTATTCTCCAGGTGCTGGCTCCTTTCAGAAATGAGCGTGTTCGTTTTGTCTATATCGTCCTTTTTGGCCTGAACCAGATCTTTTGCCTCTTTGCTGCGCTTCTCGCAGATCTGGATCTCCAGCTCCTGTAACTCGATTTCTTTCGTTATGGCGTCAAATTCGCGGTTATTCCTGACGTTTTTCTGCTGTTCCGTGTATTTTTTGATGAGTTTCTCCGATTCTTTTGCCCCCTCCTTGTTCTTCTTAATGCTTTCTTCCAAATCTTTCAATTCGGTTTCATGGCGCTGATGGCGGGTCTTATATCCTTCAATTTCGTCTTCCAGATCCTGCACTTCATCGGGAAGGTCACCTCTTAATTTCTTTAATTCGTCAATTTTGGAGTCTATGGACTGGAGTTTTACGAGTGCTTCAAGTTTTTGAGCAATTGATTGATTTTCCATTCTTTACAAATAACTTATTGGATTCGTGACGGTTCTTGAAAAATTGATCGCAAAAGTAGGAAATTTTTTTGTTAAAACCTCTCCTAATAATTCCCTGGTAAAGACTTCGCTCTCATAATGCCCGATATCGGCAATAATCAGCTGGTCCTCGGCATCAAAGAATTCGTGATATTTAAAATCGGCTGAAATATAAGCGTGGGCACCCGCCTGACGGGCCTGAGGCAGCAAAAAGCTCCCGGCGCCGCCGCAAACTGCGACTTTCTTTATTGGCTGGTCTAATAATCGCGTATGACGGATTACTTTTAAATCCATGCTGGTTTTTAAACGTTTCAGAAAATCAGATGGTTCCTCAGGCGTTTGAAGTTCGCCGATCATCCCGCTTCCCACCTCCTGATTTGCATTATTAAGGCTGGTCAGGTAATAGGCAACTTCTTCGTAGGGATGGCTCTTCTGTAGTGCCGTCAGAACTTTTGATTGTAAATAACAGGGGAAAATCACCTCCACCCTGGTTTCTGTAACCACTTCCTGAACAAACTTTTCTCCTATGGCCGGCTTTGCTTTCTCATTGGGTCTGAAAGTACCCTGCCCGACGACACTGAAACTACAATTCTCATAATTTCCGATCTGCCCCGCACCGGCATCGTAAAGCGCCGTCAAGACGGTGCCTGTATGTTCCGCGGGAATGAAGGTGACCAATTTGGTCAAAACCTGATCTTTAGGTGAAAGGATCCGGACATTCACCAGACCTATCTTTTCACAGATCTTTTTGTTGACTCCCGTATGGACATTGTCCAGGTTAGTATGAATTGCATAAATGGCCACTCCATTTCGGATAGCTTTGATGATCGTCCGCTCAACGTAGCTGCTGCCAGTCAATTTTTTTATTCCCCTGAAGATGATCGGATGATGGGCCACGATCAGATTGCAACCGCGCTCAATCGCCTCCTCTACCACGGGCTCGGTACAGTCCAGCGTTATAAGGACACCGGTAGCCTCCTGGTTGGGATCACCTGTTAAAAGACCGGAATTGTCATAGGATTCCTGGTATGCCGTGGGTGCAAAGGTTTCAAGGTGGTGTGTTATGTCTTTTATTAATAAACTGCCCATAGATCACCTGTTTGACTCCACAAAGTAAATCTAAAAGTCATAAATCCATTAGACTTTATTCTCACCTCTGCCTACGTCGCCAATGAAACGTTTTCGCATCTTCTTTTTCATGGGATTGGCGGTAATGTGAAGGTGGTGTTACCCGAAACCTCGGACTATATTGACGAATGCCTCCAGGACCATGCCTTCGATGACTATGGCAGGCAAGCCGGCAGGCCCCGCATACCTGGGCTGGACTATGTCCACACATGACCCTCTTATACCTTTATTTCCTTTACTTTGCGTTTTTATGAAAGTTCTGACACCGCTGTTGTTTCCTTTCTCGGTGATGTATGATGCGGTAACGACCATACGCAACCGCCTGTACGATACAGGTATCCGTCCCTCGGCCAGGTTTGAGATACCCGTTATCAGTGTGGGAAATCTTTCGGTCGGAGGGACCGGCAAAACCCCTATGATAGAGTATCTCATCCGGTTGTTCGCCCCCCAGTACCATATTGCAACATTGAGCCGTGGTTACGGAAGAAATACAAAGGGTGTGAGGATCGCGGGCGCGACTGACAATGCAAGTACAATTGGAGATGAGCCATTTCAGTTTTACCGTAAGTTTAAGGACAAGGCCGTTGTGGCCGTAGGCGAGGAAAGGGTTTTTGCCATTCCACATATATTAGACCAGCATCCTGGTGTTGATCTCATTCTCCTGGACGATGCATTTCAGCACCGAAGAGTACAACCTTCCTTCCAGATCCTTTTAACCGATTTTAATAATCTGTTTTTCTCTGATTATCTCCTGCCCACAGGAAGGTTGAGAGAGTCGAGAACGGGCGCCTCCCGTGCCGATGTAATCATTGTGACCAAATGTCCTTCCAACATCACCGATGATAAAATGATCGCCATTGAGAGCTCCATCCGCAGGTATAATAACAAAGCGGTGTTCTTCACAAAGATCTGTTATGGTAATATTCTGCCTTTCAGTGGGCTATCGCCTTACAAACCTGAAAAGATCATTCTTGTAACCGGTATCGCCAATCCTGCACTCATGCACCAATACCTGCGCAACAACTTCAATCTTGTAAAACATTTTTCATATCCTGACCATCATGTTTATTCAAAAAATGATTTGAAAACCATATGTGAAGCTGCCTCAATTACCGGGGCTTCCGTGGTGACGACGGAAAAGGATGTCGCAAAAATCGACAACAAAATATTCCAGACAGCTTCCGTTCCCCTCCATTATTTACCAATTGAGGTCGAATTCCTGAAAAATGGAAAGGAATTTGATGAGATGGTGCTAAACGCGGTGAGAATTTATGTTAAATAAAAAAAAGCACGACGGAATACCTGATCATGTCGAACAGCCCATATTTTTGCGCGTGCGATTCCGTAATAAAATTTTTCCAGTCATCTTCCTTCTTTTGACTGCGGGCTGGGCCGGTGCCCAGGATCAACCCACACGAAGAGGTTCACGCGTCATCGATGATACTACCAAACAGATCTACGGGCCCAACACGTCAAAATATTATTATGAACTTGGGGTGTTCAACAACCGTCCCGTTCTTTATTCCATAGACACTTTTCCGCGGAACTTTCATCGCAATTCATCCTATGTTCAGAAGAACAATAACTTTTACCAGGACCTGGGAAATATCGGTACGGCTATACGGCCAATTTACTATCAGACGCCGGTAAATATCGGTGTAAGTTCAGGATTCCACTCGTACGATCTTTATTGGGACGCGGAAGCGATCCGGTACTTCGACACAAAATCGCCGTATTCCAATATGCAGCTGGTGCTCGGGGGACAAGGCAGGTCGCTTACCCGCGCGACTTTTAGTCGAAATATCAACCCGCGATGGAACTTTGGTTTTACCTATCGGGGATTGTTTGTCGACAAGCAGATCCAAAGGAGGGGAAAGAACGACCGAATCACCCGGAGTAACTACTATGACGCCTACACGGCATTTCAAAGCAAAGACAGCACCTATCGCGTGTTCGTAAATTTCAGGCGCGCTTTCCACCGTGTTAACGAATTCGGAGGCGTGCAGGTTGATCCCGAAGATTCAGTCGGATTGATCGATTACTTTGACATTGATGCAAAACCATGGCTGACTACGGCATCATCTGAAGACCTGAGAACAAATTTTCACCTGTTTCATCAGTACAGTGTAGGCAGGGCACTTCAGTTCTATCATACCCTTGACCGTTTCAAGCAAAAGAATAAATTCCTGGATGTGAGGAATTCCGCCCAGGATGATTTTTATGATTTCATCGAACTTCAGGACAGTGATAGTGTAAAGGATGCTTCCACTTTAAGGACCTTCAGGAATGAAGCTGGTATCAAGGGAAGTCTGTTGAAATTATTTTATAATGGATATGTTGCCATCAGGCATTATAATATGTCTTACAACCATTTGCCGGCAGATACTTTAAATGTTACCAAAAGGTTCAAGGGTGATGAGTTTTATGTAGGCGGTCGTATGTCCCTGGCACTTGATTCACTGGTTGAAGTTACTGGCCTGGCGGAAGTCATGCCCCTGGGAGAGGAAGGCGAGGAGGGAAATTACCGCATCGAGGGATCGATCCGCAGCAAATGGTTTGAAGCTTCTGTAAAACAAATGTTGTACTCCCCCAGCTTTCTCACCCAGGCGTACCGTGGTAGTCATGACTATTGGGATTATCTGGAAAATCCTTTCAGCGGCGTCCAGAGCTCCCAGCTCAACGGATATCTGCATTACAGAAGTAGTGTGCTCAGCATTTCACCTGGTATCACCTTTACCCGACTCCGCAATTACGTTTACTTTGACCAGGTTAGTAACGTCGATACCGTTCAACAGGTATTGCCCAGGCAGTCGACGGGTAATCAAATCATTGCCGCCCCCGAAGTGCGTTTTTCCATTACTTTTTTCCGGCATGTCACTTTTAGCAATCAGGCTATTTATTCCCTGTTGATTGAGAATGCCGATGATGCTATCCGCGTACCTGAATTGTTTGTGAATGCCCAGCTTTCATATTCGAATATTTTCTTTAACGGAAATCTGGATATGCACGCAGGTGTGGATCTGCACTGGAAGTCGGCCTATTACGCCCCCGGTTATGATCCTGTAATCCAGCAGTTCTATAACCAGGATATTCTTCAATCGCCAGCCTTTCCGCTGGTAGATCTTTTTTTCAATGCGAAAATAAAAAGGGCAAGGGTATTTTTTAAATACAATAACGTGATGCAGATCGTTACAAAGACCGGATATTTACCCACACCGTATTACCCCGGTCAGCGCAGTATATTTGATTTTGGATTCGACTGGTCCTTTTACGATTGATACTACTACGCTTGTTACTTAAAGTATATCATTGTCGATCTTATGATCTCTGAATTAATGACTTTCACCACTATATTGTCACTTAAGCTACGTAGTACGCTGTATGTCTGCCCGTGAAAAATTTGTATTGGGCCTGGAACTGCCCACCGACCCGCGATGGGTTAATATCGCCGAAAAGAATATTGCGGATATTTTATCGGATCACGCTTATTGCGAACAAAAAGCAGCTTCCTCCTGTATATCCCTGATCGTTCAGTTTCCGGAACACCATGAAATGGTCGATGTGCTCACACCCGTCGTAGCGGAAGAGTGGAGCCACTTTGAACGCGTGATGGAAGAAATAAAAAAGCGTGGATTTACCCTGGGCTTTCAGCGCAAAGATGAATACGTGGATAAACTCCAGAAATTCCTAAAGAAAGGCGGATCACGCGAGCAACTGCTGATGGAAAAATTGCTGATGAATGCGCTTATTGAAGCGAGAAGCTGTGAGCGTTTCCGGTTACTATCCAGGAATATTCCGGACCGGGAACTATCCAGATTTTATTACGAGCTGATGATCTCCGAAGCCGCACACTATAGGAACTTCCTCAAACTTGCGAAACTCTACAACCCGGAAGAAAAAGTTATCCAACGCTGGAACGAGTGGCTTGAAGCAGAAGCTGAAATTATGAAAATCCTGGAAGTCAGGGGTGATAGGATGCATTAGGGCAAGTGTTCACTCTCACCTTATGATCGCCACCTTACCAACCATCTTTCCTTCCGAACTTCGCAACATGATGATATAGGTGCCAGGTTGCAGGTCACTCAGGTCAAGATTCTCGGTATTGAATCCCGCATTCCGCTTTCCTGTTAATAAGTCAGGCGAAGACTTTCCATAAATGTCAATCAGCTTAACTGAGATCTCCGATGGTTTCTTAAGGATATAATCCAGGGTGAGTTTTCCGGTTGAGGGATTGGGGTAAATCGCAAGCGCAGACTCCGGTGCCGCAGCCGACTCTTCTGCCACGGGTTGTTCCTGAATGCTGACATAATCCAAAGCCCATCCCCATGAAGTAACAAGCGGTCCGGAAATCAAGCGAAACCTGAACAGGATCAGATCTTCCACCGAAAATTTATCACTGAAGTCTATTTCATGTTTTACAAACATTCCGGGATTTCCCTGGCGCTGATTCATGTAAGCGTTTTTCCAGGCCGAGCTTTCATCACCTGCGAAGGCAGCATCATACGACGGAGCGAGCGGGATCCAATCCAGTCCATTCTTTGTGGCTTCCAGTGTGATAGAATCATTTTCAGGTTCAATGATTCCAATGTCGCGATAAAACAAAACAGGCATCGTTGCCGAAACCCTTACAGGTGTCCTGATAATGAGTTCGTATGTCTGGGCAACGGAATAATCGTGACTGGTATGAAGGGTTTTTCGCTGCTGCATGCCACCGGCAAAATTCTGCAGGCTTAGTCCTGTAACCTGAAGCTCGTTCAATGTATTGAAATAAGTTGAATAAGAATTTTTAGGAGGCAAAACATCCATATGACTGGTTTTGTGAATACCTGACTGGAAGGGTACTGTGCCCTTATAACTGATCATTCTGATATTTTTGTTTCCCGGCGAAATGTTGTCAAGTGAAAAATCAATTATTCCCGGCGAAAGATTGTAATAGGTTTTTATTAACGCAGACTCAACCACTACCTGAAGGGAGTCATAACTTTCAACGGACTGAATGCGCAACATCAGATCTCCCGAAGGCGAGGTTCCCGAAGCCATGATCACAGGTGTTTTGCCCGTCACCTGATCAGCCTCCAGGTTCGCGGTCCAGATTCCCCGGCCATGCGTGGCAATCACTACCTGGTTATCCTGACCTTTCATGTCGAAGACTGTAACATTTGGAAAATCTTCCACCAGCGCCCAGCTCTCACCGTTGTCAGTTGATTCGACAATCCCGATCTCCGTTCCAGCCCAGATAATATCCGGATTGTCAGGCCTGACATACAAACTGTAAACTGCCACATCCGGAAATCCCCGGTTGCCCGGTACACCGCTCGCGAAACCTGAAATATCTTCCCAGGACTGGCCGAGATTCGTCGTCCTTAAGATCTTCGGATTACCAGAAAATGAGAATAACGCATAGGCGGTATTTTCTTCCGTTGGGTGTGAGGCGAGTTTGGAAATGTTGCCCAGCGTTACCGTTGTATAATTCTGTGTTGGTAAAAACGTTTGACCGCCATCTTTAGATACGTGAAGATGGCGGAAAGCAGGTTCGGTGTTTGACATTCCACTTCCAGCCCACACGATATTTGAATTAGCCCTTGATACTTCCACATCAACAAAAAAACCTGCGCCGGTAACAAATTTTTCTCCTATAGCGGTTAATTTCCAGGTTTCGCCAAAATCATTTGAAACATAGACGCCCTTCCTGCCCACCGTAAAAACGCGGTCGGGAAAATCTTTCGAGTTGGCGAGTTTAGTTACAAACGGAAAGTCCTGATTGCCGGGATTTAATCCATTGGTGGCGGTTTGCCAGGAGTTCCCACCATTGTTGGTCCTGCTGATCTGCCCGTAATAAACAGAACCGAGGATCTTGTTATCATCTTTATTGTTCCAGAGTACTTCAAATCCATCGCCACCGATCGCATATTCATAAGCACTTGCTGCACTGGCATCCTGGCCGGAAGGGGAGATGCGCGTTCCGTTATCCTGTATACCACCGATGTATTGATCAACGCCAGGTCTTTTATCGGCTCCATAAAACTGACTCGTGTTGTAGCCAATACCTTTGAAAAGCCAGTCTCCTTCCACCGCCCCCGGGTTAGCAGAAACCCTGGAAACAAAAACTCCTCCATCATTGCCTAAAATGATTCTATAGGTTTTGGCGGAAGGATCAACGATAACGGCAACCATAAAGTGGTGATCCGGGTGAACTCCCATTTCAAGGTGGACCTGATTTGCCGTGTTCTTACTGTCAAATGATCCGCGGCCATCAGCGCTGGTTATCGTTGTGGCATTGTATTTTGAAAGGCCTGTGTATTTAATTTCAATTTGTGACGTCGGTATGCTCGTGGGCCATGTAGCACCCGGAGCAAGCGCGGGAAAAATATTGTAAGCCATGCTTTTTTCCTGCCCGCCATTCACCGTAACCTGACTACTGGGAATGGTGGGATGATATGTAAGCGAATGGATGTAAAGATACTCCCGGCTCTGTTGCAGCGGTGGATCGGTGTCAGAAAGCTTTTGAGGTACAAGGTCGAAGCCATTTCTGTTTTGATCCCGAAAAGAGATCATGAGCTGCCGCGGATTTGAAGGGTTGGTTACATCCCAAGCTTCAAAGGGAACCGAAACATAGTCCTGATATGTATAACTGGCCGCATCCACTCCGCTCGTGGCCCCTGCCGGAACAAAAAACCTGTGGGCCTTTTGCGCTTTGCCCGGCCCGAAACGCAATTGGACGTTGATCTTGGGTTTGGAGTTATCAACGGTTAACCTTTCATTGTCCCATTCAATGTCCTGAAAAGATTGTAAAAAAATTATGTCCGCTGTTCCGTTCTCGGTGATCTTCCAGTTGTCCACCGTCGACGCTACCGTGCCCACCGTTGCCCTGAAAAGACTCACTCCTCCAAAATATACTGTACTCGCGTTAAAGGGATCACAAAGAACAGTGTTGTCATAAAATCCCTGGCCTTCCAAAAAATCAACTGTTTCCCCCGTGAACATCACATCAACCAGAGACCATGAGGCGCCCGCATTTTGGGAGTAATAAAGATCTGATCCGTTGCCAGACAAAGTACCTTCCGCCGAAGCAAATAGAATATTTGGGTTAACTGGCGATACACCGATCTCTACACGTCCTGAAGGAGACATGCCATCGTTGAAAAGATTCCAGGTCACTCCTGCATCAGTTGATTTCCACACGCCGACTCGATTTTGTGACGCGTATTGAATGTTGAAGTTATGAGATGATGCAATAACCTGCTCAAAAACGCCGAAGATCTCCTTCACTTTGGTCCACGTAACACCTCCATCGATGGAACGCATGATGGAAGAGCTGTTATCGGAGGCGAGGTTGTGGGGCACGGTGCTGGCAACAATAACGTTGCCATCGGCAGGGTTGGTGATCACGCGTGTTACAACGGAAAATTCCGGATTGTTATTTGTGGATGGGAGCTGCTGCCAGGTCTGCCCTTTGTCAACGGATTTGAAGATTCCATTGCCGACGGAAGAAAATATCGAAGAAACAAACTCACCCGTCGCAGCATATATGACAGCACCATCAGCAGTCGAGGCGAAGGACGAGATCGGTAGCGCTGGAAAGTCCTTACTTTTTTCAGACCACGATAAACCTCCATCCGAGGTTGCCCAAATCCCGCCAGTGGCGGAGCCGGCGAGCCAGGTATTGTTAGCAGGATCTCCGGCAACATTGAGCAGCGCTCGTGTGCGGCCTGGAACATTTCCCGGCCCGCGTTCCACCCAGGCTAATACGCCGTTTGATTTGGTTCTGCCGGAGGAACTTCTCCTCCTTGCAGCGGCGTGTTGTTTCGCTTGCCGGAGTTCTTTCCATTTGTAATTCTGCTCATATTCCGGAGCGCTTGTATTTTCGCGTGTGCGGATTCCGCGGTGGAATTCTAAAAATTGTGCCGGCTTGTCTGTTTTGCTGATCTTTTTAAATAAAGGCGATACGGTGGTTTTACGGTTTGAATACGTTCGATATTCAATACCGCTCCAAAGGAAAGCATAAAATACAATGACGAAGAAGGAGATCTTTTTCAATGGATAGGATTTTTGCCGTTGCGTGAATTTACACGAA
This sequence comes from Cyclobacteriaceae bacterium, assembly GCA_040902445.1. Taxonomy (GTDB): domain Bacteria; phylum Bacteroidota; class Bacteroidia; order Cytophagales; family Cyclobacteriaceae; genus Chryseosolibacter. Next base: position 10,266 of record JBBDXJ010000021.1, on the reverse strand, counting down.
TTATTTTCTTCGTGCCACCTTCTTCGCCAGGGGATAATGAACCTGAAAAAACTTCAATCGATGAAGTGTCCAGCCATTTTACATATCCCATGGTGAAAACTCCTTCATTGACAATGTTATTATCTTCCAGGCGCACGACAACGTAACGGTATTGCCTCCGGGCATGATCTGCGCCCGGTTTTTGCTGACATAGAGCAAAAGTCCTTGTGTCGTTAAATTCAATGATATTTTCCGCGCCTAAAGTTCTGTCAACAAGCGCCTCCAGTTCCGGGTTTTGATTGCCGCCTTGTCTTGATGCACCACAACTGCCCAATGTAATTGATACCAAAAGCAATAAAATGGTAAGTGTATTCACGCGATCAATGTGTCAATGAGTTGAGGTAGTGTGCTGAACGCCATTTTCGTTCTTTCAAACTTTTGCGAAGCACTCCAAATGATAAAATAAGAACAAATAGAAAACAAGTCGCTACTCACCACTGACCACTCACAATTTATGTCTTCTGTTTTTTCTTTTTCGCCGCCGGGAAGAGAACGTTGTTGAGAATCAGCCTGTAACCTGGCGAATTTGGATGTTGGTGAAGGTCGGTGGGTTCTTCATTCACCTGGTGTTGATAATCCTCGGGATCATGCCCGCCATAAAAAGTCCAGAACCCCTTGCCGAATACACCGTGAAGGTATTTAGCTTCCTTGATATCCTTGTTTTCGCCCATGATCACAGCGTCAGGCTTGATGAGGTGTTTTTTAAATCCCGTGGTCTGGCCAAAAAATCCTGGTATTACGCGCGTGTGATTTTGCGTCAGCATAGTGGGGATCGGATCCCACTTGGCGGAGAATTCGAAAATGCTGAAGTAGTCATTGTCCTGGCGCAGGCCGCGTTCATTCGGATGATTATCGATATCAGAGAACTCATATTCGTAGGGATCGCGTTTCAGCCTGAAGTCTGTGAACGCCAGGGTGTTTTCATAATTCAGTTTTTCCTGGGCCTGGGGATCTGCGGGGTCGCCATCAAACATGCGTTCGCAGATATCAACGCCCTCGGCAGCGAGCGCAATGTCGTAGGTATCCGTTGCTGAACACATGGCGAACAAAAATCCACCACCGGTGACAAATTCCTTTATCCTTTTGGTAACCGCCAACTTAAGCTGTGACACTTTGTGGAAGCCGTGTTTGCGGGCCAGATCTTCCGATTCTTTAACCTGCTCCACATACCAGGGCATGTTGCTGAACTGGCTGTAAAATTTTCCGTATTGTCCTGTAAAGTCCTCGTGGTGCAAATGCAGCCAGTCGTATTTCGGCAGCACGCCAGACATTATTTCATCGTCAAAAATAATATCATAAGGGATCTCGGCGTAGGTGAGGACCAGAGTAACGGCATCATCCCACGGCTGATTGGATTTAGGGGAATATACTGCAATGCGCGGATACTTTTCCAGTTTCATCACATCGTAATTCAGGGCAGGACTGGCGATCTCAGTAATGATCTGATTGGCCTGGGCATCGGAGATCACTTCAAAACTGACGCCCCGTACCACTAACTCATTCTGGATGGCCGGATGCTGCCTAACCATAAAACTTCCGCCGCGGTAGTTGAGTAACCAATCGACCTCAATTTCATTTTTCAGGATCCAATAGGCAATGCCATAGGCTTTCAGGTGGTTAGTTTGATTTTCGTCCATAGGGATGAGAATCGAATTGGCCTGGGCGAAGCGACAAAACAAAAGAAAACATAAGATCAGCGTCACGCGCATGGTAAATGTACCTTTAAATCTCGCCTCAAATTTACCTATCCTGCTGCTCATTTTCATAAGATAAACTGTAATATTAGGTTATTTGTAAAAAATTGGGGCCAAACTGTAATATTCCCCCTCTGTTTTTCAACGTATGCGTATATATACAATCTCCGATCCATGAATCTCGTCGAAAACATCAAAGAGGGATTGCGTTCCATCCAGGCAAACCTGCTCAGATCTATTCTTACAGCCCTCATTGTGGCAATCGGCATCACCGCTTTGGTTGGGATGCTTACCACCATTGACGGGATAGAACACTCGGTGAACGAAAGTTTATCGTCCCTCGGGGTCAATACTTTCGATATTAATTCAAGGTATAACCGCAACAGAAATCAACAGGGGATTACTCAAAAAACGTACCCTCAGCTAACGATGGGGGAATGCTTTAAGTTTATGGACGAATATGCTGTTACGTCCACCGTCAGCCTGAATGCTTACCTGACAGGGGTTTCGGAGATCAAAAGATTGTCCAAAAAGACCAATCCAAATGTTGCTGTAAATGGGACAAATGAGGAATATTTTGCCATCAAGGGTTTGGAGTTTGACAAAGGAAGGGGTTTTTCTCCGCTTGAAATTCAATACGGAACTCAGGTAGCCGTGATGGGCTGGAAGGTGTTCACGACCCTGTTTGACGCCAAGGACAACCCTGTCGGCGAGGAGATAACTTTTATGGGCGGGAAGTTCAAGGTAATCGGCCTCTTAAAAGAAAAAGGTATGCTCGCTGAAAACAACTACGACAATATGGTTTTGATACCCATCATTAAAGCGAACCAGATGGCGGAGGGAAGAGGACTTTGGTATGAGTTAACCGTGGGCATTACGGATCCCTCGCAAATGGATTTTGCTATGGGCGAAGCAACGGGAACAATGCGCCGCATCCGCGGTGATGATGTCGGACAGGAAAGTTCTTTTGAACTGGAAAAAAGCGAGACGCTTGCCCAGGAGTTGGAAAGTATTACTTCCGGATTGCGTATGGCCGGTTTCGGCATCGGCTTCATTACACTTCTGGGTGCCTCTATTGCCCTGATGAACATTATGCTGGTGTCCGTGACCGAAAGAACCCGGGAAGTGGGTGTAAGGAAAGCGCTGGGTGCAACACCCTTGCGGATACGTCAACAGTTTGTTATCGAAGCTATTGTAGTTTGCCTTCTCGGAGGAATTGCAGGTATCATCCTGGGTATCCTCATTGGAAACCTGCTCTCCAATCTGATGAATATAAAAGTTTTTGTTATCCCCTGGGGCGAGATGCTGCTCGGCATGATCGTCTGTATCTGCGTGGGGCTTTTTTCCGGCTGGTATCCGGCGCATAAAGCGTCGAAGCTTGATCCGATCGAATCGCTGAGGTTTGAATAGTGAGTGGTGCAATTTCACGCTCCCTGTGCCACGGTAAGCTTGCGGGCAACATACAAGGAAACAAGGCTGAAGAAAACCGCGATAATACCTACATAATCATAGTTCACCAGCGCTTTTGCTTTCGGATCAAAAAGTGAGGGTTGTTCCGTGATGATCAACCCGGCAATAAACGCCGCCAGCCCTGACGTTAGTTGCTGCACGGATGAACGGATACTCATATAACTGCCGCGCACCTCCGGTCTTATGATCGCGGTTTCCATGGTGGTGGAGGGCACCATCCGGCCGTTGCTGAAAATGAAGAATATTGCGCTGATGGTCAATGCCACCACGAGGGGAACAGGAGTGAGGTTGGTGATGATGATGATCGGGATGATCACAAGCGATCCGAAAATAGTAAAGATCCTGAGCCTTCCGTGTTTATCCGCCATGCGGCCCACCCATGGTGAGAAAAGTAAAGTACACACTCCGCCAACGAGATATATGTAAGCGATTTCACCTTCAGAAAACCCTACGTTACCCACCATATAAGTTGCCACGAATGGGATGATAGTGAAATGTCCAAGCATGAGCATTGAAGTGAAGGTCAGCCCAAGCCTGGAGTTGCGATTGCCGAAGATCTGCCGTAAAACTTCTTTGGGAGATGCGTGGCCGTTGCCACTGATATGTGTTGTGATAGGTGAAATATGGGCAGCGATCAGGTAAGTAATGATGACCGCAAGTCCTCCGAGAAACCAGAACGGCGCATGCCAGGAAAATTTACTCATGAGAAACAAACCGAACGGAACACCAAAGACAGATGCGGCACCAAAAGAAGCCATCACCGTGCCGATTCCCTGCGCCCTTCTCTCCAGCGGAATAGCATCGCTGACGATCGAAAGGATAAGGGCTCCAAGAATGCCTCCAAAGGCGCCGGTGAGGGACCGCGCAAGAAGAAGTATGGCGAACGACGGAGACACAGCACACATCAGGGTACCGATCGCAAAACCGGTATAAATGACAATGAGGCTTTTTTTGCGATCGTAACGGTCAATAAGGAAAGCTGCAAAAAATCCAGCAACACCCGCCGTGATAGTGTAAGAAGCAACCAGCAAACTAAATTGTTGAGCTGAAATATCAAAAATGCGCATGAGCGGAGGACCGAGCGGCATCAGGATCATAAAGTCCATGATGTGGGTGAACATGGCGGCGGCAAGGATGAACAGCAACAATCTCTCGTTCTTCATAGGGGCGCAAAGGTAACCTTGAGACGCAGACGGTTTCGCGGCCAAATAATTTTATTTTTTTGAAGGAGGTCATTGCGCGCGGGTTGAATCAGACCGGTCTTCGGTCGAAGCATGGGAACGCACACACCAAGCGACAACGCACGCTCATCGGGAGCGAAGGTGCAGGGGCGTGGGCGCGAAACAATCCCCGTGCAACGAGGTGCAAACGCCAAGACCTGCGATTGAGGCGATGCAACGGAGCAGAGACATATTCTCACCCACCCGAAGGATGCCTCTGTGTCCGCGCGAAGCACGGGTAGACTGATCAGTACACGAAGCCGTGAAGAACAACTAAAGCAGCGGACTTAAAATCTCATACACATTGTTGGCGACGATCTTATGCCCTTCCTGGTTGGGATGAATACCATCCGATAGATTCAGTTTTTCAAAGCCAGCGACATCCTCCAGCAAAAAGGGGATCAGCGTTGCATTGTTTTTTTTCGCGAGTTCAGGAAATATCTTCCGGAAGCTTGTGGTGTAGTCAGGACCCAGGTTTGGCGGCACCAGCATACCCGCGATAACGACTTTTACGTTCGGATATTTTGTTTTCACCTTATCGATAATGGCCTGGAGGTTGTTTTTGGTTTGATCGAGGGGAAGCCCGCGCAATCCATCGTTTGCACCTAATTCCAGTACGAACACGTCGATAGGCTGGCGCAGGATCCAGTCGATCCTTGACAATCCTCCTGCTGATGTTTCGCCGCTTAATCCGGCGTTGATGGCTTTGCAGGGGGTGCCGTTTTTGATACAGTTCTTTTCTATTAGCGCGGGAAATGCTTCTTCCGGCGAAAGGCCGTAGCCGGCGGTTAGGCTATCCCCAAAAAATAGGATTACTTTCGGATCAGCAGATGCCTGCATGAGCAGGGTCAGTACAATAATCAGGATATTTTTAACGACCATGTGAATAAATCCGTTTAACTTTTAACGTAAACTGAACAATTTTCGCTTATTAGGGCTTAAAATTTCCAGGATCAAAGCAAAAACCATGTCACAGGTTGTACTTCACGCAGAAAATTTAACAAAAATTTACCGGTCCGCTGAAAAAGACCTCGTGGTGCTTGACAACATCTCGTTTTCCGTTGACCAGGGTAATTCAATCTCCATTATAGGCCCTTCCGGAAGCGGAAAAACCACTTTACTCGGACTCTGCGCAGGTCTGGATACCCCATCCGGGGGAACGATTTCACTGATGGGTTTTAAACTCAATGTGATGAGCGAGGACGACCGGGCCTATATCAGGAATCAGTTCGTCGGGTTCGTATTTCAAAATTTTCAGTTGCTTTCAACGCTTACTGCCCTGGAAAATGTGATGGTGCCGCTGGAACTCAGGGGTGAAAAGAATGTGCTGAAAAAATCGAAAGAGTTGCTAGGCAGAGTCGGTCTCGGCGACCGTATCCAGCACTATCCCTCGCAGCTTTCCGGTGGTGAACAACAACGCGTAGCCATGGCGCGCGCATTTATTACCAACCCGAAAATTTTGTTTGCCGATGAACCTACGGGTAACCTCGACGAGGAGAATGCCGACCACATCAAGGAACTTTTGTTTGGGATGAACAAGGAATTGGGAACCACGCTTGTATTGGTGACCCACAACCTCGAGCTGGCGCAGCGCACCCAACGCATTCTGAAAATGCGGGGTGGCAAACTTGCCGAAGAGATCGTCAAGCCTCTCTCCGTCAGTAAATAGTTTTTTTCGCGGAGGTCTCCATGATCGAATATATTATCAAAATCAAGCGCAAGACCAAAACACTGCTCACCGATGGTTGGGTTTGGCGTATGGCCTGGCGCGATGCACGTCACAATTTTTCCCGGCTCTTCCTTTTTGTTGCTTCGCTCATCACCGGTATTGCTGCGGTAGTCGCGCTGGATTCCCTCAACTTTTCCCTGCACGAAGACATTGAAAGCCAGGCCAGGGAACTGGTGGGTGCTGACCTGGTGGTCGAGGGAGAAAAACCTTATACACCGGAAATGCAGGCGGCATTTGACTCACTTCATTTGCCCCATGCCTCGCAGATTGACATGGCGTCTATGGTGTTGTTCCTGCACAACCAGAAGTCCCGGCTGATCAGACTGGTGGCCATGGAAGGCGATTTTCCCTTCTATGGAAAGATCGAAACCCAGCCTTCGGATGCGTATGAAAAGATGAAGCAGGGAGGTTATGCCATGTTAGACGAAACGCTGGCAAGCCAGTATGAGGTGAGTTCGGACGATTCCCTACGGGTGGGTAACAGCGTCTTTAAAGTTTCCGGCATTGTTACGCGGATTGCGGGGGGAGGGGGACTGATGTCCACTTTCACGCCCGCGGTGTACATTGCTATGAAGGACCTTGACTCCACACGTCTGATCCAGTTCGGCAGCCGCGTGAACTATAACCATTACTACAAGATCGAGACAGAAGAACGTGTTGAAGAGATTGTTGATGAATTCAGGGGGTTGGTCCGGAGCCAGGGCTACTCCTATGATACGGTAGAAGAGAGGAAAGAGGGCCTGGGCCGGGGTTTCAGTTCGATCTATCGTTTTTTTTCGTTGCTTGCCTTTGTTGCCCTCATACTGGGATGTATGGGTGTGGCGAGCTCTGTGCATATTTACGCCCGTGAAAAAAGGGAAGAGGTGGCTGTTCTGCGTTGTGTGGGATCCAGTGGCTGGCAGGCGTTTAATATTTTTTTCATCCAGATCTTTTTGCTTGGAATTTTAGGAAGCATCATCGGATCTTTTTTAGGCATCGGGATCCAGCAGGTAATTCCACTCATTATTAAAGATCTCATTCCTTTTGAAATGGGATTTGCCATTTCGTGGAAATCCTTGATGCTGGGGTTGACGGTAGGCGCAGTGGTGTCCGTATTATTTTCCATGCTGCCCCTGGTAGAGGTGCGGTTTGTGCCTCCGCTTTCGGTGTTGCGGTCCGATTATGAAGGGCAGCGCATTTTCTCCAAAACGAGGATCCTTACCCTCATTCTCATTGCAGCCTTTCCCATTTCTTTCGCCACCATACAGACGCGAAGCTGGTTTACCGGCTCGATGTTTTTCCTGGGGCTGGTCGTGGCCCTGGCCTTCCTCACGGCAGTAGCCATTGCGTTGCTTTACTTCGTTCGCCGCTATTTCCCGCATGGAGCAGGTTTCATTTGGAGGCATGCCCTGTCGAGTTTGTTCCGACCGAATAACCAGACCCGGGTGCTGATGGTCACCATCGGACTGGGCGCCTTTATCATTTCAACCCTCAACATTGTGGAGCAAAGTATGCTGGGCCAGGTGGAATTCACCGGACAGGAAAACCAGTCCAACACGATCTTGTTTGACATCCAGCCCTCCCAAAAGGATCGCGTGATTCAGCTGATGAAGGACAATGACCTGAAAATTAACCAGGTCGTTCCTATTGTGACCTGCAGGATCAGTGAACTGAGAGGAAGATCGGCGGAGGCACTGCAGAAAGATACCACAGACCATGTTTCGAACTGGGCTATCCGCAGAGAATACCGGGTGACCTACCGCGACAGTTTACACCACTCTGAAAAATTGATCGAGGGAGCCCTGCACGAAAAAAAGAAAAGTCGTGATTCTGTGTGGGTCTCGATCTCCGAAGGTATGCTGGATAACCTCGACATCGGCATTGGCGATTCGCTGGTCTTCGATATCCAGGGCGTTGCGGTGAAAGCATTTATCAGCGGCGTGCGTGAAGTTGACTGGCCCAAAGATCCGCCAAATTTTATTTTTGTTTTCCCCAACGGCGTGCTCGAAAATGCTCCGCAGATATTTGTCACCACTACAAGAGTAGACGAGCCGGAGCAGGCAAACAGGTTCCAGCAGGCGCTCGTGATGCAATATCCCAATGTTTCCCTGCTCGACCTCCGTTTGATACTGACAACCGTAAATGAATTGTTTGACAAACTGGGACTCATCATCCGCTTCCTGGCTTTGTTCAGTATTGTCACAGGCCTTGTTGTGCTCTCCGGCGCAGTGATCAACAGTAAATTTTTGCGAATCAAGGAAAACGTTTTGTTGCGCACCATCGGTGCAAGAACAAAACAGATCACAAACATCACGTTAATAGAATACGCGTATTTAGGTTTGTTTTCGGCCCTGACCGGCATGGCCCTTTCTCTCGGTGGCGGATGGTTGCTCACCAAATTCTTTTTCGAGATCACCTTTGCTTTCGACTGGCTTGAACTTCTTATCATTACCGTAGGTGTTATCGTCCTCACCGTGACTATTGGCTGGCTTAATTCACGCGAGGTTATCAATACGCCACCTTTGCAGGTGTTGCGGAAGGAGGGATGAACCCAATTTTTGCAATTGACCAACCTGCGCCAAAGCTTCGGTTGGCAGGCAATTCTGCAATTGACAATTTCTTTCTAACCTATTTTATCCGTTTGCACCACCCCAAGTTCACTGGCGTGAACTAACCCCTCCTTGGAAAAGAGGGGAAAATACCAGTCCGTACCCGCCTCACTTTCTACAACTCCTGAACAATATTTTCACGCGCCAGGGCATCTACTGAAACCGTATCGCCAGAACTAAAAACCAACGACCAATAACCAACAACTAATTCCCGATAATTAGTTAAATTGCTCCTCAGAGCCATTACGATAATTGATGCTGTATGTGCGATTTTTTCAGGAATTTAGGCGTAATATTCCTGTTTGGCGGCCTGTCCTTCTGTAATGGGTTGGTTGCAAATTCCCAGCCTTCCGTCAGATTTATTGAAAACAAGAATCAGTGGTCAGATGATGTCCATTATATGACCCGTGTTCCCGGTGGGAAGATGGTAGTGGGTCCCGCATCATTCAAATATTTTTTTCTCGACAACAGTAAGCTCGAGTCACTTCATCACCAGTCTCATACGCCGGAACCGGATGGTTCATCGGAAGCGGATTCACAGGTTCGGGGTCATGCCGTGTTTGTAAATTTTCCCGGCGCCGACCTGACAATTGAACCAAAAAGCTTTGGTAAATCAACTGAATATTACAATTATTTTATCGGCAATGACCGGCACCGGTGGGCATCGGAAGCATATGCGTATGAGGGTATGCTCTATGAATCATTGTATCCTGACGTTGATCTGAAGGTATACGCGGCAGGTGAAAATATAAAGTATGACTTTGTTGTGGCGCCGAATGGCAATCCCTCGCTCATCCGTGTTTTATATCAGGGTGCAGATAAAATATATCTCGACAACGGCAACCTGTACGTTAAAACTTCGCTGGCCGATATCACCGAAAAAAAGCCAGTGGCTTACCAGTTCGTCAACGGAAAAAAACTTGAGGTGGGCTGTGCTTTCCAACTTCAGGGTAACATGGTTTCCTTTGTTTTTCCTGATGGATTTGATGCCTGTTACGAACTTGTCATCGATCCGCTGCTGATCTTTTCAACTTATTCCGGTTCGACCGCCGACAACTGGGGCAGCACTGCAACCCCTGGAGAACACGGCAACCTCTACTCTGCCGGGGTGACGGAACAAAGTAATGGTGGTGGTTTCCCTGCCACCGCAGGTGCCTTTCAGACCACCTCGGGCGGGCTATACGACATCGGCATTCTTAAATACGATTCCCTCGGAAGCCAGCTCGTGTTTGCCACTTATCTCGGAGGCAATAACTCCGAATCACCACACAGTCTGATCATGAATGATTCAGAAGAATTGATCGTGCTTGGAACCACAAGCTCCGGAAATTTCCCCGCTACTGACGGAGCTTACAGTACATCATTCAGCGGAGGCACCAGCACGGGTCACGTGGTGGCTTACACCGCCGGATCGGATATAATCATTTCACGTTTCAGCAAGGATGGAACCGAGTTACTGGCTTCCACTTATTTTGGAGGTTCACTCAACGATGGATTAAATAACACGATCAGCCAACTCACCCGAA
>JBBDXJ010000020.1:0-9360 GCA_040902445.1 Cyclobacteriaceae bacterium | reverse complement strand
CGGCGATGTGTTCTACCTGCACTCCCGCCTGCTGGAAAGAGCGGCGAAAATCATCAACAACGATGAGATCGCCAGGAATATGAATGATCTTCCCGCCTCTATAAAACATTTGGTAAAAGGAGGAGGATCCCTGACTGCGCTTCCTATTATCGAAACACAAGCTGGTGATGTTTCAGCGTACATTCCAACCAACGTTATTTCTATTACCGACGGGCAGATATTCCTGGAAACAAACCTTTTCAATTCTGGTATCCGGCCCGCGATCAACGTTGGTATCTCCGTATCACGCGTGGGTGGGAATGCGCAGATCAAATCCATGAAAAAAGTGGCAGGTACATTAAAGCTAGACCAGGCACAATTTCGCGAGCTGGAAGCTTTCTCCAAGTTCGGATCAGACCTCGACGCGGCGACGAAACTTACCATCGAACGCGGCCGCAGAAATACTGAAATTCTGAAGCAGGATCAATATGCTCCCGTTCCCGTCGAAGAGCAGGTTGCAATTATCACAGCTTCCACAAGAGGATTTATGGATAATGTTCCGGTAAATAAAGTGAAAGAGTTTGAAGAGAAATTTATTGAGTTGTTGCGCGGAAGCCATCGCAATGTTCTTGATAACCTTCGCGGTGGAAAGTTTGAAGATGCCGATGTGAGCACTATCAAGAAAGTTGCCGCAGATTTATCGGCGCGTTATTAATTACTTACAATTAATTTAACCATTGGCTACAAATGCCTGAGTGTCCTGGTGCTTGCCTGCCGAAACGCTTCACGCAGGCGGGTCTTGGTGGCAAAAAAGAAGAAAAATGCCAAGTTTAAAAGAAGTTAAGAATAGAATTACCTCGGTGGGTTCCACCCAGCAGATCACCAAAGCCATGAAAATGGTGGCGGCTGCAAAGTTGCGCCGGTCGCAGGAAAGGATACAGCAAATGCGCCCTTTTGCACAAAAGCTCAACGCCCTTCTGCAAAATCTTTCTGCTGCCCAGGTAGATTCAGATGGAGATAATTGGTACAGTGAAGTGCGGGAAGAAAAGAAAATCCTCATCATCGCTGTCAGTTCAGACCGCGGACTTTGTGGCTCTTTCAACAGTAGTGTTTTCAAGGGTGTTAACAGACTCATTGAAGAGAAATATGCGGGCCCTTTTGCAAAAGGTCACGTGACCGTCCTTACCATTGGAAAAAAATCAAGTGACTATTTCAGCAAGCGGAAGTGCAGCGTACACGGTGACTTCACCTTACTCTTCAGCTCCTTGTCCTTTGAAAATGTATCACGCGCCGCGGAGTTTGTGATTGAGTCGTATAAACACGGCAAATACGACAAGGTGGAGCTGGTTTATAATGAATTCAAAAACATTGCGACGCAAATTCTCAGAGTTGAACAGTATTTGCCAATACTCCCTCAATCAAACACAGAGACTCCGACTGTTCATTATATCTATCAACCCGACCAGGAAGAAATCATTACCAGTCTGATACCACAATCTTTAAAAGTGCAATTGTATAAGGCGGTGTTGGATTCCAACGCCGCTGAAAACGGTGCCAGGATGACAGCGATGGACAAGGCTACAGAGAACGCCGGGGAATTGTTAAAACAGTTAAGGTTGACCTATAACCGGACACGGCAGGCTGCAATTACGAAGGAGATCCTGGAAATTGTTGGCGGTGCCGAAGCTTTAAAATCTACTTAGTGATTAAATCTCATACCTTTAAAGTCTCCACCCGGAGACTTTTTTTGTTTATGAAAGTTTTAAATAACTTCTATCAGTATATAAATATTCTTAGTCTTGACGTCGTAGCAGGTGCGGTGATCAGCGGTTTATTCTTTGCGCGGATCCTGGGCGTCTCTCTGTCACTTTACACGTTACTTGCCCTTGCCCTGACGGTCTGGATAATTTATTCCCTTGATCACCTGAGAGATGCCAGAATCATTCCTAAAATTGCCTCAACAGACCGGCATCGCTTTCATCAAAAATATTTCAGGGTTATTTTAATCTTTCTTTTCATCGCACTGATCATTGATTTTGTTCTGATCTGGTTTGTTCCCTCCAGCGTACTGCGTTCCGGTCTTGTCCTCTGGTTTGTTGTACTCTTCTATCTGATTCTGCAGCGTTATCTGAAATTCTTAAAGGAATTTTTTGTCGCCTGCCTTTATACCGCTGGTGTGTTACTACCCTCTCTGGCCATGCTTGCGGGGGATCTGCAACCCGTGCACTGTCTTTTGATGGGCAAGTTTTTTATCACCGCACTGATGAATTTGCTCTTGTTTTCACTCTTTGATTACAGGGAAGACCGCAGTCAGCAACAGCATTCGTTTGTTACCTGGTTTGGCCCGGCTTCTACGCGCTACGGGATTTTATTTTTGGGATTACTGAATATATTGAGTGGCCTGTGGATATGGAGTTTTAATCCTGGTGTTGCGTTGATATTTATTTCCATGAACCTGATGTTACTTGCGATCCTCTTATTTCAAAAGCATTTGGTTGAAAACAATTATTTCCGCATTCTCGGCGACGCTGTTTTTTTTATTCCTCTGTTGTACCTTTTATGAGTGCAGGCCTGGGTCGTTTTAATCGCATTGCACCCTATTACGATTTCCTCAAGCAAATGGTTTTCGGACGAGCGATCGCCGATAGCCAGGTTGCCTTTTTAGGAAAGATACCCAAGGGGTCCAAACTTCTTATAATCGGAGGAGGATCGGGGGAAATCTTACCGGTTTTGAAAAAAGTTGTTGTAAGCCCCGGCTCCACTATTTGGTATCTGGAGGCTTCCTCCGAAATGATAACGTTGGCTGCTAAAAGATTACCCCTTCACTCCCGGGAGAACATTAACTTTATCCATGGTACCGAAAATTCATTGCCGGATAACGTCGTGTTCGATGCGGTGCTCACAAATTTTTTCCTGGACCTTTTTCCCTATGACCGCGGACTAGAGATCTGCAGAAAAATTTATCGCAGGATCAATCCCGGAGGGCTTTGGCTGGTAAGTGATTTTGTGAGTGAAGGCAAATGGTGGCAACGGGCTTTGCTGTGGATCATGTACAGGTTCTTTGCCATAACTTGCAAGATCGAGGCGACTGCCTTGCCGGCATGGGAAGACCAACTCCTGGCGGTAGGATTGAAGGAGGAGATTAATAAATCGTTTTATCGAGGTTTTATCAAAAGCGCGCTCTATAAAAAACTATCGAATTGAATTTTTTACAACCGTCGTTTTATTTAAACCTGTCTGGATTTTTGCAGCTTGTTTTATTCGGGTAACAAATTATCTTGCATGGTAGGTCGGGGAACGGTTTATACATTGTGAAGAATGCCGTGGAAAAACTCGGCGGACAAATAAAGGTCGCCAGCACCCCGGGTAGCGGTACGCGTTTTCATATTTTATTACCCAATCGCATTAATAGTATAATTACTACTCCGGCCATTTCACGAGAACAACGATGAGAATTACCGAGGTTACTTCCCCCAGGCATGCAAAAGAATTTTTGCTACTTCCGGTTAAACTTTACAAAAATGAGCCCCGGTGGATACGGCCGCTGGATAAGGATATTGAAAATGTTTTTGACAGGGAGAAGAACAAAACTTTCCGTCACGGCGAATGTACCCGGTGGATCTTATCCAATGATGCGGGGGAAACCATCGGCCGCGTCGCCGCATTCGTCAACCAGAAAACTGTAACCAAGGGCAACGATCAGCCTACCGGTGGTATGGGTTTTTTTGATTGCATACAGGATCAGGCAGCAGCCTTTATGCTTTGTGATCAATGTAAAAACTGGCTCCAGCAAAGAGCTATGGAGGCCATGGACGGTCCTGTAAATTTCGGGAACCGCGACCGGTGGTGGGGTTTGCTGATTGAAGGATTTGATCAGGAGCCCAATTACCAATGCAATTATAATTTTCCTTATTACAAAGATTTTTTCGAAGCTTACGGCTTCAAAATATACTTTTATCAACTCACTTTCGCCAGGACGGTGGCTGGTGAGATCTCAGAGCGTCTGTACGAAAAAGCTGCCATTACCGCCGGAGATCCTGATTATGAATTTCGCCATATCCGCAAGGATGAAATACCGAAATTGCCGGAATACATTATGACTGTCTATAATAAAGCCTGGGCAAACCGGAAAGAGATTCCTGAACTTACTATGGCACAAGCCAAACTAATAGTCAAACAGATGAAACCCATCATGGACATTCACCTTTTGTATTTCGGCTTTTACAAAGGCGAGCCGGTTTCATTTTTTCTTTCACTTCCGGAGATTAATCAGATATTCAAATACGTAAATGGAAAGCTCGACTGGCTGGGAAAAATAAAATTCCTTTGGCACAGTTTCCGGAAAACAAACCGGAAAGCCTTTGGAATTTTATTTGGCGTGGTGCCGGCCCATCAGGGCAAAGGATTGGATGGCGCAATGGTCTTAAACTCAAAGAGGGTCCTTCAGAAAGAATACAAACGCTACGACTATTACGAGATGAATTGGATCGGTGACTTTAATCCGAAAATGATCAATATTGTGGAACAGGTAACCGCCGACGTAAGCAAACGCCACGCCACTTACCGTAAGCTGTTTGATGAAAACAAACCTTTCAAACGCTCGCCGATTCTTCATTGACCTAACTATCGGCGTTCATTGTTAAACTCTTACCTTTGCGATTTGAATTGTCATTATGAATAAAAAAACCGGCGTCTTGCTTATAAATCTTGGCACACCCGATAGCCCATCCGTCGGGGATGTGCGTTCTTATTTGTCGCAATTCCTGAACGACCCGCGCGTAATCAACATACCCTGGTTATGGAGAAAAATTCTCGTAAACCTGATCATTGTTCCCTTCCGCGCTCCAAAGTCCGCACGGATCTATAAAAAGTTATGGACAGCCAATGGCTCTCCTCTTTTGTACTACAGCAAAGAGGTTCAAAAGTTATTGCAGGTCGCTTTAGGAGGAGCCTATGATGTGCACCTGGCAATGCGATATAAAAATCCTTCCATTCCGGATGTACTGGAACAAATGCGAAAGAAAAATTTTGACAGGATCATCGTGTTGCCGCTCTTTCCGCAGTACGCATCTGCTTCTACAGGTTCGGCACTCGATGAAGTGATGAGGGTTATCGGGAACTGGTGGGTAATTCCGGAAATTAAATTCATAAGTCAGTATTATGATCACGCGACTTTTATCCAGGCGATTGTCGAGCGAAGTAAATCATTCAATTTAAACGACTTTGATCATATTCTTTTTTCTTACCACGGATTACCCGAACGCCAGGTAGATAAAGTTTATAATGAGGGTGTATGTGCAGACTACAATTGCGAGAACGCGATCACACCTGACAATAAATTTTGTTACAAGGCCACGTGTTATGCCACAACCCGACTTATTGCGGAAAAGCTCGGGATACAAAAGCAAAAGTATACCGTCTGCTTCCAATCCCGGTTGAACAAGAAGTGGCTCAAGCCGTTCTCCGATGAAGTTGTGGAGGCGTGCGCCAGGAATGGAATGAAAAGAATCCTGGTGTTTTCTCCGGCTTTTACTGCAGATTGCCTGGAAACTATCATTGAGATCGGTGAAGAGTACCAGGAAATTTTCATGGCACACGGTGGGCAGAAAGTCCAACTGGTGGAAAGTCTTAATGACCATCCGCTGTGGATCCAATGTCTGAAGGAATTGGTGTTCAACGCTGACGGTGAGTAATCGAATTAATCAGACTCCTGTTAGTGTACTCGTTGCAATTGTCGCAGTGATTTGGCCAGCCAAACGCGCAGAACTAATCAATCTGAAATCCCGGATTTTTAAGGCGGCATATGGACCCTCGGGCAGAAGCGAGTTCATGACAACGGATAGGAGCTGTTCTCCAAAAGATTTTTAATGCTTTCGCTTGCGACCTTTCTGCGCTGCTTCCGGCTTCCCTTTATTTCTACAAAAGGAACGGCCTGGCACCTCATTTCATGCAAGTATAATTCGTAAAGTAGTTCCCGCTGATCGGGATGCTCGCGCAGCGGATCGGGAGTCCATGGTATGTCGATGTGCGTGAGGAGGTAGAGATCGTATTTTCGTATTGCAATAGATCTTAATATTTCCTGATCACAGTATCCGTATTTGAAATTGCTCCAGACCTTGATCACGTAAAGGTCAGTATCACAAATAAGCACCTTGTTAGCTTTTGAAACCATATCATCTTCAATTGACAATTGTCCCATGGCGATAACGGGTAAGTCTTCAGGTCCATAAAGTCTGTCAAGATCATTAAGATATGACCGCGCATACTCTTTAACCCATTCAGTTTTGAATTCTGACGCCAGGTATTGAGAAAGCTCGGATTTTCCTGTGCACTCCGGGCCAAGAATGACCACTTTTTTTATTCCCGCCATGATTATGTATTCGTCCTTTTCGGGTTGAACTATGTTACACGGAACGGATACCGGAGAAGAGTTCTTTAAAAAGTATCCAGATACCCATTGCCAAAATAAGCCAACCAAAGAGTAATCTTAACCTATCGGCGGGAATTTTCTTTTGAAGTTTATTTCCGATCAAAATGCCAAAAACTGCCAATGTAGTTAGTGAGAGCAGGAAATCCCATTCCATTTTATAATTCAGCACGTCGCCTAAAAAACCAAGCAGCGAATTAATGGCAATTATGAAAAGTGAGGTACCCACGGCGGTTTTAAAGTGCAGGCCGGTTAACCAGACCAGTGCAGGGATAATTAAAAATCCACCCCCGGCGCCTACAAGGCCTGTTAGAAAACCGATCAACATACCTTCAAATATCAGCAGTGGAATTCTCCATTCGTGATCATCATGTATGACATCTTTCCTTCCTCTGATGATCGTGTAAGAAGCGACGATCATCAGAAAAGCAAATACCCCCAACACCAGCAATCTTTTTGTGAGTGCAAAATTCCCGATGTGCAAAATTACATCGGGAATAGCCGGCATTACCCATTTGCGGGTAACGAAGATTGCCACAATAGAAGGCAGGCCAAAAAGAATTCCGGTCTGGATATTCACCAGATGATCTTTGTATTTGGGAATTGCGCCTGCGAGACTGGTGACACCAACAATAAAAAGCGAATATGCTGAGGCCATGACCGCATCCACATGAAAGAGGTAAACCAGGATTGGAATTGAGAGAATTGAACCACCCCCGCCGAGCAAGCCAAGGACAATCCCTATTGCAATGGAAGCCAGATACCCGATAATTTCCATCATGTGAATATTTGAAAGATCATTGCACTACAGGCGGTTGTATTCGACAATAAAAGCGTCAGGAAATTTTTTTTGCAACTCGGCCCGGAACTGCTCTGCCTTCATTCGTGTGGGAATTTGTCCGAGGATTAAGCCGTAATACTTTATTCCTTTTATTATTTTTACCTGAACTGTGACCTGTTTTTTATACGAGTTCTTGAGGTTGTCTGAAAGGCGCATAAGGTTCACCAGTTCCTGGTAGGTTCCGATCTGGACACCATAACCTTTTGGCTCGAGCCTTGAGATCTCAAAATCATAAAATTCTTTTTCCTCCACCACAACGTGATCAACAGTTTTGATCGGGTCACTGGTTTTACCATCCCCTGCGTCTATTACCTCGAGTTTGATGTCAGCTAACCCCTGGTTTACAAAGCCCAATTTTTCAGCCGCGGATTTGGAGAGATCGACGATCCTGTTTTCAACATAGGGTCCCCTGTCGTTAATCACAACCTCCACCGATTCGTTGTCGCTGATATTGGTCACTCGGACGCGCGTTCCAAAGGGAAGGGTCTTATGCGCCGCTGTCAGTTTATTGTGACGGTATTTCTCTCCGCTGGCTGTAGGGGTTCCTTCAAATTTATCCGCATAAAAAGAAGCTTTCCCCGTTTGGACCTGACCGAAACACACGGCAATCATGAAAGTGAAGGCAAGTGAACATAATAACTTTAACATAATGGATGATTTAAGCAGCAAAAATAAAGGTCTGGATCAAAAGTCGGCGAATATTTTAATATCCGGGAGTTTGTTTTGATAATATTCGGGTTTAACACTGTACAATTAGTGAATTAAAAAATTAAAGTATACCTTTGCCCGGCAAATAATAGATCGTAAATTATTTGCTATGCCCATCGACCGAAATAAATTCCTCTTTGAAGCCCTCACCTACGACGACGTGCTTCTGGTTCCCGCCTACTCTGAAATACTTCCGCGCGAAGCCGACACCACCAGCCAACTTACACGAAACATCCGCTTAAACATTCCTATTGTTTCAGCAGCGATGGATACGGTAACAGAAGCCGAACTGGCGATCAGTGTTGCTTTGGAAGGCGGGATGGGCTTCATCCATAAAAATATGAAGATCGAACAACAGGCTGAAGAGGTCAGAAAAGTGAAACGATCACAAAGTGGTCTGATACTCGACCCGATCACCCTGGCAATTCATTCTACCGTTCAGCAAGCGGAAAACATTATGCGGGAACTGAAAATAGGGGGTATCCCGATTGTTGATGGTGAGGGGAAACTTGTCGGTATCATCACCAATCGCGACCTGAGATTCCAGAAAGACATGCATGCCCCCGTGGAAAAGATCATGACTCGGGAAAATCTCATCACCGCCCCTGAAAGTATCACACTCGATCAGGCGGAAGACATTCTCAAGAAATACAAGATCGAAAAACTGCCTATTGTAAATAAAAACGGAAAGCTCACGGGGCTGATAACCTTTAAGGATATTCAAAAGAAAAAAAATAAACCCAATGCCTGTCAGGATAAGTTCGGAAGGTTGCGTGTAGGCGCCGCCGTTGGCGTCACGCCCGATATCCTCGATCGCATCGAGGCTTTAAAGGTAGCGGGTGTAGACGTGATCAGCATCGATACCGCCCATGGTCATTCGAAAGGAGTCATTGAGGCGGCCAAACGCGTGAAGAAAAAGTATCCGGAACTCGACCTTATTGTTGGGAATGTCGCAACCGGGGAAGGAGCAAAGGCCCTGGCGGATGCGGGGGCGGATGCCGTAAAAGTAGGCGTTGGCCCTGGCAGTATTTGCACCACGCGTGTCGTAGCCGGAGTCGGGTTGCCCCAGCTTTCGGCGGTATATGAGGCGGCCACAGCGCTGAAAGATACCGGTGTTCCAGTTATCGCCGATGGGGGTATCCGCTTCTCCGGAGATATTGTCAAGGCAATCGCCGCCGGGGCAGATAGTATAATGATAGGATCCTTGCTGGCTGGCACAGAGGAAGCCCCGGGAGAAATGATCATTTATGAGGGCAGGAAGTTTAAGTCGTATCGCGGGATGGGCTCAATAGAGGCCATGGAAGACGGATCTAAAGACCGTTATTTCCAGGATGTAGAGGATGACGTCAAAAAACTCGTACCCGAAGGCATTTCCGGCCGCGTTCCGTTTAAGGGGTTGGTTTCT
>JBBDXJ010000019.1:0-9367 GCA_040902445.1 Cyclobacteriaceae bacterium | reverse complement strand
CTCACACCCCGGACAACACCCACACAGGAACTGATATTCATTCCATCTCTAATTACTGACGGGGCATTTGGCTTAAGTTATGTTTATTACGAAGGAACTGCCAACCCCATGAATTTTGAAGCACATTTTGTCGATTTCACGGGTGGGGTACTGGAGGCGGCGGCTGATCGCGATATATTTACCGCTTCCTATACGCTGGCTAATATCAACGCGTGGGATGTTTCGGGAAATGACCCGATAATCGTTCAAACCTTCACAATTGTCGCTGGAACCTATACTGATATAACAGCGATTACGGTTCCCGCTTCGAGCAGCAGGATGAAATCGCATAAGCTTCCCAACACCCTGAGAAAAAATGAATGGCGGCCATCAAGACCTCTTTAGGATTAAGAAAAGCTGCCACCAAAGGCAGCTTTTTATTTTTTAGAGACCTGATTCCGCGTACGTTCAATAAACATCGTTAACTGCAATAAAATGAACCGGCGTGATTGTTTGCATCATCTGAATGTGTTGGGCATTTTGTCGGCAGGCAATAATTGGATGAATACAAAGGAGAGTATTTCAAAAAGGCCCATCCATTCAACAGGAGAAAAAATTCCCGTTGTCGGACTAGGTACCTGGCAAACCTTTGATGTATCAGACTCAGCCAGTGAAACAGAACCTTTAAAGGAGGTTCTAAAAACACTCCTCTCCAAAGGAGGAAGTGTTGTCGACAGCTCGCCCATGTATGGCAGATCGGAAGGAGTTGTGGGGGATCTCTCCACCGAACTAAAAGTAAACGACAAACTTTTTATTGCAACCAAAGTCTGGACAAATGGAAGGGACAATGGCATCAGGCAGATGAATGAATCCTTTCGCTTAATGAAGAGGGATAAAATAGAACTGATGCAGATCCACAATCTTGCAGACTGGCAAACTCATATTAAGACATTGAGAAGCTGGAAAGAGGAAGGAAAAATAAAGTATCTGGGCCTTACACATTATACCGACAGTGCACATGACCGGCTGGCTTCTATAATGGAAACAGAAAAAGTAGATTTTATTCAGATCAACTTCAATATGCTCGAACGGAATGCCGAGAAGGAGCTGCTGCCACTTGCCCTGGAAAAAAATGTCTCGGTTTTGATCAATCAACCATTTCAAAGCGGATCTCTATTTCAGAGGGTCAGAGGAAAACAGATTCCGGCGTGGGCAAAGGAATTTGATTGTAACAGCTGGGGTCAGTTCTTTCTCAAATACATCTTATCAAATCCCGCGGTTACCTGCGTAATTCCGGGAACTTCCAAGCCCCATCATATGCTGGATAATTTGGGCGCAGGCATAGGTAGACTGCCTACGGAAAAACAAAGGCAGGAGATGGTGAGGCAGTTCCTTTCGGGGTTTTAACAAGACACTTCCCTTCCAGAGACACGAAAAAAATACTTATCGAAGATATGTGCAGAAAAACGGCCTATTCCGGGAATGGGCAAACAAAAATATTCAGGACGGGCCCGGAGGCTTTAATTTGTAGAAGTTTTAAACCAGAAAAATCTTATGCCATGAGTTAAAGCAAGTCTTAACCTAATGTCTGTAGACCAAATTACCCACTTTTTAAACGAACTGCGCTAAAGATTTGTGAGTACAAGCGCAAAAAAACAATTATGAATATGAGAACCAACTTAACATCTATGAAAAAAATCATGTTAGCAGCATTTGCTCTATTTGTCTTTTCTCAATGTACTGAAGAAGAAATTGGTCCCACCCAGCAGGAAGCCGCGCCGACAGAAGCTGTTACTTTGAATACCGAAGCCACCGGCAGTATGACTATCAGCGGTATCTTCACAACATATGAGGAAATCAAAGATTGCAAAACCTGCACATTCGTAGTACCCGCTGATCTTGCTGTCGTGGACGGAAAAGAACTCGGTTTAAAGGCAGGTTCCGTTATATGCCTTGACAAAGCCATCAAATATGGTGATGTGGAATTCATCAATCTGGTAGGCACCGAAGCAAATCCAATCAGGATTGGAACTAGCACAATAAATTAGAATGTAGTTAGTCCTACATTCTAATTTAAAAATCAAAGATGAGTTATAGTCACAAGGCATTTTCCACTCCGATCAAAGCGTTCAGTTTCATTCTCCTTTGTAGTCTATTTTTCCAGTGTTCCGAGGAAGCGATCCTTTTAACTTCTGTTAACGATATTTCCAATGCGACCACTACCGGCACAACCACCGCGGCAACAACCGGTGATTGCGGATGTACTTATACAGTACCGGCAAGTGCCTATAGAATAGATGCGCAGGCCCTGGGTCTTAAGCCGGGAGCAGTGATATGTTTAAAAGCCGGGGTTGCCTATAAGCAGCTTGTTTTCAAAAATGTTCGCGGAACGGCCACAGCGCCAATCATCATTAAGAATTGCGGCGGGACTGCAATCATCAATGGCGGTACCCAGTGGTTTGGTATTAAAACAGAATACAGCTCCTTTTTCAGAATCACAGGAGGAACTGTTGACGGAAACTACGGTATCAAAATCACTGGCGGGCGCCAGTCACTTCACCTGGATCTGCTTACAACAAATGTTGAAGTAGACCATGTGGAAATAAGTAACTCGGGCTTCGCCGGAGTAATGGCTAAAACGGAACCGTCTTGCGACAACGCAACAATCCGCGGTAACTTTGTCATGCGCGATGTTTCCCTTCATCACAACTATATACATGACACCGGAGCGGAGGCGTTTTACGTTGGGCATAACTACTATCGGAGTGGTATCAGCACCCCCTGTGGCACCCGTTTGCCAGGGGTTCTTGAGGGTGTGAAGATCTACAACAACATCATCAAAAATTCCGGATGGGAATCAATTCAGGTTGCCTCGACTCCAAAAGGAGCTGAGGTTTACAACAACAGAATTGAGAATTACGGGGTAAAAAATGTGTTATACCAAAATCATGGAGTTCAGTTTGGCGAGGGTGGAATTGCCAATTTTTACGGCAACTTCATAAAAGGCGGCAAAGGCAACGGCGTGATGATCATTGGCAACGCCGAGAATTTTGTGCACAACAACGTGATTGTCAATACAGGAGGACACGGTATTTTTTGTGACGACCGTTATGCCACGGGACTTGGTTTCAAATTTATCCACAACACCATCGTAAATTCCGGATTGGATGGAATCAGAATTTACGCCGATAATGTGCCCATGAATCTGGTCTATAATAACGTGATCGTTAATCCTAAGAGTTATGCAACGTACAAATACCCCCGCACGGGTAACGATGCATACGTCTATCTTCTGGGAAAATCCGTTAAGATCACGCAGCTCAACAATTACTTTACGAGGGATATTAACGCTCCTAAATTTAAAAGCCCTTCGGCCTTTAATTACGGTTTAAATACAGGGTCTCCTGCTATTAACAAAGGAACAAATATCGCCGTGTATAATATTTCTCGGGATTACGCTCAAAATCCCCGGTTGAAAGGCACAGCCTACGATATCGGAGCTTACGAATATTAAGATTAGGTTTGTATTTTAATTCTGAAAAAACCCGCTCCACGGCGGGTTTTTTCTTTTTAAGCTCTTATCCTGCAGCGAGGCATCCTGTAATTTAAAGATCACGCTAATTCGATCCTTCATCTCCGCGAGCGCAGGTACAAGTAAGTTTACAACACCGGCTGTGCTTCCGGTACAATTTTTTAATTTAATGAGGAAATCGATTTTTATGAAATATGTGTGGGCTTCGTGGGGCAGCAAATTGATCGGACAGTTACCAGGCGGCGAGAATATCAACGAAAATAAAACAAGGCATATAAAGGGTTATGGATGCGCAGTTAGCTTCTCATCCACCCGGGTCGCATGGTCTTCAGCCCATGCTACTTATTCCCTGGAATCCAAACATTTCGAATTGTCCATTAGTCGGGCGTAACCAGCCCGTCATAAAACAACTGACCCTGTACCGGCCGTGCGGGTGAAGTGAAGGGATGCTCTGTTACTTTTCCTTTTTCCATAATATGCAAGACCTTCCATCCCCTGATCTTTAGAAAGTCAGAAACCAGCGCGCGATGGCACTTCCACCATGGCGCTTCTGAGCACATATAAGCAGTTCTTTCTTTATGAGCGAGCGTTTCGAGTCTTGCAGCCCGCCCTTTAAACTCGTCCGTTTGCATATAGTCGGCATACCCACGGAAAGATGCATTACGCCACGCTACGTTAACTGACTGCGGGTTAGCCGTCCTCCGTCCTCCTAAACCGACCAAATGCTCGTAATCAATATCTTTTTCTTTCAGCGCCACCGACAAGTTTTCCTTGTTGAAATGCGGATATCGCCTGGAGCCCGGAAGCGATCGAATGTCAACCAATAGCCGGCCGCCGTTAACTTCAAGCAGATCTAAAAATTCCTCTATAGATCTGGTTGAATGCCCGATAGTCCAAATAATGCCCGATTCCGTCTGCATGAGTGTAAAAGTCCACAAAATAAATTTGCCGTGAAATTTTGAATCAGAGAATTCCACGTTCGAAAGATCAGGGACTTCCCTTTCGGTAAAAACAACGGAATGCTTTTTTAACATTTTAAAAATCAAGCCTGGAAGCGGCGTTGAGGACGCTCACTCGCATTCTATAAACCAGCGAATATTATGAATACATACAAGGTAAACCCCGGCAACATACAGCGCGAAAACAACATTGGAAGACCGGGCAAGGAGAATCCTCTTCCACTAAGAAAAGATCCTGAACCAGAGCCTCCGCAAACGCAACCCGAGCGACTGCCAAAAAGAAAAAAGAAAGAGCTTTTTGAAATCGTTATGAAATAATACCAGCCACGGATACTGTCGAACCGCTTCTAAAGTGACTTCATATAAAAACCCGTCAGAGACGGGTTTTTACTTAAACTAATCACACAAATTGATCAAAACATATCGTAGAACGCCAGGGCTAATCTAACATAGCGACCAAGCTTTCGAATGACGAATCCAAACTGATTACTGACACGCTTCCGCTGGCAACATTTACCAAAACATTATCATAATCGGTTGCTCCATCATTGTCTTTCACGGTTAACCGGAAATAATATTTTCCTGCTTTAAGGCCACTGAAAGTTGCCGCTGCAGATGTGGAATAATTAATGGTAGCTGTCGAAGGTCCACCATACTGAGTCCATTTGTAAGAAGCAATTGATCCATCGCTATCCTTGGCAGAGCCATACAGTTTTATAGAATTGGTTGGCAAAGTGAGGCTCTTGTCCGCACCTGCATTCGCTATAGGGGCCTGATTAGCGGTACTGTTAACAACCTTCACCGTAACATCATCTGATTTTGAAGTTCCCTTGGTATCTTTTACAGTAAGCCTGAAAACATAGGTACCGGCGACGAGGTTATAGGCTCTTACTTTTGAAGTAGTCTGACTGCTGAGGCTTGCTGTTCCCCCGGATACTTTAGTCCATAGATAGGATGCAATTCCATCGCCGTCAGAGGCGGTGCCCTGAATGTAAAGAGAGTTAGTGGGTAAAGTAATTGATTTATCGCTGCCGGCGCTAACGGTCGGGGCACTACTTGTGGTGGAATTGATAATAACCTTGACGTCATCATTATCATAAGCGCCATTATTATCAACGGCTTTCAACCGGAACGTATAGGTTCCTGCTTTAAGGTTTGAAGCCCTTAGTGACTTTGTGGTTTTATTCTCTAACGTAGCGGTAGAAGGGCCGCTTACCTGGCTCCAGGCGAAGGCTGTAACACTTCCATCCGGATCACTGGCTGAGCCGTTGCAAATAGCTTCAATCGTAGGAAGGTATTCCACCACATCGGTTCCGGCATCAACCATCGGAGGAAGGTTTGAAGAGGATACTGATCCATTGGTGTAGCTCAACATCCAGTCCAGTGCGTTGGTAGTATTATAGACCTTATCCCAGATAATGTGACCCATACCGGCAAATAAGGTGGCTTTCGCCAGCGGATTTGGTTTTGGGGTGCAGGCATTGATCGCGTTTACCATCTTGGTGGTGACGGTATAGGAAACTACATTGTCCTTATCACCATGGAAACCCCACACAGGAACATTTTCCGCTGCAATTGCACAGGCTTTGCTCAAGGCGCTTCCACCGGCACAAATCGGCAGCGCCGCTGCAAAAAGTTCCGGATAAGCTCCGAGCGTGCTCCACGTGCCGAGGCCTCCAAGGCTAAGACCCGTAATGTAAATTTTTTTCGGATTGACCCTCAAGGTCTTTCTCGCGTGATCTATCACTTCCTTCACATAGGAGGCAGGCCATCCACCATAGGAGGTTTTCAATTGTGGTGAAATCAGAATGAACGGATATTGTTCGCCATATTTAACATACTTGGGAAGTCCGACATTGGCTACTTTTAATACAGATGATTTCAAGGTAGCAGGATCAGTAGAAGTAGTACCTTTCTCCACAATTCCGTGCAATGAGATCACAAGAGGATAAAGGTTTGAGTTATTATTATAGCCCTGGGGTAAATACTCCAGATAAGCAGTGATGGCTGAAGTAATTTTAGCCGTTTGCTGGGCAAGGGCAAGGGAAGACATCAGGGTTCCAAGAACCGCAAAGGTTACAAACAATTTTAATCTCATTTTATTCATTAAAGTTTTATCGCATTTCCCCTGTTGCAGGAGACTGCTTTGTGGTTGGAAAAAACTACTGATTCATTAAAGAGAAAGGTCAACTCTTGACAACATTTGGGATGAACTATCACTTCATGGTACATCGGTTAGTTATTAATTTTAAGTTTTGGATTCCTGTAGAGTTACCACCTGGCCATTGCCGGTTCCCGGAATCCCCTCCAATTGGCCCGCAAGAAAAAGTAATTCTCAAAAATAATTTTTAAGAAAAGGATGAGTTCCCGCATGTGTCGGGGGATCGACGGATAGGGGCGATATTATTTTTCGAGTGAGGTGATCTCAACCCAATTTTTTCTCGAATAGGAAAAGGGTTCTACAATTGTTATCGCCGCTGCAACAATGCAACGCTTAAAATTGAACGAATGGGAACGAAAAAGGCTGGTAGGCTTAGGGTGGCATTATTTTTTGAAGCGGCCTTTTTAATTTCAGGCTATTCAATGTGTAGAGCGACGCTGTGCTACAACTTGTCCATTTTGGATTTAGCCCGTATGCACCAGAGAAACTCATCAACAAAAATCTTTGCCCGATCATCAGTAGAACTTTTTACAGGATGGCCGTCCTCACTAAAAGACGCTTCGACATTGGGAACCGGGAACATCGCCGGTATGACCCATGCGCGGATCTTCCAAAGCGTGAACACGAGCGAGGTTATTACCTGTGATCCGCCGAATGAACCATCTGATACTGTTGTGATAGCAATAGGTTTACGAAACCATTCAGGATACAACAGGTCAATTACATTTTTAATACTGGCGGGATAGCCACCGTTATATTCCGGCGTCACGATCAGTACTCCGTCGGCCTTCTTAATTTTTTCCGCGAAATCAATTACATCCGGGGAAGGACTGGGCTGATGCTTTAACCGTTCGGTGAATACAGGGAATTGATAAACATTGAGGTCCAGGATCTCTACCGTCGCCAAACTCTGACTTTTGAGAAAGTTCTCAAAATACAAGGCTACTCTATAGCTTTTACGCCCTGTTCGCACGCTGGCGGAAATAATTGCAATGTGTGGCATAAGTGGATTTAGCTGCGTGAATATGAAACATTATTTGCTCATTAGAAAAGTGTTTTGATCCTTTGTATTATTCATGAAACGAAATTTAGCCGCCGGATTATTGATGTGCAGGGTATCCAATGGTCTGTTGGAGTATTTTTTGGTTCACCCCGGAGGGCCCTATTTTAAAAATAAGGATGCGGGAGTATGGAGCATTCCCAAAGGTATTCCCGAAGAAGGCGAAGATCTCATCCATACCGCCCAGCGCGAATTTTTTGAAGAGACCGGAATTAAGACCACCCCACCCTTTTACGAAATTGGTATGATCAAACAAAAGGGGGGTAAGGGGGTACACGCCTGGACGTTTACAGGCAAATGGGATCCTGATACTGGTATTATTTGCAATAATTTTTCTCTCGAGTGGCCGCCGCGCTCAGGGAAAATGGTGGATTTTCCAGAAGTCGACAAAGCCATGTGGATGGATTACGCGAAAGCCACTGCCTTGATCATCCCCGAACAGATCCCATTTCTGGACCGGGCAACAACAATCCTTAACGCAACAACCAAATAGAATCACCACAGCCCAGGTTTGCCGTTGAAACGAAAACCACCAGCCCCCCGCCTGAGGTACATGGTGGTATTCTGCAAACCTAAAACTATTATCTTGATTTAACGCCTGATGTAAATTTTTCCGGCGTTTATGCGTTTATCTTTTTTTATAATCTGGTAAAGGTACAGCCCGTCATCTGTGAAGATATCGCGGTAGGTTTCCGATGACCAGTTGCCAGAAAAAATGCGGTCTCCCGTGTCATTAAATATTGTAACCAGGCAATCTTCCAAATCCAGGGAGGTCAATTTATTAAGGATTGCCTGAGAGTTTCTCACCGGCGCAAGTGGAGTTTCAGCGACGGATAACGTGTTCTCCGCAATTTCGCTATTGCCGGAAGTTTGAAAATCCGTCGATACTAATTCCTTCTTCACCGTCAGGGTGACATAATCGGTTGCTGTTGCATATGAGTTGTCGGTAACCCTTAACATAAAAATGTGGGTGCCTTCTTTAAGGCCCGTGACCGTCAGATTGGGCGTTGTCGCATTCACCAGCACGACACCCGGGCCGGAATATTTGTTCCACCTATATTTTGTTATGGTCCCGTCCGCATCAGATGCTGATCCGTTAAAAGTCACTTGTGACTGCGGTAGAAATACAGTTTGATCCAGGCCTGCATCGACTTGAGGAGGTTGCGTAACGCGGACCAATGTGTCATCGTAATCTGACAACCCCGAGTCATCTGTAACCGTAAGCCTGAATTTATAAGTTCCCGATATCAGAGCGGACACATTCAAGGTCGGTGAAGTGATACCAGTCATCGATGAAACCGGACCTGATCGCTGCGTCCATTTATAGGAAACAATAGTTCCGTCGCTGTCAGTGGCCGTGCCCTGAATGACAACAGTGTTTGTGGGGAGCAACAAAAGCAAGTCCGGGCCCGCATTGGCCACAGGAGCAACAGGATCTTTTACAACGACCGTCACGTCATCGGAGTGCTTTCCGCCTTTATCATCTGTTACTGTTAACCGCAGAACATATGAACCCAGCGATAGACCGGTCAACGTGACGGCTGGTGTATTGGCATCTGTCATTGTGGCTTCCGGACCTGCTACTTTACTCCATAAATAGCTGGCAATGGTTCCGTCAGGATCACTTCCGGAGCCTTGTATTTTCACTGTATTCGCTGGCCAAAGAAGTGTTATAT
>JBBDXJ010000018.1:0-9398 GCA_040902445.1 Cyclobacteriaceae bacterium | reverse complement strand
ACCGTTCGATCACTTTCAGCGATATGCGCATAACCAATCAATCCTCTGAAATTGATCCCAACCTGGCGGATGAGAAAGGCTACTCGTTCGACTTTGGTGTGAGAAGCGATCAAACCAACCTTATTAATTATGATGTCAGTGTCTTTTACCTGAACTACAACAACCGGATTGGTGAGCTCGGAACCTATGATGCGCAAGACAGACCTAAAAGGCTGAGGACAAATATCGGGCAGGCTGTAATTAGGGGGCTGGAGGCATATGGCGAGGTCGACCTGATCGGTCTCGCGATTCCGGGCCAGGATCAATGGAGTGGTGTGGTATTCAGTAATATTGCGCTCATCCACTCATTCTATAAATCCAGTGAAATCCCTGGGGTTACAAACAATGAAGTGGAGTTCGTGCCGCGGGTAAATTTGAAAACCGGCGTCAGACTGGGATATCGAAATGTAAAGGCCTCCTTTCAATACTCAAATCTTTCAAGCCAGTTCACGGATGCGAGCAATGCGGTCCATGGTGATGTATCGGCGGTTACGGGGATAATTCCATCCTATGCTGTGATGGACTTAAGTTTGTCATGGCAATACAAGAAATTCCGTGTGGAGTCCAGTGTAAATAATCTGGCTGACAAAATGTATTTCACCAGGCGTGCAACAGGGTATCCGGGACCTGGCATATTGCCATCTGATGGCCGAAGCTTCTTTTTGACTTTACAGGCGAAAATATAGTATTCCTGAACTGATATTCTTCCCCCATGTGAAAACTTTAAACATAAACAAACAAACATACAATTATGAAGCATTTCAAAATTCTTACTGCCGCATTTGTTTTCTTTTTTCTGATCTCCTGCGGCGAAAAAACCGATGTGGTTGATTCCGGTGTTTACCAGGGAACAGTAGAAGAAGTGGAAGCAGATAAAACTGAGATATATGTAAAAACAGCTGATGGCAACCTGCTGGAGCTGTATTTCACAGAGTCTACTACACTTACAAAAGATGGTCAAACCGTTCAGTTCAGCGAACTGGCTGAGGGTCAAAAAGTAGAAGTTGAGGTGAGGAAAGAAGGCAAGCGCCTGGATCCGGTCTCGGTAAAAATTCTCGAGTAATGTTTTCGGGTGATTTTATGCGTCCGGAGGTATGGCATGCATTATCGGTTCACTTTCCGATCGCCTTGCTTTCCTTCGCAACGATTACCATGCTCATTTCATTTTTTATAAAAGAAATGTCCAGGAGGCACTGGCAAATAGCAGCAGGGTTGTTGCTGTTTGCCGGATGTCTCACGGCATGGATCTCAATTTATTCCGGAAATGTAGCCGACGGTTTCGTCGCCCGGAAGATATGCGACCCCACAATTCTGAAAGATCATGAAATAGCAGGGCAAACCATGACCTGGTTATTTACAGCAGCAACTCTATTTTACATTGTGTTTTTTACAAAGGCCATTAACGAACAGTTGCGAAAATTCTCCATTTACATTGCGTTTCTTTTGATGCTTACCGGTACAGGCTATCTGGTATACACCGGGCATTTGGGTGCCTCCCTTGTTTATGAACAAGGTGCCGGCGTGAAAAACCACTCTGTCGATTGTGAGGAATATGAATAAGTTACCAGTTTCCAGGTGCAAGTTGCCGGGTGTTTACTGATCTCCATTGGTGCGAACTCCCCATGGTTTGGCTAAAGCCATGAAGGACTGCAATGACCCACACGCGTGCGCCGGCTAGTGACAAAAGTTGTCAAACCAATTAATCATATTATGAACCTATACATCAGGCAGTTAAAAGCGGTTTGGAAGTATGTAACAGACCCGGCACTCAGGCTTAATAATAGCAGGGGACAGCCGCTGTTCCACTTAGTTTTTGCGTCCAACAATGCCACCGCTTTGAAAATTGCAAAGGACATAATAACAATTAAATAACATGGCACAATCAAAAATAGAATGGACCGAACTCACATGGAACCCGGTTACCGGTTGCGATAAAATCTCCGCAGGCTGTAAATTCTGTTATGCTGAAATTATGGCAAGACGGTTGAAGGCCATGGGAGTTGATAAATACAAAAACGGATTCGAATTGGCCGTTCATCCCCAAGTACTGGGAGAACCTTATACCTGGAAACACTCGAAAATTATATTTGTGAATTCAATGAGCGACCTCTTTCATGAAAAGGTTCCGGTTTCATTCATTCAAAAGGTTTTTACCGTCAAGAATGAAAACCCCCAACATGTGTTTCAGGTATTGACAAAACGCGCCGATTTACTACACGAATACGACGAAGCCAAACTGTTAAAATGGACCCATAATATCTGGATGGGAGTCAGTGTAGAAGATAACCGGGTGACAAATCGAATAAACCTCCTGCGAAGAACAAAAGCAAAGACCAAATTTCTCTCATTAGAGCCCTTAATCGGTCCGCTTCCAAAGTTAAATCTTAGAAAAATTGATTGGGTAATTGTTGGCGGAGAGAGCGGAAGAAAACCAAGGCCAATGAATCCTGATTGGGTATTTGATATTCAGGATCAATGCGAAAGCGCTGATGTTGCCTTTTTCTTCAAACAATGGGGCGGTACAAACAAAAAGAAAACCGGAAGAGAACTCAATGGGAAAACCTGGGATGAGATGCCGGAGTTTTCCGACATGTTTAGCAAGTGATTTAACAGATTCCAAATGGTTTATTTGTCATCTGACTTTTAAAACAGAGTAAGTGACAAGGTGCTGAAATGCAAGTATTTACTTTATTTGACAATTGGATACGGCTCTTCAGAGTTTCATGTAATAAGATGCTCTAAAAACATATTAAACAGGTACATTTTTTTCTATCTAGTACAAGAAAAATTTAGATCAGAAGCAGAAAGTAAAATGACTGGCGCGGTCGGACTGAGACGTGTTCCAAAACAGTTTATTGAAAATTATCTTATTCCCTACACCTCAATTGAAGAGCAAAAACAAATCATTCAAAAAATTGAGAGCCGCCTCAGCGTTTGTGATAAACTTGAAGAAACTATAGGCAGTGCCCTGAAGCAATCCGAGTCCTTACGACAAAGTATCCTTAAAAAAGCGTTTGAAGGAAAACTCTTGGCTGATCAGGAATTGGAAAGTGTACCATCACCCCATAAAATTCAGGATAAGCTACATTTTTAGCCTGGCCGCCGATCAAAACCTGGTTGACGACTGACCTATTCCTTAATTATAGACTTTTTTATTTAACTTTAAGCCATTAAACTTAAATATGGATTTTTTTATTTAACTTTAAGGGTTAAAACTTAAATAAGACCACCGTTTTTATGAATATTGAGGACTTTAACGCTGGAAAATTCGTACAGCAGCCAACCGGCTATAAAAGCTTTATTCCGCAACCCATCAATCAAACCTTCACCTGGAAGGACCCGTCCCTCAACACTTTGCTCGAAAAAGCCACTCTGCAACTGGGATCCCTCAATAGCTTTTCCCAGTTTGTACCGGACATTGGCCTGTTTATCCGTATGCACGTGCTGAAAGAGGCAACCGTGAGCAGCAGCATTGAAGGAACACAAACAAATATGGAAGAAGCACTCATTCGAAAACAGGAAGTAAATCCTGAAAAAAGAGACGACTGGCAGGAAGTCACCAATTATACGCGGGCCATGAACCATGCGATCGAACGCCTCGGAACGTTACCGCTCTCTTCCCGATTGATAAGGGAAACGCATAAGATACTGATGGAAGATGTACGCGGTGAGCACAAGCTTCCGGGCGAATATCGCCGTTCCCAGAACTGGATCGGAGGAGCTTCAATCAACGATGCCGTATTTGTGCCACCTCCGTTCAGCGAGGTGGAGCCCCTGATGAACGACCTTGAAAAATTCATACACAACGTTGAAATAGAAGTTCCCCATCTGATCCGCATTGCCATTTCACATTACCAGTTTGAAACCATTCACCCGTTTCTCGATGGTAACGGACGGATTGGAAGACTCATGATCACCCTTTACCTGACCACGCACAAAATCCTCGATAAACCCATACTGTACCTTTCTGATTTTTTCGAAAAGCATAAAGCACTATATTACGATAACCTCATGGCAGTGAGAAGAAAAAATGATTTATTGCAGTGGATTAAGTTTTTCCTAGAAGCTGTAAATCAGACAAGCCAGATCGCAGCCAAAAGCCTGCAGCAGATTTTGCATTTGCGGCATGATTGTCAGGGCAACAGGATCATTCAACTTGGAAAAAGAATACCAAACGCCAAGAAACTGTTGGATTATCTTTTCACGCAACCGGTCGTCAAAGCCCAGGATGTGGCTCAGTTACTCGGCACTTCACAGGTATCAGCATACAGGATCATTGATGATTTCGAAAAAATCGGCATCTTACAAGAGATGACCGGGTTTAAAAGGAATCGCTATTTTATATTTCAGGAATACGTTGATCAATTTCATAAATAAATTATGTCCTCCAACCAAATCATCTCCAAAGTCTAGTCCTTCTGCAACACCCTTCGCGACGATGGCGTCAGCTATGGAGATTACCTCGAACAGCTTACGTATCTACTCTTCCTGAAAATGGCGGATGAGTACAGCAAACCTCCGCATAACCGCGAAATGTCAATTCCAAAAAAATACAGCTGGCCGGGTTTAACGGACAAAAAAGGCGCTGAACTGGAAGGACATTATACAACGGCACTCAGAGAACTGGGAAAACAAAAAGGAATACTCGGTCAGATCTTTACAAAGAGTCAGAACAAGATCCAGGATCCCGCAAAACTCTCCAAGCTCATCGACATGATCGACAGGGAGAACTGGGTTATGATGGGTGCCGATGTGAAAGGTGATATCTATGAAGGATTGCTGGAGAAAAACGCGGAAGATACCAAAAGCGGGGCCGGTCAATACTTTACTCCCCGTGCACTCATAAAGGCGATGGTAGAATGCGTTCGTCCCGAACCGTTGAAGACTATTGCCGATCCCGCTTGTGGCACCGGAGGTTTTTTTCTCGCGGCCTATGATTTCATCGTGCACAACCATGACCTGGATAAGGCTCAGAAGAAATTTCTCAAGTTCAAAACCTTTTTCGGCAGTGAGATCGTAGCCAGCACACGCAGGCTGGCCCTTATGAACCTTTTCCTGCACAACATCGGCGATATCGACAGTGAGAATTTTATTTCCTCTGCAGATTCCCTCGTGGCCGATACGGGAGAACGTTTTGATTATGTGCTCGCCAATCCGCCTTTCGGCAAAAAGAGTTCCATGACCTTCACCAACGAAGAAGGGGAACAGGAAAGGGAAGACCTCGCCTACAACCGCCAGGATTTCTGGGCTACCACTGGTAACAAATAATTAAATTTTGTCCAGCACATCCGGACTATTATTGAAATCGACCGGCAAAGCTTCAGTAGTAGTTCCGGATAACGTGTTGTTTGAAGGCGGCGCCGGTGAAACCGTACGAAAGAAAATGATGGAAACCACC
Source organism: Cyclobacteriaceae bacterium (assembly GCA_040902445.1). GTDB lineage: Bacteria > Bacteroidota > Bacteroidia > Cytophagales > Cyclobacteriaceae > Chryseosolibacter. The sequence goes on along the minus strand of JBBDXJ010000018.1, from coordinate 3,961 downwards.
GATCTTCACACGATCCTGCGTTTACCCACTGGTATCTTTTATGCGCATGGTGTAAAAGCAAATGTCCTCTTCTTCGATGCTAAACCCGCCTCAAAAAATCCATGGACAAAAGAGATCTGGTATTACGATTACAGGACCAATGTCCATCATACCTTAAAGGAAAAAACCATGAGGTTTGAAAACCTCAAAGTTTTCATTGAATGCTATAACCCGAAAAACCGGAACAAACGCAAACCCACCTGGGATGCGGATAAGAATGCGGATGGACGATGGAGAAAGTTTACTTATGAAGAGATCATCGCCCGTGACAAAACCAGTCTGGACATCACCTGGTTGAAGGATAAGAGTCTCGCGGATTTAGATAATCTTCCGGATCCGGATATTTTGGCGGCCGAAATAATTGAGAACCTGGAAGCAGGTTTGGAAAGTTTTCATATTGTGAAGCTTGAAGCTGAGTTGGGGAAAGATATTATTTTAATTCAGAAAATGGATTAAGGCAGATCACTCCTCATAGTGCGCTTAAGGTTGCCAAATATTTTGCAGATGGAAACATTTTTCCTGTGGCAACCTCCTGCTCCTCCATTTTTTCCACGGGCTAAAGCCGCGTGGCAATTGAAACAGCTCTGAAGTGCGCAGTTCAGTGCTGAATATCATTGGAAACCATGTCTTTATCTGATAGGAGCTTAAAAACCGTTCGCCATAACTTCCGGCGCGCACCCTCTCGCTTTCAGCCACCCTAAATATACCGGGATGCCGGCGGAAGAAGTGCCCTGAAAAAGATGAAATTATAAATTACAACACTGTAACCAAATTAAGAAATATAAAATTGGAAATCGGACCAAGGCAGGACAAAAAAACTGCGATAAATCGAACCTCAAAAAGCCTGAAAAACCGTTAAGTTTGATCATTCATTCTACCATGCCGAAGAAAAAGAAAAAACCCAACCCGCAGCAGCCGCTGAGCCCTAAAAAATATATTCTCACACGGGCACGGCTGTTGCCGATCTATAAATGCCTCGTAAATAAGAACTGGAAGGAAAGCAAAATGGCTTCCATCATCGTTACACGAAAGCATTCAAATGACAACATCACCGCCGGTTTTTTCCTGGTGGATATGATGGCCAGGGGAGTGAAAGACACTCATTATCTTTTCAATGAGCCGAAAGGCGATTTTTTTGAAACCATTTACGACCAGCGGCCTGAAGATTCTCTGCAAGAAATTCCCTATCCGCTGGCGCACAATATCATCTATGGAAGTGTGGCGTTTGCCGAAGAACACAATTTCCGGCAGCATCCGGACTTCGAATTAACAGAGTATATACTCGAAGAAGATACGGATGAAATAGAATTGATTGATCTTGAATTTGGAGTTGACGGAAAACCATTCATCCTGGACGCTATCCACTATGATGAAGACGGTGAAAAAGAAGATCCGGATGAAGGAGAGCGTATAGAGGAATTTGAAAATTACAGCGACGAGGACTGGAAGATATTTTTTAATACTCCGGAACCACCAGATGCCTCTAGCTACTCCCATGCAACCATTGTATTGTTTAAAAAATGGCTCAGAGAAAAATATTCTTATGATATGGAGCGCCGCCTGGCTGATCTATTAAAGGAAATAGAGATAACACAAGACCCCATAAACCCGGAAGTATTTAAATCAGAAAAAGAGTGGGAAGAATGTAACGAAATATTTGAGGCCGTGGGGACTTCAATAACGAATAAGGAAAAACTAGCTGTCAAGGAAAGACTGCACAAAATGATCGCGGCTAACCCTCAAAATCCGATCTACCATAATTACCTCGCTCTTTGTGCAGAACCAGGTTCAGAATTCAAAGAGATAGTTGAAACTACAATTAAACTATTTCCTGACTATCTGTTTGGTAAACTCGCCCTCGCAAACGAACTTATGGATGATGATAAATTTGAGGAGGCTGAAAAGGTGTTTAACGGCAATTACACACTGAAAGGGTTATACCCGGACAGAAAGGTATTTCACGTTACTGAACTGATAGGTTTTAACAGCGCCATGATGCGAATTTTCCTCCATAAGAAGGCCATGGACCAGGCAGAGCTATATTATAAAATGATATATTATGTTGGGGAAGAGTACATGGAAAGCAACCAGGTATTTTTAAAAGCTGAAACGCTGTTGTATTTAGAAAAAATAAAAATCGTCCATAAATACATTGCTGAAAAGGGTTATGTCACAGAAAGTGCACCCGATGTCCTGAGCGAGGAGTGAGCGTGAGCAAGCGGGAAGCGAAGGATCCCCTTATAGAAAGCACGAATGAAGAAGGACTGCGGATTAATTGAGTTCGCAGGCTCGCAAGGAGGTCCTTCCCACCTTCGCTAAATTTCGGCGGGCAATGCGTTCCGCACGAAGCCATCACTCAAACCGCCACTCAGGATATCGGTACGGTATTAAAATGGGGAGTGCGCAAATCCGTGCTTCCACTCGAAGGCCGCCCCCTACTCAACAACCCAAACATTCGCATAATGGTTGGGCCCTTTAACCAATACCTTATAGAACTTTGAATTGTTTTGCAAATCAATGGTGTAATTTTCTTCGTTGATTTCAGTTTCGCCAACCTTGCGGTACTCATCTTCCCCACCCTCTTTGAAGTTGTTGGTCTCCGCCAGAAAAATTTCCGCTTTGCTTCCCTGTGAATCCAGACTTTTCCAACGCAATAATATTTTACCCTCGGTTTTTTCTGCTTTGAGATCGGCCAGGTCTGCTTCACCAATAAAAGGCACACCATCAATTTCTTTTTTCACTTCATCAGGTATGGGTATACCCAGGTGGTTGCAAATGGAAGGCATGATATCCACTACACCCGGAGTTTGTTTAAATCGTTCATTCAGATTGTCAGCATTGGTGACGATCCAGGTCAACCGCTCCCGGTCTGATTGTCCCCCGTGGTTGCTTCCCCTGCCGGAGTCGCGACCGTGATCAGTTGTGATTACGATAAGCCAGTCTTCGTCAAATTTCTTTTCACGATCTTTCAACACATTCCATATCCCGCCCACCTGCCTGTCAGCCATTTTTATAGCCTCATAGAATTTCTCGCTGTCGCCGAAGCGGTGGCCCATGTCATCGGTGTACTGAAGATAGACCCATGAGAGGTCCGGACCATTTTCAGCGATATACCGCGCAGCTTCTGACGCGACAGCTTCATCGATCTGGTGAATGTAATCGGAATTTTCATCGTGAGGGTATTTTGTTGTGTCGAGTTCCAGTCCATCAAATTTATAGTCCAGGGTCACATTCCCTGTTTGCGGCAGGCCTTCGCCGACCAGCTTCGTGCGGTTGTCCGTCCATGTCGAAAATATCGCTGTTTTGAGTTCGGGGTTATATTGTTCAGCGATACGGAAAATATCCTGGTAATGGTAGTTAGGATCTGCGATATCGTTACCCCATACATTGTGCTTGTTGACCCAGGTACCGGTTAACAGACTGTTATATCCCACCGCGGAAATTGTAGGTGTCTGGGTATGCGTACCCTTCTCACCGCCGACGTACGCCCGTGCAAACCCACCCGCTTTTAAGATCTCTTCCAGAAAAGGTGGATTTAATTTTTCAATGACATCAGCCGGAATTCCGTCGACAATAATAAAAACTGCTTTGGGTTTTGGTTTATGGTCATCCTGGCAGGATGTTAGAAAACCGAATCCTCCAAAAAGGAAAATAATTCCTAACCAACTAAAAAAAGGTCTTGCTACATTCATGGGGTTTGTCATTTAAGCGATTAATAATAGTTGGGATCATAAATTTTGAGGTTGTATCATCTTGTCAGTGAATAATAAGCGATGACCGCATAGTGATCCGATGCATAGTTTTCAACGGTAATTCCCGCTGCGTCGCCTGGCCCGCCAACGGTCCTGATATCTGTCAATTCCATCGTGGACGTCGAGGTATGGTATATCATGTCTATGCGATCGTAAACCTCATTATCCGT
>JBBDXJ010000017.1:0-53612 GCA_040902445.1 Cyclobacteriaceae bacterium | reverse complement strand
TGATAACTAAATGAGATAGACCAACCGTTATAAGACAAATAAGGGTCATTCCAAGGACTGTTCCAGCTGTTATATCCGTAATAAGGACTATTCCACGTGTTTATACCCGGACCATAATAGTTGGACCTGTGCCAGGAATTATTATACCACTGATTGTAGTTATTGTTCCAGTCGTTTAACTGGTTCCGGTTGTATTGGTAGTTGTTGACAAAATAATCTTCCTCGTCATACTGGGCGGTTTGAGTATGCTCTCTGGAAGTATATTCAGGATTGATATTGCGCGCTGAATAGCTATCTGTGGGATTCACAATCTCCTCTTCTTCCTTCACGTCAAATTTCTTCGACTTCGCAGGAGTATTATAAGCCACCTCACTAGCCCCCTGTGCCCTTAATTTCGCCCGGTCTTCTGCATTGAAGTACATATCGTCATGCTCGATGCCTTGTGCAAAAGCGCCACTGATCCCGAGTATTGAAAAGGTGGCTACTAATATTCCTTTTATTTTCATAACCATGCTGGTTTTTAGTCGTCTATGTAATAACGCAAATCCGTCAAAAAGTATTCTATAAAACTACAAAAATTAACCTGTATTACCTGCGTCAAGTTATATTTGTCGCTCTATTTATGATTAGTCGCAAAAATTATACCATTTATGGGAAAAGAGATTCCAACCAGGCAAGAGGATTACTCGCTGTGGTACAATGAGTTAGTGAAGAAAGCTGATCTGGCCGAACACTCGGATGTGAGGGGGTGTATGGTCATTAAACCCTATGGTTACAGTATATGGGAAAAGATGCAGGCGGCCCTGGATAAAATGTTTAAAGACACCGGTCACACGAATGCGTATTTTCCGCTGTTTGTTCCTAAAAGTCTTTTTGAAGCAGAAGAACAAAATGCGGAGGGATTTGCGAAAGAATGCGCTATTGTGACGCACTACCGGCTGAAAAATGATCCCGAAAGACCCGGCAAGCTCATGGTTGATCCCGACGCAAAACTGGAAGAAGAACTGGTCGTGCGTCCCACGAGCGAGGCAATCATTTGGAGCACTTATAAAAAATGGATTCAGTCATATCGCGATCTGCCGCTTCTGATCAACCAGTGGGCGAATGTTGTGCGCTGGGAAATGCGCACGCGACTTTTCCTGCGCACTGCGGAGTTTCTCTGGCAGGAAGGCCATACTGCCCATTCTACCGCTGAGGAAGCCATCAATGAGACCCTTCAGATGCTGAATGTATACGCGGATTTTGCTGAAAATTTTATGGCAATGCCTGTGATCCGCGGAAAAAAATCGGAAGGTGAAAGATTTCCCGGCGCGATTGATACTTATTGCATTGAAGCCATGATGCAGGACGGCAAAGCGTTGCAGTCTGGCACTTCACATTTTCTCGGACAGAATTTTGCAAAAGCGTTTAACGTGCAGTTTACTTCACGCGAGGGTAAACTGGAACATGTATGGGGCACTTCCTGGGGAGTGAGTACCCGCCTGATGGGAGCACTCATCATGGCGCATTCCGATGACGATGGTCTGATCCTTCCTCCTAAACTCGCGCCCATCCACGTGGTGATCGTACCAATATTCAAGACGGAGGAAGAACAGAAAAAGATCTCTCTGAAAGCGGATCAGATCGCCTCCGGGTTGCGGCGGCAGGGATTGTCAGTCAGGTTCGATAACCGCGACACACATAAACCAGGATTCAAATTCGCAGAATGGGAATTAAAGGGCGTTCCCGTGCGCGTAGCCATGGGGCCGCGAGAACTCGAAAACGGTACAGTAGAGATTGCCCGCAGAGATACAAAAGAGAAGAAGACAATCAGGATCGATGCCATAGCAGCGACTATTCCTGCTTTGCTTTCCGAGATCCAGGAAAATATTTATCATCGGGCGAAAAAATTCCGGGATGAAAAAACTACCGAGGCAGATTCGTACGATGACCTGAAAAGAATACTTGATGAGAAAGGTGGGTTTGTCTCGGCTCATTGGGATGGAACGGTGGAAACCGAAATCGCAATTAAAGAAGAGACCAAAGCCACTATCCGATGCATTCCCCTCGACGCGAAAGAAGAACCGGGAAAATGTGTGTTTTCCGGTAAACCCTCCGCCCGCCGCGTCCTCTTCGCCCGCGCGTATTAAAGGAAATAAGTATATAGGGATATAAGTACATAAGGGGCCGGCGCTCTTCCCCTATATACCTATACACTTATATACTTATATACTTATATACGCGTATTTATACTACCTTTACTTTTTACCCTGCTTACATCTGCCTCATGTGGATCATAATTCTTGCGCTGTTACTCATTGGCCTTGCCCTTGTGATTATTGAAGTCGTCTTTATACCCGGAACCACCATTGTAGGCATCATCGGGGTGATATTCGCCGGAACCGCTGTCATTATCAGCTACAGGTATTACGGCAGCGACACGGGTTTTTATATTTTGCTCGGCACTTCCGCCGTCACAGCCATTGCCCTTTATTACAGTTTTCGCTCCAAGGCATGGTCGCGCTTTGCAAATAAATCTACCAACAAGGGAAAAGTGAATGAGGGAATCACTGATGCGCTTAAGATCGGTGATGAAGGTGTATCCGCGTCCAGCCTGAAACCGATGGGAACCGTGCAGTTTGAAAGCGGACAGTTTGAAGTAAAGACCCTGGGAGATTATGTGGATGTAGGAACGAAGGTTCAGATCGTTCACATTCAGTCCAATCAAATTATCGTCAAACCCCTAAACTAAACAATACACAATTATGGCCACGGAAGGAGTAGCATTGCTTGTCATGGTACTTGGAGGTATAATCCTCTTTTTTATTTTCCTTTATTTCGTTCCGATAAACCTCTGGATCACAGCATTATTCTCAGGGGTCCGCGTAGGACTGTTCGAGCTTGTATTCATGCGTATCCGGAAAGTACCGCCTCGGATTGTGGTGGATTCACTCATTACGGCCACCAAAGCCGGCTTGCAACTCTCGTCTAACGACCTCGAAACGCACTACCTCGCCGGAGGTAATGTACCTAACGTGATCCGCGCGCTGATCTCGGCGGATAAAGCAAATATCAGCCTTACGTTTAAACAGGCAACCGCCATTGACCTCGCAGGCCGCGATGTATTTCAGGCCGTGCAGATCTCTGTAAATCCGAAAGTGATCACCACGCCTAAAGTTGCAGGTGTTGCTGCCGATGGTATTCAATTGATCGCCATCGCAAGAGTTACTGTACGCGCAAGCATCGCTCAGCTAGTGGGTGGCGCAGGTGAAGATACAATCCTTGCCCGCGTTGGTGAAGGTATAGTTTCATCCATCGGTTCAGCCCGCTCGCACAAAGAGGTGCTGGAAAGTCCGGATAAAATTTCGAAACACGTGCTGTCCAGAGGGTTGGATGCCGGAACTGCATTTGAAATCCTTTCCATTGACATTGCAGATGTAGACGTCGGCGCAAATATCGGTGCGAAACTCCAGATCGATCAGGCTTCCGCGGATTTGAAAGTTGCAGAAGCGCGCGCCGAAGAAAGAAGGGCCATGGCCGTTGCGTTGGAGCAGGAGATGAAAGCTAAAGCTCAGGAAGCCCGCGCAAAAGTTATTGAAGCCGAAGCTGAGATCCCGAAAGCAATCTCGGAGGCCTTTATTAAAGGAAACCTCGGTGTGATGGATTATTATAAAATGCAGAATATCCAGGCCGACACAGGTATGCGCGATGCCATTTCAGGCGGAGGTCAGAATGCCCCGGGAACTGGAAAAGGTGGTAAGGAATAATGATATTGGGATAGGTAGAGACAAGGCATGCCTTGTCTCTACGGCCCTACGGCCTGACCGTTTTCCACGGAGATTTTTTTACGCCCATATATTGGTTGTGATGAACATCAAAAGTTAAACCATCATAGATCAAGGGAATGGTGCTGACACCGCGAAGCGTAATCAAGCCAAATCTTCCGTCGCGTTGAACAATGGCATATCCGTTCGCTGTGTCGGTAACCTCATCATATTTCGGATGGATGACAATGGTTCCGGATGCATCAGCCAAACCATAAAGCGTTCCTTGTTTAAGCCCGAAACGCTTTTGACTATTCAGGATGATTTCATCATAACGCAGGGGCAAAATGATTTTTCCGTTTTCGTCAATAAGTCCGGATAAATTATGCTGCGTGACAATGGCAAACCCGTTGTTGAAGTTTTCAATCTGGTCATATACGGGTTGCACCACAAGGTTTTCCTGGTGATCAATGAACCCCCATTTATTCCTGATGCGGATAGCGGCACGTCCATCGGAAAAAGCCCTGACGTCTTCATACCTGTTGGCGATCCGAAGCCTTCCTTCATCATCGATAAAACCATATTTGCCATCTTTATGGATAGCACGCAAGCCCTCGCTTTCCAGAAAGATCTTTTCGGTAAAATCCGGTTGGTTGGAACGATCAATGATAATGCCGTTCATATTGATCGTCCAAAAAGCACCCGACGGTAAATGTTCGTGGACGTAGCCGCCCCTAAATTCTAAATGATTGTCAGAAAAATAAATGATATTTCCCGTAAAGGATCTTAAGAATGTAGTCTTGCCATTAAACTCAAAATAGGTTTCATCATTCAGAAGCTCGAGAGGATTTACCTGTGGCGTGACGATCCAGTTTGCATTGAGATTGATAATTCCATACTCTCCTTTGAACTTCACCACAATGTGTTCGCCTGATTGCTGGACGAGCGAATCATGAACACAGGTTATTATTTCCTCCCCACTTGAATTGACAGCTCCCCAAAAACCTCTGTTGCGCACCGGAAAAAATTTTCCATTAAAAGCACCAATATATTCATAGTGTTTTTCAGTCATTCTCTTGCCCTGGGAATCCAGGATAACCCATCTGTTTTTATAACCAATATCGAGCTGGGCAAGAAAAACGTTTTCATCTATAAGAAGCTGGTGATATTCGGCTGGTATCACGATCTTGCCTGCTGTGCCGATCACTCCGGTCCTGCTGCCTTTTCTGAAAAGGGCGATGCCGTCCCGGAAGTGTGCTAATGATGAAAAAAAAGTCTCATGCAGCGGTTCGAAATTATTGTTTGTCAGCTGAAGTTTTCCTCCACTGGCAACAGCATAGTGTTCCGGCGATAATGGGTTCACCACATCGGCCTGATATTGACGGATGAGTGTGTTTTGTCCATCGAGAAAAAACCAGGAATCAATTTCCCGAACAAGGAAGGAACCATCGTCTTTTATTTGGACTGAACCATAGGTAGGTTCTAAAGCCATCTGACCCCTGCGGTCAATTAGTCCTTGCCGCTGACTCTGATAAACAATAGCATAGTCCTTTTTAAAAGCAGAAATACTGTCAATGATAAATTCAGTGACCTGGCTGCCTTCATCGGAAAAGATAGCGGTTTTGTCGTCGAAGTTTTCAACAGCGTATCGCAGGCTGCCAAGAGAATATATGCTTTGGTATTGAATAGGGATCAGGACCTTGTGCGACAGGTCGATTAAGCCAAACAGGTACTTCGTTCCTGAACGCGACATGACAACGGCACGCATATTCGAAAGGTGCAAGCCGTCATACTGAAACAGGATAACTGTTTTGCCAGAGGTATTGATAATACCAAAGGAAGGTCGCTGCGACAGAGAGGATTTTTTTTGCGCGATAAGAAATGACCCTTCCCCGGGCCTGAGCTCAAGAAATTCCGCGGGTGTTACCTGTTTGTTGGAAGTATTGATCAATCCCCATAAGCCATTGGACTGGTATCCGACCACCTTATCAACAATCGATAATTTACCATTGCTCCATCCAATGGCATCATAGGTTGCCGGGATCAGGATCTGACCTTCTTCGTCTTTGAGACCAACTTTCCCGTTCTCCTCAAAGACGGTAAAAGTGGTGGATCTGATTACATTCTCAACCAAATTATGGTTCCCATAAATGATTTGGGTTGGAACGAACAGCGCCGCCAACCATAAAAAAATAAAACTCACACGCTCCATCTTGCCCTAAAGTTACGATGCTTCCGGAAATCCCGGGAATATTTATAAAATTAGTGATCTTTATTTGATAAGTGGATGGGCTTATCGCCAGCCGACAAGGCTGATCTTCGGATTACAGGGATAAATCTTATTCCAGGTTTATTCAAGTCGTCTGTGAAAGTACAGGTCATGCCCGGGCAGAAGGTCTGGATTTGAAATCTTTACCAAATCCATTAAGATCAGATCGGGTCGGAGATAGCCGAGTTCGAGAAATTCATTTCCGCCTTTTTCTCCTTTACGGGCATCGTAGTTGTAAACGCGTTTTCTCTCAAAAGCTTCAAATCTGGTATACCGGTGATCTGCGACCCTGATTTCAGCGAGTGTTTTATAGGTGCCTGTGCCAATCCAAAGATCTGCATCGCGGGCTTTCGCGTAGACCAATTCAAAACTAAGCTGCAGAAACCCGTTACTTTCGGTGTCTTCCCACAAATACCGGCATCCGGAATCTTTAAAAAGTTTAGCGGCATAATTCTGCCCTCCCGGCAAAAACCACGCATCTCCATAGACAATACCACTTAAAACCGAAGGACGTTTCGAATTTTCGTTCACCTCAGTTTTTGCTTGCTGATAATTTTTTTCGATGACGGCAAAAACGGAATCAGCCTGCTTTTCCTTGTTGAAAAACAACCCCATGAATTTGATCCATTCCGCCCGGCCTAGCGGGTGCTGTTCGAGGTATTCCCCGTTGATCACCACAGGAATTCCCAGTGATTCGATTTTTTTGAATTGCCCATAGTCACTGCTCATAGTATAACCCATCACCGCCCCCGGTTTCAGCACCGCCAGCCTTTCGAGATTCATGCCTTTATCCACGCCAAGGTCCATCACCTTACCCGCGTCGATCCGTGTTCTCATTTTTCCGGAGCTTATATAATCGGTCGTGGGGAAACCTGTAAGTTTATCTGTTTCACCCAGATAATCGAGTAGTGGGATGTGTGTTGTGGATGTGCAAACAACAGATTCAAGCGGTGTATAAATCACCTTTGTTTCTGCCTCATGTTCAGGAGGAACTTCGCCTCTCGGCACCAACAAATACGAATATCCTGAAGTAGCACCCTGAAATGGATAAGTGACCTCCACCAGTTTTGAATTTCCCAGCATGGACACCTTAAAGCCTTCCGCGTATTTCAAAATCGTAGCGCCGGATTGCCCTCTAAAGTTCTTTTCCTCTGAGCGCTGGTTATTACACGCGATCAAAAAAAGCTGAAGCAAAACTGCAAACCACAATATTTTTATTAATCCTGTCATTACTCCTTATACCCTATGCCCTTATGCCCCACAATAATAGGGCTTTGTAATTAATCCTCGCTTACTTAAGTTTGTGCCGGAATGTCGGTTCTTCTGCTGAGGATATCATCAGAAGATTAAAAGGGAATACCGGTGCATGCCTTGCGGCATTTACTCCGGAGCTGTCCCCGCAACTGTAATCCACTTTTTGTTGCTGGCCATCTTATTGCCACTGTTTTCGTAACGGAGAACGGGAAGGCGCCAGTGATGTGGAAAGCCAGGAGACCTGCCGCCATCATCCAAACTTTATCAGAGCTTTCGGGTGAAAGGCGATGTGTAAACAGGGTAACCTGTTTTATCTCACTTACTTCTTCCAGGGCTCATAGTGTTCACATAAATCAAAAATACTATGAGAAAAAAAATCTTACTGAGTTTGCTTTCCTTACTCATTATTATTTCAGGTGCCGCACAGGATTCGTTGAAAATGACCACGTTGAGAGAAGTGGTCATATCTGCCAGCCGCGCGGACCAGTCAATTATCGAAATACCGCGCAGCGTCGCCGTCATTGGTGAAGAAACAATTCGCAAATCTATTTATCAATCATTTGGCGAACTGCTTAATGCGGAGAGCAGTTTGTATGTAGTCGGAGCCAACCAGACCCCCGGCACCAATCAGAATCTTTTTATGAGAGGATCCAACAGCAACCAGGTTGCGGTGTTGATCGATGGTGTACGGATCGCAGATCCCTCCTCGCCAAATGCTGCCATGGACCTGTCGGAAGTGTCTTTAACAAATGTGGAGCGTGTTGAAATTGTCAGGGGTTCACACAGTACCATGTACGGCGGGGCAGCCATCGGCGGGGTGATTAACCTCATCACAAAAAAGAATGGCACACCTGGATTTCATGGCGCGGCCGGATGGCAGGGCGGAGTCTTCGGAGAGGACGCATGGTCATCGACGGAAAACGTCACACTCACTTACAATACTAAAAACGGATTGTATTTTGACGGGTCTGTCTTCCAACAGAATGTGCAAGGGTTGAATGCATCAGAAAAATCAAAAACTTTCCCATCCTTTACTTCAGACAGAGACAATTTTGAAAAAACCGATGCGTCTGTAAAAGCAGGTTTCAGAAATGAGATCTGGGTTGGAAATATTTCTTTTAAAAACGTTCATCAATTTGCAGATATTGACAACGGCGCATTTTCTGATGACGATAACAGTTACCTGATCTTTGACCGGAAGTTGCTTCAATATCAGTTAGGATACAAGCTCCACCCATACTTCCGGCTTTCTGTTCTGGGATCATTCACTGAGTCAGAAAGGTTTTATGAAGACGATTCTTCAAAAGTCAACCTTACCACCTATGACAAGACGTATTCCACGGGAAGTTACTATGGAGAACTTCAGACTCATGAAGTGCAATTAAATTATGCGAAAGAAGATACTAAAGGCGTTTTCGGGGCCGGACTTTACACTGAAAAAATGTTTTTCGACAGCTACTTGTTCTATAATGATCCCGCGTTTCCTTTTGAGTTGGAAACGAATTACGATACGCTTGATACCAGCACATCGACCCGCTATATTTTTGCACAGCTCGGCCACGTGTTTGGCAATTTCAACCTTTCAGCCGGGTCGCGCCTGAGCAACCACACGACGGCTGGCAACGTGCTTACGTTCGAAGTGAATCCGTCTTTTGCGTTTAAGAATTTATTGTTGTACGGATCTTTTTCCAGTGGATTTAACGCACCATCATTGTACCAATTATACGATCCTTCAAAAGGGTTTACAGCACATACTACGAGGGGAAATCCAAACCTTCAACCCGAAAAATCAATTTCTTTTGAACTCGGTGTAAAGAAACTATTTTCTTCCGGCAGTTATATCACGTTTTCGGCCTATCAAACGAAAGTGGATAATTCAATCGAATATGTATACCTGTGGAATAGAGAAAAGCCTGTTGAGGTCCTTGACTTCAATGATGATCGCGGAGATACCTATATAAACGTTGGCGAACAACTTGTCAGGGGTCTGGAGGTGGAGGCTTACGCACAGATCTCAGACAAGGTTTCCCTCAGTGGAAATATTTCAGCCCTCAATACGCGGATTAAGATCCAGCCTGACAATATCGACAATCAACATACCGGTGGACATCACGTACAACTTTTCAACCTCGGAACATTTTTAAACAATGACGTTGAGCAAAGCGATCTGGTGAGAAGACCGAATTTTACTGCCTATACAAGATTGAGTTACGAACCGGTTCCGGATCTGGGGTTTGCATTCGTTTATCGTTATACAGGAAAACGTTTTGATTCAGGTTATGATGGCTCGCTGGGACCATACGGTGCTCTTTCGAGGATAGCGGTAGACGCTTATCACCTTGTAGATATAGGCGTAAACTGGCAGGCGACAAAAATCTTTGGCGTTGCGGTGAAAGTCGATAACCTTCTCAAAGAAGAATATCGTTAGGTGGCAGGTTTCAACACCCGCGGCCGGAGTGGTTACCTGAAATTGACAGCACGATTCTAAATCAATTTTGTCAATTCTGCAATTGGACAATTGATCAATTCCTTCTAAAACAATGTGCAGGCACGACAGCTTTCTGCTTTAAGCTTTCTGCTTTAAGCTTTTATGGTATTCTTCCAGCAGTTTTTGTGCGGCTTTGCGGGGAGACAGGTTTTGGGATTGGACCAGGTCAATGAGTTGGCGTTCTGTTTCCGTTACTTTGGGAAATTGTTTTGGGTCGATTGACAGCAAATAAACAAAATGTTCCTTGAACCATGATTTCTGTTGGTTCTTGCGATTTGTTTCAAAGTGGCCAGAGCTTAAAAGTTGCTCCTTAAATGCTTCGATCATCGCTAGGATTTCCTTAAGCCCTGTAAGGTTCAAAGCTGAGCAGGTCACGACCTTAGGTATCCAGCCTGAGGGTTGTGTTTGCAGCATGTGCAGGGCGTGCTGAAAATCTGCCTGCGTTGTTTTGGCGGATTTAATGTTATCTCCGTCGGCCTTTGTAATAGCGATGGCGTCTGCCATCTCAACGATTCCTTTTTTTATTCCCTGAAGTTCATCCCCTGATCCGGGCTGCATGAGTAGAAGGAAAAAATCAACCATACTCTTTATGGCAATTTCTGATTGCCCTGTTCCCACCGTTTCCACGATAATTACTTCAAAGCCCGCGGCTTCACATAGCAGAATGGTTTCGCGTGTGTGGGCTGCGACTCCACCCAACGTATGGCCTGAGGGCGTTGGACGGATAATGGCGCGGGGATCTTTCGCCAGTTCCTGCATCCGCGTTTTGTCGCCGAGAATGCTTCCGCTTGTGACCTGGCTGGTAGGATCAATGGTGAGAACGGCAACTTTTTTGCCCGAATCGATGAGTGTTTTTCCAAAGGACTCAATAAAAGTACTTTTGCCGACGCCGGGTGCGCCCGTAATACCGATGCGGAGCGAATGTCCCGTTTGAGAAATAATAGCATCGAGCAGTTCGTCGGCAAGATCCTGATCCTGAGGCAGTGTACTCTCTATCAGCGTAATGGCTTTTGCTAAAACCACGCGATCACCTTCAAGGATGCCCTTTTTGTACTCTTTCAAATGAAGGCGCGAACTATTCAACAGGGAAATATTATAATCGATGTGAAATTCATAAATTTACTTAATTCATACCCCATTTTATGAAAAAGTTCTGGTTGAACTGTTTTTTGGCTACCGTGTTTGTTTTTGGACTCATGTGGGTGCTTTCCAAAGTAACGCAGCTTAATATGTTCAATGCCTTTGACCCTATCGGGGAAGCGCTGAAAGATTTTGAGTTAACTGACTATGCCTTTTCAAATTTACGTCCTGATCCTCTGGTGGAGGAAAGGATTGTGCTTGTAAACATCGGAAACCTTTCAAGGGCAGGCATTGCGGAACAGATCAGGATCATCAGCCAGTATAAACCGAAAGTGATTGGTATCGATAGCTATTTTAACTGTGAGGGGGGGTTGCGCGACACCGTCAATTGCCCTCAACTATTGGACACGTTGGGCAACTTAATGCTTGCTAACGCCATTAAGGAAGCGGGAAATGTAGTGCTGGTTTCAAAACTGCATCAGTCAACTGCATTGTATAAATCCGGTGCGATTGATGTTTACGACTCTATGGAATATTCTGATCCCCTGTTTCAAAATTTTGCAAAATACGGTTTTGCGAACCTGATCACGGCGAATAAGGCGGAGTATCAGGAAGATGTTAAAATTTGCAGGGCTTTTATCCCGCGTATGGAACTTCGAGAAAAAGAAGAGCTTGCATTTGCCGTTGGGGTTGCCAGGGTGTATGATTCTGTAAAAACGGCAAATTTTTTAGGGAGAAATAGGGAAGAGGAACTAATTAATTACCGCGGCAACATTGAAATTCAAGACATCAAAATAAAAACCCTTAAGAAAAGTGATTTGTCAACAACAAAATATCCAGTGATGTTTTATGCCGTGGATGTGGACCAGGTATTCAGGGAAGATTTCTTGCCGGGAATGATTACGGATAACATAGTGATCTTTGGTTATTTGGGTTCTTATTTCGGAGATCCATCCTGGAGTGATAAATTTTTTACCCCGTTGAATAAAAAAGTTGCCGGCCGGGCTAATCCAGATATGTTTGGTGTCGTCGTCCACGCGAATGCTGTTTCGATGATTCTCAATGGCGACTTCATCAATGAACTTGAAGAGTGGCACAAGTACCTCATCGCATTTGTTTTCTGTTTTTTCAATATAGCCTTGTTTTTTTATATAAATTCCAAATTTCCCGTATGGTTCGACAGTCTTTCCTTGCTTATCCAGGTCACTCAGATTGTGCTGTTGATGGGCTTTACCATCTGGATTTTCGCAGAGGCCACCTTTAAACTTGACCTGACACTCACCCTGATCGCAATTGCCCTGGCCGGACCCGTTTTTGCATTTTACGATAACATCGTGACCAGTTTGGTACGAAATTGGCAGAATAAGAGACTTACCAATCGCAAGGAAGAGGTATTAACACCTCAGAATCAGGATATTTTGTAGATTTATCAGACTTATACCGCTTATACCCATGAAAACGCACAAGTTAGCCATTTTTGTAACCCTGCTCGTCTTTAGTGCTGCAGTTTCCGCCCAGGATTATGCCTTCAAAGTCCTGGCAAATAAAGGAAACAATGAAATAAAATCGGGCGAAACCTGGCAACCCCTGAAAACCGGGGCAAGCCTGAGAGCAGGTGATGAAGTGAAGCTCGCTGACAATTCCTACATAGGATTGGTGCACGTCAGTGGCAAACCGGTCGAGGTGAAGGAAGCTGGTGTGCATCCAGTCTCTGAACTGGAATCCAGGGTTAAAGCTGGAAGCAGTGTACTCAATAAGTATACTGATTTTATTCTGAGCAGTAATTCAGCAGAAGCCAAGAAGAATCGTTTGAGCGCTACCGGGGCTGTACACAGAGATATTAGCTCCGCAGCTCCGATCAAATTAATTCTTCCGGACAATCAAAACTCCGGAATTTTCAACCACGCAGCTGTCATTAACTGGGATGGCACCAATGTTGCCGGTCCTTATGTCATCACACTGAAGAATATGTTCGAAGATGTATTGATCAGGGAAGAAACCCCTGAGACCAGTTATAAAATTGATCTTAAAGATCAGAAATTTGCCGAGGAAAATGCAATCCTCGTTGAGATCAGCTCAAAGGCCGATCCCAAGCAGGTTTCTAAACAGCATCTGATCAAGAAACTTTCTCCCGCTGAAGTAGAAAAGATCTCTTCAGAATTGAAAAAAATTATGGGTGACGTAAGTGAAGAAACTGCCATGAATAAATTATTTATGGCCGGGTTCTATGAACAAAATAATCTGCTCATCGATGCTATCTATGCCTATGAGGAAGCATTGAAACTGGAACCTGAAGTACCTACTTTCAGGGAATCGTATGAAGAATTTCTTTTAAGAAATAATTTAAAACAATAAAGAGGCGGCTGACCGTCAAAAGCCGCTTCTTAAGCGGCTTTTTTGTTTTAATGGAAAATATTGATCTAATTTTACAGTTGGTTTAATCCTACATGTATGAAAATTCTAATAATTGCTTTCGCCACCCTGGCCTTCGGTAGCGTTTCCGCGCAGGAATACGCATTCAAAGTTTTGGTGAATAAAGGCCAGAATGAAATAAAAGCAGGAAACGATTGGCTGCCCATCAAAGTAGGCGCCAGTTTGAAATCAGCCGATGAGTTAAAACTTTCTCAAAACGGATATCTCGGCCTTGTACACGTCACAGGTAAACCACTTGAAGTGAAGGAGGCTGGTCAGCATAAAGTCGTAGACCTGGCTGCAAAAATAAAGGACGGAACCAGTGTACTGAACAAGTACACCGATTTTATCCTCAGTTCTGCAAATAAAACAGGCAACAGGCTGACGGCTACCGGAGCAGTACACAGAGGTCCGAATGAGATCAAGGTATTTTTACCCAAACCCCAACAGGCCATTGTATTCAACGACAAGATCTCTGTTGCATGGGCAAAAGATCCGAAAACCAAAATTTATGTTGTTCGCCTAAACAGCATGTTCGGAGATGAACTGGATAAGTTTGAAGTGACGGACACTACTGTAGTGATTGACCTCGGCAAGCCAAATCTGGTAAATGAAGACAACATCCTCGTGGAGGTCTCTTCCAAGTCTGATAAAGAAAGAGTTTCGGAATCTTTCATGTTGAAAAAATTGTCCACTGCAGATAAATCAAGAATCAAGAATTCACTTGCAAATATTGCCTCTCAAACCAAAGAACAAACGGCGCTTAATAATTTGTTTCTCGCAAGCTTTTTCGAAGAAAATAAATTATTGATCGATGCCGCCACTGCGTATCAGACGGCGATAAAGCTGGCCCCCAATGTTCCGTATTTCCAGCAAGCCTTCAATGACTTCCTGGCGCGCAATGGGCTGAATACAAAATAGGTTCGAAAACATTCTTCGGCTTCAAAAAGCGCTCCTCGAAAAGAGCGCTTTTTCTTTTGGATTACTTTCCGAGGGATTAAGCCGCAGGAATAATCGACTTCGCTTGCTTCTTAAACCAATCAACACCATTATTGTTGCACCTCTGTTGCTTTTGGCCGGAAGGATTATTATTCTATTTTTGTGCATCTTTTAATTTCAGCTCCATGAGTGTTCTCGTCAATAAAAATTCACGCGTAATCGTACAGGGTTTCACCGGCTCGGAAGGATCCTTTCACGCTGGTCAGATGATTGAATACGGTACCAATGTGGTAGGTGGAGTTACTCCTGCCAAAGGTGGCACCGAACATTTGGGCCGACCTGTGTTTAATACGGTTAAGGAATCGGTGGAGAAAACAGGGGCAGATGTCTCTATCATTTTTGTTCCTCCAGCCTTTGCTGCCGATGCAATCATGGAAGCCGCGGAAGCAGGTATTAAAGTGATCATCGCTATTACAGAAGGCATCCCCGTAAAAGATATGATGATCGTGAAAAAATACATCCAGGCAAAGGGAGTTGTACTCGTGGGTCCTAATTGTCCGGGTGTCATCACACCGGGCGAAGCGAAAGTTGGTATCATGCCTGGCTTCGTATTTAAAAAAGGAAGAGTGGGAATTGTTTCAAAATCCGGAACGCTCACATACGAGGCTGCTGACCAGATCGTCAAGGCAGGGCTGGGAATTTCCACTGCCATAGGAATCGGTGGTGACCCCATCATTGGTACACCGACGAAGGAAGCTGTTGAAATGCTCATGAACGATCCCGAAACTGATGCAATCGTAATGATCGGTGAGATCGGTGGTAATTACGAGCCAGTAGCCGCCAGGTGGATCAAAGAAAATGGTAACAGAAAACCTGTTGTAGGATTTATTGCCGGACAGACAGCACCTCCGGGCCGCAGAATGGGACACGCCGGCGCAATTATTGGCGGCGCGGAAGATACTGCCGCGGCTAAAATGAAGATCATGGAAGAATGCGGAATTACCGTCGTGGATTCCCCCGCTGAAATCGGAGAAACGATGGTGAAAGTGTTAAGAGGCAAATAAGTGGTGTTTTCGGCGAGATCAAGACACAAATAAGGTAACAGCATCATCCTCTCCCAATCCTTGACCATCAACCCAACCCCCAGGAAGGCGATGGTTTTGACAACCGTTGTCAATGCAGATTTTTAATCAGGAAAACCGTCTGCGAAAAATTTTCCGGGCATATGGTTTTGTGGTATTTTCAAAATGTGTTCTGTCGTTGAACGTTTGTAGAGACAAGGCATGCCTTGTCTCTACCTTTTTTAAATGTTAGCCCGGTTAACCAGACCCTCTTCCAGGTGCTTGGTTAATTTATTCAACCCATCCAGCAGGACAAGCGTTTCAACTTTCATCCCGGGGTTGTCATTTTCATAGAGGATTTCAGCAAACAGGTTGTTCACCATATATAAGTACGCCTGACGTCCATCCTTCTTGCGCGTGCCTAAAACAATGCCCCGGCGTATCATTATATCGGCCTGTTTTTTCACAGACAATCGCTTAAAAATCAACTTCAAAAGCATAATCGTTTAGTTTATACTTGTTACTATCCATAAAACGGGCCAAACTAAAACAGGCCCTCTACGGGCCACGTGAGGGGCGTTCCTTTAATTAATTCCGAATTTGGGAGATATTCCTAGAAAGGGGACTATAATAAGGTATTTGCCAGGTTTGCCAGTTCCGACCTTTCCCCTTTCTCCAGGGTAATATGAGCATACAAATCGTGATCTTTTAAGCGGTCGATCAGGGTTGAAAGCCCATTGCTTTGGGAATCGAGATACGGTGTGTCAATCTGATAAATATCACCCGTAAAAATGATCTTGGTATTTTCTCCTGCACGGGTGATGATTGTTTTCACTTCATGAGGTGTAAGGTTTTGAGCTTCGTCCACGATAAAACAAATGTTGGATAAACTTCTTCCGCGAATATAAGCCAACGGAGTTATCACCAGCTTCTCCTGGTTCACCATTTCGGTGATCTTCGAATACTCTTTGTCCGATTCGCTGTATTGATTCTGGATAAATTTCAGGTTATCCCACAGGGGTTCCATGTATGGATTCACTTTTGATTTGATATCTCCCGGAAGGAAACCGATGTCTTTATTGCTCAGTGGCACGATTGGTCTGGCGAGGTAAATTTGTTTGTATTCGCGTTTTTGTTCAAGCGCTGCAGCCAGGGCAAGCAAAGTTTTTCCTGTTCCGGCGACACCCTGAATAGATACAAGTTTAATGTCGGGTTTCAGGGCCGCATGGATGGCAAAAGTCTGCTCTGCATTTCTTGGCTTTACACCGTACACCGATCTTTTCTCGACATGTTCCATCATGCCATTAAAAGGATTGAAATATGCCAGCGCTGATTTTTTCCCGCTCTTGAAAATGTAATAATGATTTTTCATGGGCGCAGTCTTGCCCAGCAGATCTTCCGGCGGGCAATATCCTTTTTCATACAACAGGTTGATCGTGTTTGGATCTGCTTCCTCCACGATGGTTTTGCCCGTGTAAAGAGAAGAGATATTCTGAACCTTACCGGTGGTATAATCTTCTGACTGGAGGCCGAGCGCCTTAGCTTTCAGCCGCAGATTCACATCCTTAGAGACTAGTATGACCCGGTAATCGCGCTCTTCTTTCTGAAGCTGGAGTGCTGAATTCAGGATGCGGTGGTCGGCCTTTTCTTCATTGAAGATCTTGTTCGCATCCACGGCACTTGTGGTGCCCATTAAGACTTTGAATTTTCCTTTTGTCTTCCCATTCATCGGGTTCCACTGGTGCAACATCTGACCGTTGGCCAGCTTGTCTATCAGCCGGATAAATTCACGAGCTTCGAAATTCTTGGTGTCATTTCCTTTCTTGAAGTTATCAAGTTCTTCCAGCACTGTTATCGGGATGCCGACATCGTGCTCATCAAAGTTAAGGATTGAATTGTGTTCATAGATAATAACAGAGGTGTCGAGTACGAAGATCTTCTTCTCCTTCTTGGTTTTTGGCATACTTCACAAAGAACTTGGTTTACTAAATGTAATCAATCGGAACCGAAAGCTTGCACTTTTTAGAACACAATTTTTTCACTATTCTTAAACCCCCGTTTCTTTTCCGAATGCGAGCGAAAAGAGGTCTCCTTTCTCATGCGGAGTGATCTGCAATACATTAGCAAGGACCAACAACACAAGTTTCCTGGATGCGTAAAATTTTTTGAGTCCGCTCACCCGTATAAATTCCTTTAGCGTAATCGCAGGATTGATATCGAGATACTGCATCAGAAATTTTTCGTGCTCTCCGTAGTGAAAACGAATGTCTTTTTTCATCTGTGATCTTCTGGCAATCTCCCTGACCTCCCTGCTTGCTCTGATACTTTGATCATTGACACGGATGTAGGCTTCTTTTTTTTCTCCATCCAGCAAGTAGTGCGGTTTGTCGTTGCTTTCAGCGATGTGATATTGAATGACGAAACGTGAATTACCAATAGGAATGAAGCTTTCAGTTACCGGTAAAGATGGCTTGCATTTTCTGAGGGATTGTTGGATTACGTGCGAGTCTCCTTCGGGATGTTTGAGCCCGGTAAGCTCTCCGTCATCGCTGATGCCTACCAGCAAAGTGCCTCCTCCGGCATTGGCAAATGCGATCATTTCGCGTAGGATCTTGTCAGGGTAAGCCGCTTTCCTTTTAAACTCAAGTGATGCGCTTTCACCTTGTGAAACAAGTTTTTTTAGTTCGCGAACCTGCCGCGCCTGAAAAGTAAGAGCTTCCTGCGGCCTGGTCATGAGTTAAAATTTTCCACCGATAGCTTCGTCGTCATCCTCATCCTCCCCATGACCGGGTCTTGGCAGGGTGAACATGCTGCTGAGCAGGTCCTTGAACTGCAGGCCTGAGGTAAGGTGATGTTTGCTGATCAAACTGAATTCCGCTAAACCGTGAAGCGCGAACTCCATCAGAAAAAGTTTCGTAGCCGCATCCTTTTGTTTGTGAAATTGGTTCATGAGGTCCGACAATCCCGGAACACTTTTTAATCTCTTTTCATAATCAGACTGGGGCATATCGTGCAGCAGGTCGACGCTGTTACCGTCGCCGAACCAGTCTGAAATTTTCTTGTAAGGGCTTTTCTCTTTCTGTTTCCTGAATTTGTCGGGATCGGGAAAGTAATTTATGAATTGCGTTCGGATCGCTTTTCCTACAAGATTTTGCGCTACAATATTGGGACCTTCCTGTTCACCTTCGTAAACAAGTTCGACTTTGCCCGTTATGGCGGGAATGACACCTACAAAATCCGAAAGGCGGATCGAGGCATTCTTTTCATTATTGATAATGCTCCTGCGCTCCGCTGCGGCGATGAGATTTTCATAGGCCGAAATAGTCAGGCGTGCGGAGACTCCGCTTTTTGGGTCAACGTATTCGCTCTTTCGCGCCTCAAAGGCTATTTGCTCGACAAGATCTTTTGCGATTTCGTGAGCCACAATAGCCTTCTGTGATTCTTTCAACCGGGCTTCCTGTTGGGTAATGCGTTTGCCAATATCCAGGGTTTTCGGATAATGGGTTATGATCTGGCTGTCGATGCGGTCTTTCAACGGAGTGACTATACTACCGCGATTGGTGTAATCCTCCGGGTTTGCGGTAAATACGAACTGGATGTCCAGCGGAAGTCTCAGTTTAAACCCACGTATCTGAATATCACCTTCCTGTAAAATGTTGAAGAGGGAAACCTGGATACGCGCCTGTAAGTCGGGAAGCTCATTGATAACAAAAATGCAGCGGTTCGAGCGTGGAATAAGGCCAAAATGAATTACCCGTTCATCCGCATAAGGCAACTTCAGGGTCGCAGCTTTGATCGGATCTACATCACCCACCAGGTCGGCCACTGAAACATCCGGGGTGGCCAGCTTTTCAGTATAGCGGTCCTCGCGGTGTAGCCAGGCAACTGGTGTGCTGTCTCCAAGTTCATTGACTTTGTCCCTTCCAAACCTCGATAAAGGTTTTAACGGGTCGTCATTGAGTTCTGATCCCTCAATAACGGGTACGTATTCGTCCAGCAAATTAACCATAAGCCTTGCCAAACGTGTTTTTGCCTGCCCGCGGAGACCCAGCAAATTAATATCGTGACCTGCGAGAATGGCGCGCTCAAGATCCGGAATAACAGTTTCTTCATAGCCCCAGATACCGGAGAATACTGGTTCTTTTTTTCTGAGTTTGACGATCAGATTGTCCCGCAATTCATCCTTGATCGACTTGGCTTTGTATCCTGATCTTTTTAATTCACCTAAAGTTTTGAGATTGGTCATCTACTATATGCTCTTTTAATTTTTTGATTTGAGTCATGAGTCCTTTTCAACTGTCTATAGCATTAACCATGAACTGTTGACTATCGGCCATGAATTTTGCTAAAGGTTCTTCCTTCTGTTTCGCTTGAAATCTTCGAATAAGAGGTTGCCCAATCCCTGAAGGGAACTGTAATAGGCATTGCCATTATTCGCTTTGGTAAATTCCCTGACGAAGGCTTTAAGATACGGGTCGGTGGCAATCATAAAGGTGGTCACGGGGATTTTTATCTTCTTCAACTGACTTGCCAGGTTTAACGTCTTGGCGAGGATCTTTTCGTCCAATCCGAAAGCATTTTTATAATACTTGATTCCCTGTTTAATGCAGGTCGGTTTTCCGTCAGTGATCATGAACACCTGCTTGTTGGAATTTTTCCGTCTGCGAAGGATATCCATTGCCAATTCCAGGCCCGCCACAGTGTTGGTGTGGTAAGGTCCCACTTTGAGGTAGGGCAGGTCTTTGATCTCAATCTGCCATGCGTCATCACCGAAAACCAAAATATCCAGGGTGTCTTTGGGGTATTTTTTGGTAATGAGTTCTGCCAGCGCCATCGCTACTTTTTTCGCGGGTGTGATACGGTCTTCTCCATACAAAATCATGGAGTGTGAAATATCGATCATTAGCACCGTAGAAGTTTGGGCCTTGAATTCACTTTCCATCACCTCGAGGTCATCTTCCGTTAGCAGAAAATTATCCAGGCCGTGATTAATCTGCGCATTGCGAAGCGAGTCCGTGACAGAGATCTGTTCTAGCGAATCGCCAAATTCGTAATCACGTTTTTCAGTGGTTTGTTCATCTCCGCGCCCGCTGTGATGGGTGTTATGTTCTCCGGATCTGCTCTTTTTTAATTTACCAAAAATTTCCTCAAGGGCGGATTGCCGGAGGTTCTGTTCCGTCTTCGGTTTCAGTTTAAACTCCCCTTTTGGTCCCTCATCCGTGATGTAGCCATTTTTTTTCAGGTCCTCAATAAAATCGCCGATACCGTAATCTCCTTTTGTTAATTTATACTGACGGTCTACTTCAGTCAGCCATTGCAGGGCTTCGGCCACATTACCCGAAGTAATTAAGATAAGCTGCATAAAGACCTTCAGCAGTTTATCAAAGTCGCTACTGGCTTTTTCAGGGGGCGGGATGTATTTTGAAAAACGGTAGCCTGACATAGTAACAGTTTATGATTAAACCATTAATTTCCGAAATGTGTTTCAGCTTCAAAATGTAAATTTCAAATAATCCTGAGGAAGGTAATTAAAAAACCTGAATCCTGGCCTAAACTATTCTTTTTCAAAAAACCCTTCCGATAGATAGCAGCTGTATGTTGATTTACTCGAATGCGCGGCACTTGAAATCCACTTAATTTAAAGGCTGATTTTTTTGGCTCGACCTGTCGAAGAATTAGCGAACGCAGACACAACTTCTAATGAACTATCGGACAATTTTTGACAGATCCTCAATTATGCCGTGGCCCGGTTACTATTGCCCGATTCCTTATTTTTTAGGCACATGGTTCCAAAGACGTAATCCTAAAGGGGCGAAGAAACACCAAAGACAACATCGCCGTTCTTATAATGGTGAACGCTGTGGTTTACCCAAAGGAATCTGAGAAAATTCCTGGGTGGCTGGTAGATATGGACCATATAATGAACAGAGAGATAAAAGGCATAACCGACCAAAAATCCGGGAAGAAATGCAAAAGCAAAGTCGCCCATAACTAGCCGGAAAAATAATAATAAGATCGTTGAGATGGTGATACTCAACAACGGTGGCATGGCGATTCTGTCTTTGTCTTTTGGGAATTCGTGGTGGACTCCGTGGGCTTTGTACTGAAATTTCTTTCTCGCTTCCGTGTGAGCGCTCAAATGATATACGAAGCGGTGGACGATGTATTCTACGAACGTAAAGGAGATGAACCCCAGGAAAAACAAACCGATGGTGGTGCCCGCCGCGAGTTCCGTGTGGATGACGCTCCAGAACAAAAGGGACACTGCGAAAACGGTAAAAACTGTCAACGGAACAGAAATATGGGTTCTGGACAATTTTTCAAGCACAGGGTTTGCGAACAGTTTTTTTGTGCCTTTGTTCTTCGGTGAAATGTAATTCTTTCCGGGAACCTGACTGACGGGTTCAACATTTTTTTTACCGGATGTAATACCTTCAGCCATAACGTCTGGATTTTGCAGAATTTAACTTTTTTCTATGACAGCCCCTTTCCTATTGGAGACTGAGAGGTTGTCTTTTCCATTACATACTCATAAAACGATTCATAGCGCGGCAGGATTCGTGAAATATCGAATTCTTTTGCTCTTTGAAGCGCATTTTCTTTGAACCGGGGCAAATTAGAAGGATCCAACACGAATAACGCCTTACGGGTCATATCCTCAATATCCCCAACCGCGCTCAAAAAACCTGTAGCACCTTGTATATTTAATTCCGGCAGACCTCCTGTGTTGCTGGAGATCACTGGAACTTCACATGCCATTGCTTCCAGGGCAGCGAGGCCAAAACTTTCTTTTTCTGAGGGCATCAAAAAAAGATCCGCCACGGAAAGGACTTCCTCGACAGCTTCCAGCTTTCCAAGAAAGCGCGCATCCTCTGAAATTCGCAATTCCCTGCAAAGGGCTTCGGCGCTGTCGCGTTCAGGGCCATCGCCGATCATCAGTAATTTCGCCGGAATTTCTTTCACAATATTATTGAATATCCTGACTACATCAAGAACGCGTTTTACCTCGCGGAAATTGGATGTGTGTACGACCAATGATTCTCCGTTAGGGCAGATGGCTTTTTTAAAATGGTCTTTCTTTTGTTTTTTGAATTTTTCAAGGTCGATGAAATTGGGAATCACTTCAATTTCATTCGTGATCTTAAAAGAGTTAAACGTTTCTTTGCGAAGATCCTTTGAAACAGCAGTCACACCATCCGATTGATTGATACTGAAAGTCACCACGGGTTCGTAGGTCGGATCTTTGCCCACCAAAGTTATGTCCGTTCCATGAAGGGTGGTGACCACCGGAATGATTATACCGTGCGTTTTTAAGATCTGTTTGGCCATATATGCAGCCGAGGCGTGCGGTATGGCGTAATGGACGTGCAACAAATCAAGTTTTTCATTTTTCACAACGCTTACCATTTTGCTGGCCAGGGCCAGCTCATAAGGAGCGTATTCAAAAAGGGGGTAAGATCTCGTGTTTACCTCATGGTAATAGAGGTTTTCATTCAAGAAGTCGAGTCGCGATGGTTGGGAATAGGTAATAAAATGAATCTGGTGACCTTCTTTTGCCAGGCCTTTACCCAATTCAGTCGCAACTACTCCGCTGCCCCCAAAAGTTGGATAACATACTATTCCGATTTTTATCTGATCCACAGGGATTGGGTTAAAAGTCAATGAATTTTCAGGCCGAAAGGTATCGCAATTGAAGTCGAAAAAAGCACGAATTTATTGTTCTGAATAGCTTTTTTCTTCAAAATCCGCACTTTCATTGGTTTTGTAAAAATTGAATATCGCCTGATAAATAACATCCTGTATTCGTGAACGGATATTTGTCTGGATAAGTTTATCACTCCGGTCGGGAAAAACACGGTTAGAAAGGAAGATGTAAACCAGGTCAAATTCCGGGTCGACCCAAAGACAAGTTCCCGTAAAACCGGTATGGCCAAAAGTAGAGGGGGAAGCATGCCTGGAGGTTGGGCTATTCCACTCGCTTTGCACAGGTTTATCCCATCCCAGCCCGCGCCGGCTGGAAGCGAATTGTTTAGCGGTAAATAGTCTTACGGTCTCGGGTTTATAGTACTGCAGGCCTCCATAAGTGCCTTCCTGTAATAACATTTGTCCCAATTTTGAAAGGTCGTTGGCCGTGCCAAATAAACCCGCATGACCGCTGACACCGCCTAACATTGCAGCGCGTTCGTCATGCACTGTTCCGATAAGCAAGCCCCTGCGAAAAAGCGTGTCTAGTTCCGTCGGGGCAATTACTTCAGAACGGAAACGATCGAGGGGAGTGTAACCCAGGCTATACGCACCAAGGGGTTCGTAGAAATTCTGCTGCAAAAAATCTTCAAGTGGTTGATTCATGGTTCGTTCAGCCAATTGCTTAAACATCATAAAACCCAGGTCGCTGTAACGGTAAGGGTAAGGTGTTCGCGCTGGTTTCTCGAGCATTTTTGAAAAAGTGATCCAGGACCACACCGAATCTTTTAAGATGTTGGAGCCGAATAAGGTAGGAGATATCTGCAGGGGATAACTAACATTTTGCTGCGAGCTGTAATACATCGGCATGGGCATCAAAGCCGGGCCTTCACCTTCTACGGTAAGGGGCCACAGGGGAACGAATGGAGTCAACCCGGCCTGGTGCGTGAGCACATCAATAATACTAATGTCTTTTTTATTGGTTCCCCTTAATTCAGGAAGATAAACCGAGAGCTTTTTGTAGATATCCAGTAGTGCGTGTTCCTGCATAAACATCACTGCCTGAAGCGTCGCAGAAACTTTGGTAAGCGAGGCGAGATCATAAATGGTTTCATCCGTGACCGGAAACTGCTGATCGTAGGTCAGGTGACCGAAAGCATGGTCATACACAACCTTGCCCTCCTTAGCCACCAGCACATAACACCCCGGTGTAGAGCCTGAATTGATGGCCTCATGTGCGATGTCGCTGATCTTTTGAAGGGTCTTACCATCAATTCCGCCGTCCTCGGGAAATGAATACGAGAGCCGGTCTAAATCCCCGGTTGTTACCCCGCTGCCGGTGTTGAAATCACCATATTTTGAAGGCAGCCTACCTTCGGCGGGAAGCCCTCCGAAAATTACCTGAGGGATAATACCCACCATATCTCTCTCTTCCGTATAACCTGTAATTACTGCGGGAAACTGATTGACGTACGGTTCAAATACCTTGCATCCGAAGTCAGCGACAATAATCTGCTGAACGGGCAACAGCTCCTGTAGAACACCCATCACATTCTGCAGCGCTTTTTTAGAAGTGCCGGGAAATAAGGCCACGAGAATAACATCCTGTTCCGAGAGATCAATGACTTTTATTTCCTCACCGACCAGGACACGGTTCGCCTGAACATATTTTTTTACACTCCGGTGAAATATGTCTGCACCTGTGGTGCTATCACCAGAAATGAGACATGTAAAGCTTTTGCCTTCGAGGCTAACAATTGGCAAAACGTTATTTTCATTTTGAAGAATGGTGACCGTTTCTTTAAAAGCCTGGCTTCTCAACACCTGGCTTTGGGTTGTGTTCAGATCGGTTTCTAAAAGGTCGAGGTCAACGGGTCTTTTCACGGCGAGGCCACCGTCAAATTTGAGGCTGAGGATTTTTTTCACCCTGGCATCGAGTCGCTCAGCATATTCTTTCTCCGTGTTCACCAACTTTTTGATCTTTCGGAACGCCGGGTCAGTATCTTCTTCTGAAATCATGATGTCTGCCCCCGTCTGAAAAGCAAAAAGTCCCGCGTCCCCGGGCTCAAACTTGTCGGTGCTGTGTTCCATCGTCTGAACATCGATCATTATGATTCCCTGATACCCCAGCGGTTGGTGTAAAAGATCTCCGGATTCGAATTGGAGGAGGCTGGCGTCTGACAATTTCTTTTTAAGGTCAGACCTCCTGGTTTCAAAAAACAACGACAGGTCAGTGGCGTCGGGTAGTAGGGCATTAAGCCCTTTTTCAAAAAGATGTTTAAAAGGCTGCGATACAAGAGTGTCGTGATAGAGAGTGATGTGTGATTTCCCTTTCTGGTCTATGACCTCAATCCTTTTGATGGGAAAGAACTTCGCACAGCTTAAAACACCGGCATCCTGTAATCCCCTCATGTGCAGAAGAGACCTCCTTGCTACTGCGGTGGGGTCGTCACCGTACAAAATATTTTCATTGGCTGTTTCTGAATATACCGGAGTGGCATTAGGACTCAGACTCATATGGATACCCATGATCTTCATTTGCCTGCCC
Source organism: Cyclobacteriaceae bacterium (assembly GCA_040902445.1). Lineage (GTDB taxonomy): Bacteria > Bacteroidota > Bacteroidia > Cytophagales > Cyclobacteriaceae > Chryseosolibacter. The sequence continues at coordinate 28,135 of JBBDXJ010000017.1, read as the reverse complement.
ACTTCTTTTGCGATCCAGTAAATGAGGCTGTCATTGGAGAAAGCACCTTGGGCGAGCGGAATGGGAAAGGCTATGGCGCTGTCGAGCAAATGCCCGAGCCCGAACGAAGCGTCCTGGCTAATCAGCAATGGAATTTTTGCTTCTGCCTGTAGCCTGTTAGTAATGCGTGCTTGTTTTCCGACGGACCCGGATGTAAAGATCAGTCCGCCCAGATCGCCTGAAGCAACTTTTTTTTCGAGCGTCCTGACCAGGTCCGCCGGCAGGTGGGAGGAAAAACGCGCAAAGAATAACTGACCAATTTTTTCATTTTGGTTCAGGGTTTGAAACACACTATCCACCCATTTCTTCTTTTCAACTTGTGCCTGGGCTGACAGTGAAAAAAGCAGGATGACCAAACTGCACCAGATTACATTTTTCTTTCCAATCATATCATTTCAAACCACTTAACGCATCTACAGCGGGATAAAGTGCCAACAAGTTATGAAAATCAATTCATACACCGTTTAAATAGTGTTTTTTATGCTATTCACTAACGACAAATAATTTAATTTGCGGCCTGAACTGCAGTTTTTCATGTCGGACATAATACAACTTTTACCTGATTCCATTGCCAACCAGATTGCGGCCGGTGAAGTTGTTCAAAGACCGGCTTCGGCCGTCAAGGAATTGATGGAAAATTCCATTGACGCAAAGGCCACGGTTATTCAGCTGATAGTAAAAGAGGCTGGGAAAACTTTAATTCAGGTTATCGATAACGGGATGGGCATGTCTGAGACTGATGCCCGGATGAGTCTGGAGCGGCACGCTACTTCAAAAATACGTAAAGCGGAAGACCTTTTTACTTTACACACAAAAGGTTTTCGCGGAGAGGCTCTGGCTTCTATCGCTGCGGTATCACAAATGGAGATGAGGACGCGGCATGCGGATCAGGAACTGGGGACCTGTCTCGTCGTCGAAGGTTCTGAAGTAAAAAAACAGGAGCCCGTCGCCTGCGAAAAAGGAACGAGCATCAGTGTGAAGAATCTTTTTTATAATATACCTGCGCGAAGGAATTTTTTAAAATCGAACCCGGTTGAAATGAGGCACGTTATCGACGAATTTCAGCGTCTGGCGCTTGCACATTCAGAAATAGTATTTTCTTTCTTACAAACCGATGAACTGGTTTATGATCTTCCGGCCAGCCGTCTGAGCCAGCGAATCGTGAATATTTTTGGCAAATCCTATCAGGAGCAACTTGCTGCCTGCCAGGAGGAGACAAACCTGGTGAAAGTGAACGGCTTCGTGGGCAAACCCGACTTTGCCCGCAAAACGAGAGGAGAACAATTTCTTTTTGTAAACAACAGGTTTATCCGGAGTAACTATCTTCATCACGCAGTGATGAGCGCATTCGAAAACCTGTTGCCCGAAAATAGTTTTCCGTTTTATGTGATCTTTATGGAGATTGATCCAAAGCATATCGATGTTAATGTCCACCCCACCAAGACAGAAATCAAATTTGACGATGAGCGCGCTATTTATGCGGTGGTGCGGTCTGCAGTTCGCCAGGCAATTGGTTCGCATAATCTCACCCCTGCCATTGACTTTAATTCGGATGTAAATATTATCTCGAAACTCAGCCAGGCAGCGTCCCAATCGAACGATATTTATTTTGAAGAGCGTTTTTCCACCGGACTTGGCGGCCCGAATCAGGAACACTGGGAAAAATTATTCGAACAATCGAAAAACTTTGGCGCACCTCCGTTGATGCCGCAAGTTTTGCGTTTTGAAAGCAGTGTAAGCAAACCGAATGACCAGGTAGAAACTCCCACCGAGGAAAAGACGCTAATTCAGCTTCATCAGCGATATATCATGCGGCAGGTCCGGTCGGGATTGATGATCCTGGATCAACAATTCGCCCATGAAAGGATTTTGTACGAAAAATTTCTCAATCAGTTGAAAAATAAATCGGCTCAAAGCCAGCAGGATCTTTTTCCGCAAACCGTTAGCTTAAGCGCGGCAGACTTCGCCCTGGTTTTAGAGATGGAACAGGAAATAGCTGCTTTAGGATTCCGGTTGGAAGTTTTTGGAAAAAATACAATCCTCATCAATGGCGTGCCTACCAACCTATCTACAGGGGGGAGCGGAAAAGCGCTTTTCGAGGGCTTGATAGAACAATTTAAGATCAATCAATCCGACCTTTCAATCCCTTTAAAAGAGAACCTTGCCCGCTCGCTGGCAAAACGGGCAGGCATCAAAGCGGGCCAGACTCTCGTTAAGGAAGAAATGCGGGCTTTAATCGATGGTTTGTTCGCGTGCGCTACAAGCAATTATACTCCGGATGGAATCCCGACTTTTTTTATTTTTGAATTGCGTAAAATTGAAAGTTATTTTAACCGCCAATGACCTGGCAAGGCAACAACAAATACAGCGTTACACCCCGGCTATGTTCAGACTCACCCCGATAGTTCGAAACCTGATCTTCTTAAATGTTATTGTTTTCATTTTACAAAGTATAATGCCGATTACGGAGTGGCTGGCATTATATAATGTTAAGGATGCAGCTTTTAAGCCATACCAGTTGTTCACCTACATGTTTTGTCATGCAGATTTTTTTCATATCTTCTTTAACATGTTATTGCTGAGTTTTTTCGGACCCATTCTGGAAGAATTCTGGGATCAAATGCAGTTTTTATTGTTTTATATTATAGCCGGGATCGGCGCAGGGGTTTTTAATATTTTAATGGACCTTTTTTTCGGATTAGGTTCTTTTTCACAAATGATTGGGGCTTCCGGCGCCGTTTACGGCGTTATGACCGCTTTTGGAATCATTTTCCCCAACATGGAGTTAAGATTATTATTTCTGCCGGTATCTTTCAAGGCAAAGTATATGGTGATGGTCCTCGGAAGTATTGCCATATATTCGGGATTCAGATCTGATCCTGGTGATAACACTGCACATCTGGCCCATTTGGGCGGCATCGTCGTGGCCATTATTATGATACAATTCTGGATGAGAAGAAGATAAGTTTTATGTTCGAAGAATTCAAAAACGCTTTTCAACGATATAACAACGGGCACGTGCAGTTGATCATCATCAACCTGGCGGTGTTTGTGGCTATGGGGATAATTATGGTGATCTCGAAGTTCACCGGCCTGGAGCAATTATGGTCTGTTATCGCCGAACAATTCCACATTCCTTCGAGATTTTCGGAATTTGTAACCCGCCCGTGGACCATCATAACGTACATGTTTATGCATGATCTCACCAGTATCCTGCATATACTTTTTAATCTGCTTTTCCTGTACTGGTTCGGAAAACTGTTTGTCGAATATCTGGGAAGCGACAAACTAATTGCGTTGTATTTATTAGGAGGAATCGCTGGAGCTATTTTATATCTGATGGCTTATAACCTGATACCCAATCCGCCTCCTTTTTTGACAGCGCCAGCCGGAATGGTAGGAGCATCCGCGGCAATCTTTGCTATAATGGTTGCCACAGCGACGTTACTGCCAAACTATACTTTCTTTCTTTTATTTCTAGGACCCGTTAAAATCAAATACATTGTTGGCTTCTACATTTTTCTTTCCATACTGTACTCCGTTGGCGATAATGCGGGCGGAAATATCGCGCATCTCGGTGGCGCCCTGATGGGATTTATTTACATGAAACAATTGCAGGCAGGAGTAAACTGGGGCGGATGGATCACCGTCACGATGGATTGGTTCAAAGATCTTTTCAAGGAGAAACCAAAAGTAAAAGTTTCTTACCGCAAGGAGCGGCCAACCAGTACCAAACCCCCATCAGGTGAAAAAAGCGGATATACGCAGGAAGAAATTGACAGGATCCTTGATAAAATTTCTGAAGGCGGTTACGAGAGTCTCACCAAGGATGAAAAGGAAAAACTTTTTAATGCCAGCAAGAAATAACCAATTGCTCAATTGTCAATTGATTTATTAGCAAGTTGTCCACAGGCAGCATCAATATCTTTGCCCCGGCTTTTTCTGACGCGTGTGGTGATTCCATTCATTTCGAGGAGATGCATGTACATATTCAGCGCATCCTCAGATGCCTGCTGGAACTCGCCATCGTCGATTGGGTTGTATTCGATGAGGTTTACTTTACAAGGGATTATCTGACAGAATTTCAACAATGCCTGTGCGTGAACTTCCGTATCATTTATGCCTTTCCATACGACATATTCGTAGGTAACTTTCTTTTTGGTTTTTTTATACCAGTATTTTAAAGCATCCCCCAATTCTTCCAGTGAGTTGGTATCATTGATCGGCATGATTGAAGAGCGAACCTCGTCAAGAGCCGAGTGCAGGGATACAGCCAGGTTGAACTTCACACCGTCATCGGCCATCTTCATAATCATTTTTGCAATTCCTACTGTTGATACCGTAAGCCGTTTCGATGCCATATTGAGACCTTTCGGTGAAGTGATCTTTTCAATGGCAGTCATCACATTGCTGTAGTTAAGCAATGGTTCACCCATCCCCATAAAAACAATGTTGGTCAAAGGTCTTCCAAAAAACAGATCGCATTGTTGCTGGATGGCTACTACCTGGTCATAAATTTCATCCGGGTTGAGATTGCGCATTCTTTTGAGGCGGGCAGTGGCACAAAACCTGCAGGCCAGGCTGCAGCCTACCTGCGAGGAAACACAGGCGGTGATTCGTTTTTCAGTTGGGATCAGCACCGATTCAACAATCAGGCCGTCATGCAATTTTACGGCATTTTTTATCGTGCCGTCCGCGCTGCGCTGCATGCTGTCTACCTGAATAAAATTGATGACGAAATGGTTTTTCAGCAACTCGCGGGTGGCAAGCGACAGGTTTGTCATCTGGTCAAAATCCTTGGCTGATTTTTTCCAAAGCCACTCATATACCTGTTGCGCACGGAAAACCTTATCGCCGTGCTGCACAAAAAATTCCTTTAATTCTTCCAGCGAAAGTTTTCGGATGTCGCGCCGGGCCAATGTTTCAACCATAGCGATACAAAGTTAATAAAGAACTTAACTCGGTATGGCTAACAATTCCGACACAAAATCAATTTGCCTGGTCCTGGGTTATTTTGACAAAAATTTTCGTTTCGCAGGGGCGCGATGCATTTGAGACTATCAGCGAGTCGGCGGTAAATTTATCAACCATATAATTGTCGCTTATAGTCTGTGATTTTTTATCCAGTATCAGCAACATTTCACCATTGAACTTGTAGAAGAACTTCTTCTGGTTGGCTGATTTGCTTGTATTCAGAATCCTGGTTGATTCTTCCCCCGACGAGTTTTCCCTGAAATTGACTACCAGGGGCGAGACTGAACTCCGGGTTTGCATATCTTCCCGTAAACTTTGCAATGTATCATCCTGTCGGCTGGCCGTTTCTTCCAGGCAACTGCCTTGCTTTACTAATTGCCAGTTACCCACAATGCTGCGTATTTGGGCGGAAACGGATTCAACAGAAGTCATAAAACCAAATAACAAAAAGATCTTAAGGAGCTTCATGATTGCTTATTTTATATGGTTGATGCTTTTTCTGTTTGGTTTTTAAAGTGGATTTCAGCGATAATGGAAAGTTTAGCTGAAAAGCTTTCCATATTTAAATATACTCAAAAAGTAAGCCAGCATGAAATGGATTTCGACCTTTTAGAGAGAACAAACTTTGCTAGTCCAGTCACCAAAAAAAGCCCCGGCTGTTGTAAAACTGGCATTTATAGCCGTATTTCCCGCTTTTGTTCTATATGAAAAGCAATGCCATCGTTATCACCGGAGGTTATCTTGACACCATTAGTGCGAAAACCGCACACGGGCTTATCCGGGGTACAGATCGGTTCAATATTATCGCGGTCATTGACCCGAAGCTTGCCGGTAAAGATGCCGGTGAGGTATTGGACGGTAAAAAACGCAATATCCCTGTTTATGCATCAATGGCAGCGTTTGCTAAAAATTCTCCCGCTAAGGCGGATTACGCCATCATCGGACTTGCTACGAAGGGCGGGGTCATTCCAGATTCACTGCGTCTCGAACTCAGAGGCGCTTTAGAACATGGACACGGCCTCGTCAATGGATTGCATGAATTTATTTCTGATATCCCGGAGTTAGCAGATCTGGCAAGAAAAAAAGGCGTCGAGATCATCGATGTTCGCAAACCTAAAAAATTCAAGGACCTCCATTTCTGGTCAGGGAAAATAAAGGAAGTTAAATGCCCTAGAATTGCGGTTCTGGGAACTGATTGCGCCCTGGGAAAGCGAACTACAACCCGGTTTTTGGTTGACGCAATGAGAAATGCAGGCTATAAAGCGGAAATGATCTACACGGGACAAACAGGCTGGATGCAAGGGGCGAAGTATGGTTTTGTGTTTGATTCAACGCTGAATGATTTTATCTCCGGCGAAATGGAACACGCCGTTTATTCCTGTTACCAGGAAGCGAAACCGGACATTATTTTTATAGAGGGCCAATCATCTTTGCGAAATCCGAGCGGACCTGCCGGAGCGGAATGGATCTGTTCGGCTGCAGCCAATGCAGTAGTTCTTCAGCACGACCCGTCGCGCAAATATTATAAGGACATGGATCACTATCCTGCCCTGGTGGCCCAACCCGAAGAGGAGATCGAGCTGATCAGGATCTACGGGGCACCTACGGTTGCTGTAACAATAAACTCCGCAAAAATGAAGGGACCTGAAGCAAGGGAGTACGCCCGCAAGGCCCATCAGAAACTTCAAATACCAGTGATCCTTCCGTTGGAAGATGGCGTGGAAAGCCTGGTGCCCCTGTTTGAAGCTATGATCAAAAAGTTGATCGTAACGGTATAATAGAACCTCGTTATATACATGCCCAATATTAAAGGAATAAAGGTCTGGGATGCGGACTTAGCAAATACCAAGCCTTACACTATTGCTTTTAAAACCGTTGACAAGGTTCAGAACGCTTTCGTGGAGATCATTTTAGACAACGGAATGACCGGAATTGGTTCTGGAAATCCCAGCGAATATGTTGTGGGAGAAAATCTAACCCAGTGCCTGGACGCCCTGCAGGAGAAAAATCTCCAGTTTCTCTTTGGCAGGAATATTCTCGAAATCCATCAACTTACATTCGAAGTATGGCAGACCTTTCCGAAAAACCCGTCTGCCCGGGCCGCCCTTGATATTGCTCTTTACGATGTTTTCACCAAATTTCTGGGCGTTCCTCTCGTCCGCTTCCTGGGCCAGAAAATCAAATCTCTTCCGACTTCCAATACCATTGGTATTAAGAATGTCGGGGAGACCGTAAAAGAGGCTGCCGACTTTATTAAACAGGGATTCAAGATCCTTAAAGTAAAACTGGGAAAGGATCTGTCTGAGGATATTGAACGCCTGATAAAACTGCGCGAAAATTTCGGAAACAGTGTTGTCATCCGCATCGATGCCAACCAGGGCTATACGACGGATCAAACTATAGACTTTTATCACCGAACGAAGAAACTTAACATCGAACTCATGGAGCAACCACTGCCGGCGAAAGCGGTGTCAGAAATGAAAAAGCTGCCGCAAGAGATCAGGACAAAGATTGCTGCCGATGAATCGCTGATCACACCTAAGGATGCGCTGGAATTAATCAAACCTCCCTTTGCAGCCGGAATTTTTAATATCAAACTGATGAAATGCGGTGGTGTGTCGCAGGGCCTGAAAATCGCCGATATTGCTCACCATGCAGGTGTCGATCTCTTTTGGGGATGTAACGATGAAAGTATTGTAAGCATTACCGCTGCGCTTCACGCTGCTTTTGCCTGCCCGAACACTAAGTACATAGACCTTGACGGAAGCCTCGACCTAGGCCATGATGTGGTTAAAGGTGGATTTATTTTAAAGGATGGATTTATGTATTGCTCTGATAAGCCTGGACTGGGGGTGGAGCGGATCAGGTGAGGCTCACCGCTGCGAACTTTCTGAAAGTTCTAAAACTTTCAGAAAGTTGAGAACGATTGGCGGAAACTTATTCGACTTTTCCCCTCCGTTGGCCCCCTTCAAAATATTTGTCGTGAAGATCTCTGTATTTCTTCCTGTCACTATCCTTGATCTCCGTTCCATTAACTTTAAAAGAGTCATCATTCCATTCCATTCTTTCGACAGGTTCATTTTCAGATAAATATCCATCGCTGATCAATTGCTTGCGCAACGCATCATCATATTTTTGTAAATATCCATCATGATCCCATCTGCCAAGATCCAGGTTTTGCATATGCTCCAAATTTTCCTGCAGGGTCTCCAGGTTTTTGTGCAGGTCTTTAAATGTATGGTGTGTTTCGAAATCCTCCAGGTTTCTTAAGGCATCCTCCTGCGCCTTCAGAATTGCTTCGTCGGGGAATCTAAAATGCTCCATGGCCAGCCAATCCTGAGATTGAAATTTTTCCTGCATTTCCTTCATAATTTCTGAAAGGCCGGCCTGGTGTTTTGAATAAGAATCCTCGAATCTGGTTTTGAATTTTTCTTCAAAATCTTTTGAAAATTTTTCCCACTGTTTCCGATCCTTAAAATGGAGACCAAAAGGGATTGTATCGGGAATGGCTTCCAGCTCGACATCCGGTAATACAGGATCTACAGGCGGGACCGGTATAACCATTAGTACAGGCTCGACAGATGGGACTGGTATCTCCTCATGTGGTTGACCTTCTTCATCCAGCGTGATGATGCTCCTTCCTGAATAATGCGCACCTTTTTCATTTTTCCGCACAACAGTATCCTGATCTGAACGGGATGGACCTTCCTTAAAACCTTTTTCCTGTTGAATGCCTAACCATGAAATACTGAACAATCCGGCCAGAAGTAAAATAGCAGGAATTATCATCCGGTTTTTGCCGGAGTAGTTTTTAACAGAATTTTCCATAATTCTCCTGATTCGGTTTAGCAATTGATTTTTATCGTCTGCAAGTGACAAGGCAAAAAGATGGGCTGACAGCCGCACTTCTGCCAGTTGAACGAGCGCATGGGCATATGCCCCGGCACCACCATGATGCCTGATGACCAGATCGTCGCAGCAAAACTCCCTCTCTCTTCGTATGATATTTGATAGACTCCATATAAAGGGGTTGAAGAAAAATACTGTTTCAATTACTGATTGCACAAAATTTATGAGGTAATCGTGCCTTTTTATGTGGGCGAGTTCATGGAGGAAAATGGTTTCCAGCTGTTCGGTTGTGAGGCCGGTCAGCATGCCCACGGGGATCAGGATGACGGGCTTGAAATATCCGATCACCATCGGTGTGCTGATAGCCGCAGACTCTCCGAGCGTTATTAACCTGTTGATGCCTAATTTTTGCTTTGCAATTTTTATGTACTCACTCCATACATTTTCCAGCGGCAAGGCCTCAGATCTGAGCTTGCAGGTATACAAAACACCCGTCGACAAGCGTGCGAAAAAAAGCAAGAACCCTGCCGCCCATACCAGGAGAATGAGGGGCATGTTTGATTGAACGGCAGATGAGATGAGGGAAAATGCTTGTGTGGCGGGCGATATTGTTTCAGCCTCCTGATAGAAGGCAAACTCGATTTCCGGGTTTGTTACCTGTACCTGAAGAGGGGAAGTCCCGGTACTCTGGCCCATCAAATGAATGAAAGTAAAAACGCTGGTTGCGATGAACAGAAATAATCCGCTGCACGCTACCGCATAACGAATTCCCGATAGGACTGCCGGGATAAATCGCAAGCACGCAAAAACAATTAACAAAATGATCATTGACTGCCACACCGAATGAATCAGGGCCCAGCCAAACGCATTTGTCAGATCTTTGTAGACTAAGTCAGCGATTATATTCATCATTCACCTCCTTCAAGTTTTTCCAGGTAGCGTCTGATTTCCGTCAGCTCTTCTTTCGAAGACTTTTTGTTTCCCAGGGCACTCATCACCAGTTGCGTGGCTGATCCCTGAAACACAGAATGGATCATTTTATCGATGATGAACTGTCGCGTATGCTCCTGGGAAGCAACGGCTTTATAGAGATGTAGCTTGCCGCTTTTTTGGCGTGTCACCAACCCTTTTTCATGCATTATCTGCATGAGTTTTAGAATGGTGGTATAACCATTGCTCTGGTCGCCCCCCATGCATTCGTGAACGTCTTTAACTGCCACAGGCCCGTTTTTCCACAGAATTTGCAGGATTTCTAGCTCCTTTTCCGTAGGTTTTATGAAAGGTTTTTTCTCCATATACGAACGATTTCGTATTCAATAATAGTATAGGAACGGTGTAAAAACAAATTTGTTACGAAAAAATTCGTATATTTTTATCAGGAGCCCTGGCCAGTTCGACAATCTCCCATATACATATATATAGCAGCACCAGTTCGGCTTGTTTGACTCGAACGTCCTTCCAGAAATGTGCAACAATTTCCCCCTCGTTATTGAACAACTGTCGGTTTTAAGGGTGCGGCTTTTCGGTTCTCTTATTCACAATATTTGATTTTTTCTGCGTTCCCCCATAGGGCAGAGATTCGCGCCCTCACAAGAAGGCGGCAACAATTTGACCTCAAAAGATTCTGTGGAATAAAACTTGCGTAGGCTTGATTCATATGGAGTGGAAAATAGGATGCTCAGGATATCACTATCCGGAATGGAAGGGGATTTTTTATCCCGACGATCTTCCTCAGCGGAAATGGTTTGAATATTACTGCACCCATTTCAATACACTCGAATTGAACGGCACGTACTACAAGTTCCCCCGCATTGAGGGTTTGAAAAACTGGTATACCAACAGTCCCAAAGGGTTCTCATTTACTGTTAAAGCGCCCCGCCATATCACACACTTCAAAAAATTCAAGGATGCTCAACGCATGTTAAATGACTTTAATGAGACCACGAAGGCTGGCCTTGGTGAAAAGTTGGGATGTGTTCTATTTCAATTTCCTTCTAATTTTCAATATGAACCTGATCGGCTCTCACGCATTACTGACATGCTGGACGCAACTGTTCGCAATGTTCTGGAATTTCGCCATCCATCCTGGTGGACTCAGACCGTATTTGATGCGCTGACAAGCGCCAATATCAGCTTTTGCGGGATGAGCCATCCGGCCCTTCCGGAAACGGTGATCGGTACCAGGGACACGCTATATTACCGTTTTCACGGTTTGCCTCACTTATATAATTCCAAATACGAAATTCAAATACTGGAACAAGTGGTGCAGGAAATTCTAAACAGACCTCAGGGCCGCCAGGCGTTTATTTACTTCAACAATACTGCCGAGGGCCATGCAATCACCAACGCCAAACAACTGCAGGACATCTGTGAACTTGTTCACTAGAGTTCAGTAAAACCTGGGCATGGTCTAAAAGCGAAAACGTCCTGCCAAATGGCAGGACGTTCAAACCAAACCCCTCAAACCAACATATCCCGTGCTGTATGATCAGAACGGAATTACCAATCCTTAAACCTACTATTCTAACATGATGCCAAGGGAATTGGTTTGAAATTTTTTAACTTTTAACGGTCATATATTCAGGTGGATGAAGGTGCTTCTCCGAAACAACTTTGCATTTCCATCTGCAGCTAATTTAATATCCCGGCATCTTCCGCGTTTTCAAAGACAAAATCAGTGTCGTTGTGCAGATCGACATAGATCACTGAATCCTTATGGACGTTTCCGGCCAGAATTTGTTTTGACAAGACATTCAGAATTTCTCTCTGCAAAACCCGCTTCAGTGGCCGTGCGCCGAATTGCGGATCGTAACCAAGTTTTGCCAGGCGCTCTCTTGCAGCATCTGAAAGTTCAAGTTTTACTCCAGCCTCATCAAGACGTTTACGGACAAGGTCGACTTGAATGTCGACAATCTTGCGGATATCTTTTCTGCTGAGTGGCCTGAACATTATGATCTCATCGATCCGGTTTACAAATTCCGGACGAACAGATTTGCGGAGTAAAGTCAACACTTCATCTTTGGTTACTTCCAGCACCTCGAAGTAATTATCATCCGTTAGTTTCTCAAAGTTTTCCTGAATGATGCTTGAGCCAATGTTCGTCGTCATGATGATAATCGTATTCTTAAAGTTAGCTACCCGGCCTTTGTTGTCTGTTAACCTGCCTTCATCCAATACTTGCAGCAAAATGTTAAACACATCGGGGTGGGCTTTTTCGATCTCGTCGAGCAATACCACCGAGTACGGTTTTCTTCGCACAGCTTCTGTGAGCTGTCCGCCCTCATCATAACCCACGTAGCCCGGAGGTGCGCCAATGAGTCTGCTAACGCTGTGGCGTTCCTGGTATTCGCTCATGTCAAGTCGCACCATTGCCGAATCATCGTTAAACAGGTAGTCTGCCAGTGCTTTCGAGAGTTCCGTCTTACCAACACCGGTAGTACCCATAAAAATAAACGAACCTATTGGCCGTTTAGGGTCTTGAAGCCCGGCTCTGCTTCTTCGTACTGCGTCACTTAGCAACCGGATTGCTTCTTCCTGACCGGCGACCCGTTTGCTTAATTCATCTTCCAGGTGGAGGAGTTTTTCCCGCTCACTCTGAACCATTTTTGAAACGGGAATTCCCGTCCACTTTGCAACCACCTCTGCGATATCCTCACTGTCAACTTCCTCCTTCAGCAGGGAATGTTCGCCTTTCGGCCGTTGGGTCATTTTCAACTGATATTCATTCAGCCGCTTTTCAGCTTCAGTAATTTTACCATAGCGGATCTCTGCGACTTTGCCATAGTCTCCAGCCTTCTCAGCCTGCTCTGCTTCAAACTTGAGACGATCTATATTTTCTTTTTCCTTTTGGATTCCATGAACGAGTTCCTTCTCACTTTCCCATTTCGCTTTTAACGAATTCCGCTGCTCGCTCAATTCTGCAATATCTTTTGTCAGGATGGATTCTTTTTCTTTATCCTTTTCCCTCCGGATGGCTTCGCGCTCAATTTCCAATTGCATGATCCTCCGGTTGAGCTCATCGAGTTCTTCGGGCAATGAATCCATTTCAAGCCTGAGTTTCGCGGCGGCTTCATCCATGAGGTCGATTGCTTTATCCGGTAAAAACCGGTCTGAAATATATCGGCTCGACAACTCCACGGCTGAAATGACTGCATCGTCTTTGATCCGCACACCGTGGTGCAGTTCGTATTTTTCTTTTATTCCCCGCAAAATGGAAATAGAATCCTCTATATTGGGTTCGTCTACCATTACCGATTGAAACCTGCGCTCGAGGGCTTTGTCCTTTTCAATGTATTTTTGATGCTCTTTTAAAGTTGTTGCTCCGATGGCATGAAGCTCTCCACGCGCAAGGGCGGGTTTCAAAAGGTTTGCGGCATCCATTGCGCCTTCTCCGCCGCCTCCCGCGCCAATCAAGGTGTGAATTTCATCAATGAACAGAATGATCTGACCGTCAGAATCTGTCACCTCTTTAATGACAGCTTTCAGGCGCTCTTCAAACTCTCCTTTGTATTTCGCTCCGGCAACCAACAGGCCCATATCCAGGGAGATGATGGTTTTTGATTTGAGGTTTTCAGGAACATCACCATCAACGATCCGTTGAGCCAAACCTTCAACAATCGCGGTTTTTCCGACGCCGGGTTCTCCAAGCAGTATGGGGTTGTTCTTTGTCCTGCGTGAAAGTATTTGCAGCACCCTTCTGATCTCATCATCACGGCCAATTACGGGATCTATTTTTCCTTTCCTGGCAAGGTCGTTGAGATTTTTGGAGTAGCGCTCCAGTGATTTGTACCTGGCTTCTGCATTTTGATCCCTCACAGAGGAACCGCCGCGCAATTCCTTGATGGCTTTTATCAGGCCGGCCTTTTCAAATCCCACATCTTTCAGTAGAGAGGAAACCTTTTCGTTGGAATGGAGGAGAGCAAGGAGAAGGTGTTCTACGGCAATAAACTCATCCTTGAATTCGCGTAGTTCTTTCTCTGCCTGTTGCAGCACCGCGTTGGTAGCTGAAGTCAGGTAGGGTTGCTGACCAGTTACTTTTGGGTAACTATGAATTACTTCGGAAAGCTTCGTATCCAGCAAAGCCCGGTTTACATTGAGTTTCTTGATCAGATAGGAGATAACATTTTCATCTGTTTCAAGAATTGCTTTCAGCAAGTGACCTGGCTCAATCCCCTGATGATGATCGCTGATGGCAATCTCAGCGGACTTCTGCAAAACCTCCTGTGATTTTATAGTATACTTTTCGAAGTTCATGATATGTGAAAAAATTATTTCTCCTTAATTAAAGCTCATGCCAGTATAACGTTACCACCTCGAAAAAGTGCCGGTAAAAATCCAGGCAAACTTCAATTCGATCGGTAAAATTTTCAAACCTTCAACAAATAATACTCCATGAAGTTTAAGTGGCTGTTTCCTGAAAGTTTGGCATTTAAATCATAGATTTAATAGGGCGTTCTCGTCAAACTGGCTTGATATATGTCAAAACGATCATCTTCTCATTCTACCTTACTTCCCAAAGCCCATCTTATTGAAATCGCCTGGGAGGTGTGCAACCAGGTAGGAGGGATCTACACTGTTATCCGCTCGAAGGTACCCGCTGTAATGGAGCAGTGGACAGGACGGTATTGTCTGGTGGGACCTTATGTTCACAAAAACATTAATGCGGAACTGGAATTCATGGATGATGCTCAGGACATTTTCGGTCAGGCTGCAGCTATCCTGCGCAAGCGAGGATACCACGTGCACTATGCCGAATGGCTCGTGACCGGCAAACCGCGGGTGGTGCTCATCAATCCGAATGTAATTGAAGATCAGGCGCTGCATGTTGTTAAATATCTGTTATGGAAAAATCACTCAATCGGAATCAGCCAGGAGAATACGCTGTTCAATCAGGTGATAGCCTTTGGGTATTTAACGAAATTGTTCCTGGATGAGGTCGCAAAACTGGCGGGAGAAAATCAGCAGTTGATCGCTCACTTTCATGAGTGGATGTCAAGTCTTCCTATTCTGGATATGAAAAGAGAAGGGATGCCAATTAAAACTGTCTTTACCACACACGCAACACAACTGGGACGGCACCTTGCAATCAATTCTCCTTTCTTTTATGCCCATCTTCCCTTTTTTAAATGGCAGGAGGAGGCCAAAAAATTTGGCGTCGAAACAGAAGCAGCTATTGAATACGCAAGCGCGCAGTCATGTGATTTTTTTACAACAGTAAGTGAAGTTACGGCAAGAGAGTGCAAGCACCTGCTGAAGAGGAAACCTGATGCTGTGTTACCTAATGGTTTAAATATCCATCGGTATGAGACTGATCATGAAGTGCAAAATCTTCACACACAGTATAAGGAAGGCATTCACCAGTTTGTCATGGCGCACTTTTTCAATTCCTATACTTTCGATCTGGATAAAACGATCTATTTTTTTACTTCGGGTCGGTTCGAATATAAGAACAAAGGTTTTGATCTTACCCTGGAAGCCCTCGTTCACCTGAATGAGCAGTTAAAAAAAGAAAAAGCCGATATAACGGTGGTCATGTTCTTTGTCAGCAAAAGGGATTTTTACAGCCTGATGCCGGAGGTGTTACACTCCAAGGCCATGATGGAAGAGATAAGGCAAACGTGTGATGCTATTGTACAGCAGGTGGGTAAACATTTATTTCAGGAAAGCACTGTCAGGGAAGATCACCGCCTGCCGGATCTGAATGAATTTGTAGATCAATACTGGAAGCTTCGTTACCGACGAACTATTCAGTCATGGAAAACCGACAAATTACCACTGGTGGTAACCCACAGGTTAGTGGATGAAGACAACGATGAGATCTTGCATTTCCTGAAGGCGAGGAAATTTTTAAATGCCGAAACTGACAAGGTAAAAATTGTTTATCACCCTGACTTCATTTCCTTCACCAATCCGTTGTTTGGAATGGAATACCTGCAATTTGTTCGCGGCTGTAACCTCGGAATATTTCCAAGCTATTATGAACCGTGGGGTTATACGCCACTTGAATGTATGGCAAGCGGAATCCCCTCTGTCACCAGCGACCTTTCAGGTTTTGGCGATTACCTTTTACGACATCTGCCCGACCATGATAAGAACGGCATTTATGTTGTGGAGCGGGGGAAACGGACGTTTGACTGGAGTGCCAGACAGCTGGCGTCGTTCCTTTATAAATTCCTGATGCAAAACCGGCGCGAGCGAAACATCCAGCGCAATAATGTGGAAAGTTATTCCGTGGCGTTTGATTGGGAAAATCTCCTGAAACACTACCAGGCGGTTTATGAAAGAACGGTGAAAGGTCCACAGCCCACGGACCACAGCGGTCTGGCGTCAAGGGATAAGAAGGTTAGTGGTAAATGGCTTTCACGGGACTTGTAGGTTGCGTCCCTTACTTACAACTTAGAACTTAGAACTTACGACTTCTTTTTAAGGTTGCAGCCCACCGGACGCACTTCTGGCGTTTCGATTTTCTGATTGGTAAGCATGATGTCAATGGCATCCCGAAGGTAACGGTGTCTAACATCTGCTTCCACCTGCGCATTGTCGTCAATTGCGCCCCTGTATACAACTGAAAATTTTCCGTTTTCATTTTTCAGTAAAAACGCCTCCGGGCTTTTCCTCACTTCGAGGTTTGTCATCAAAGTTTGATCCTTATCGGCAAGGTAAGGCATACTTAGATTGAGGCCTTTTCCTTTTGCGAGCATTTTCTCCGGTGTTTCGTTGGCTTCGGTATGAGAATTCACCAGCACAACTGGAACGCGATCCTGGTAGGCTTGTGAGAGCTGTTCGATGCGTTTCCTGTAGTAGTCATCGTAGGGACAGGAATTGCTGGTGAAGATCAACACCATACCTTCACACGAAGGGTAAGTGTCGAGAGAAACAGTCTGGTTGTTAAGTACGTTGATAAGCTGAAAGTTCTTTACCACCTGAGCAATAGCATCCCCGTGGGAGTAAGGAAAAGCCAGCCACAGTGTTATCAGAAAGATCTTTTTCATATTTTTTTCATTTATCTTCCGGCAGTTTGAGCCTGCTGATTTTTTGGGATGAGCTACCGGGAAACAACCACGACAAAATTGTCAGAAACAATATACTCTAAAGGTATGGCTGTTTCAGTATCTTTGGCAAGAATCCGGCCAATTAAATGCCCTTCTGAGCTTCGCGAGAACGGTGTTATTAGCAGGTTTTTTGAAAAAATAAGGTCCTTTTTGCCATAGATTTTAACCAACGCTTCTTTCGCGCACCAATAGATACAATGCTTGACAATATCAGTACCCGCGTCGGCTAATTCATTTGCTGAAAGTACTCTTGGTGCAATGCGAAGGAGTTTGTTCTTCGGTTGCTCCAGGTCGATGCCCACATTCTGGTGCCGATGAAGAATGGCGGCTACATAGGGATAAGAATGGCTGAGCGAAAGTTGAATATCAGATGCCGTCAAATAGGGTTTGCCAAACGAATCCTTGGTCAAACCCGCATAGGGCAAATTCCATTTATTCAACAGACCTTTGATCAGGGCGCGCCCGGCGAGGAATTCCAGGCGCTTGGATGGATTGGTAATTGAATCGGAAATTTTCTCTAATGGAACTTGCGCCGCCAATGAT
Organism: Cyclobacteriaceae bacterium; assembly: GCA_040902445.1. GTDB lineage: Bacteria > Bacteroidota > Bacteroidia > Cytophagales > Cyclobacteriaceae > Chryseosolibacter. The sequence goes on along the minus strand of JBBDXJ010000017.1, from coordinate 10,679 downwards.
GTTTCATCTTCCAGTATTCTCCAAAATCCCCAGATCGAATCAGGTCCATTATAAATACGGTCAACAGGCATTTATAAAAAAAATTTATGTTGAAAGTTAAGGAGCTGTAAAATAATTGCCGTGGCCTTATGCCCGATTCCCTAAATTGTAGTTCTTTATAAAATTCCTGAAAGGTAGAACTTTCAAATCATTAAATACGGATGACCCAGGTACAAATCAAAAGACTGCATTCCATTACAGGTCACAACGATGCTGTGTATACTTTGCAGCCAGCGGAAGAGAGTTCCCATTTCTTCTCGGGTGCGGGAGATGGAATGGTTGTCCGGTGGAATCTGGAAGCTCTGGACAATGGTGAGCTTATTGCTAAACTTCCGAATTCTGTTTATGCCTTGCATTACCTGCCGAAATCGGACACGCTGGTGGCGGGGCATAATTACGATGGCATTCATCTGCTGGATTGGCAGAATAAAAAGGAGCTCGCTTCGTTAAAACTTACTACGGCTGCTATTTTTGACATGCAGTCTCTGGGAGATAAGCTGTTGGTAACAAGTGGAGACGGTATGATACACTTGGTTGATCTGAAAACACTCACCATTTTGAAAAAACTTAAGGCCAGTGAAAAAAGCGCCAGGACTATAGCGGTTAATAACGCAAGAGGAGAAATCGCCGTGGGTTTCAGTGACTATTTCATCAGGATCTTTGATGAGCATCTCGTCTTGAAATATGAATGGCCTGCTCACCAAAACTCTGTTTTTACCCTCCGCTACTCGCCCAACGGTGAAACATTGCTGAGCGGTTCACGCGATGCCAGGTTGAAAGTCTGGAAAGTTGAGGAACAGTACGAAATAGCGGAAGAAGTGGTAGCCCATTTGTATGCAATTAATCATATTGAATTTAGCCCGGATGGTAAACATTTCGTAACTTGTAGCATGGATAAATCCATAAAGGTTTGGGATGCCAATGCCTTCAAACTTTTAAAGGTTATTGACAGAGCAAGGCATGCCGGCCACGGCACTTCGGTAAATAAGCTTCTATGGACAGGGTACAATAATCAACTACTCAGTGCCAGCGACGATCGCTCGATCTCGGTCTGGCAAATTATTTTTTAAACTATAAAATTATGAGAATCACACCACTTGAAATACGGCAAAAGATCTTTGAAAAAAACTTCAGGGGCTACGAAAAGGATGAAGTCCATGCTTTTCTGATGACGCTTTCTCAGGAATGGGAACGGATCGTAGATGAAAACAAAGAATTGAAGTTTAAGTTTGAATCAACGGAACGCGAAATTCAAAAACTGCGCGAAGTCGAGAACTCGTTATATAAAACACTGAAGACGGCGGAAGATACTGGGGCAAGCGTTGTTGACCAGGCACGAAAAACCGCTGAACTACACTTGCGCGAATCACAGCTGAAGTCCGATCAATTGTTGAATGAAGCGAAAACCAAAGCAAAGGATACGATCGAAGAATCGGACATGCGTGCCAGGCAGATCATTGCCGATATGGAAGACAGGTTGAAAGGAATTGTTGACCAGTACAAGAAGCTGGAAGCTACCCGGGAGGATATGATCAGTGAACTGAAACGCCTTGCTTCAGAAGTTCTGGATAAAGTAGAGCGGTCGCGAAATCACGCCAAAGACTTTGATGCTGATCATCATCTTTCTGTCGTGCGGAGGGAAGCCAAGAAGATTGCTTTTCCAAATCTGGATTATGAAAAATCCCGGAAGGAAGAACCCAGAGAAAAACCAGAGGAGATGCTGGAGGAAAACCCGTCTCCTATTGAATCTCCCAGGAAAACCCAGAAATCTTTTTTTGACGAGATTGGATAATTTCGTTCTGAGCAAGCCAGATGTCATCGTTTAATTCCGCGGGCGATTTATTTTGCAGGGTGCGAACAGGGTTAGGCCAGACCAAGTCCCACTCCTAAAATTATTATGACCGGAAAAATCTCCCTTGAAGGACTTGAGTTTCACGCATTTCATGGTGTCTATCCCCATGAAAGGGAATCGGGCAACTGGTTTGAGGTTGACATCGCTGTGGAGACCAATATTCTTGAAGGAGCTATCGACGATGACCTGGAAAAAACGGTTAACTATGAAATCCTCTACCAGTTTGTGAAAGAAGAGATGGAGAAACCGTCGAAACTGCTGGAGACCGTGGCCGAGAAGATTGTTGAAAGGGTACTGCGCGACCTCCCGGAGGTAGGTCAGGTGGAGCTTAAAATTGCGAAGGTCAATCCCCCTATCGGAGGCAAATGCAAGAGAGCCTCGCTGTCTCTGTTAAAGAAAAGGTAGTTACTTTTCGCCCTTCGTCTCCTCTAAAAATGTAAAACCCCGGGCATCAGGGTCGTCCAGAAAATCAACTTCCTTGCCAATGAGGTACATGGCATGTTTTTTATCAACATAGACGGCTATCCCGTCAATGACATATGAAAGGTCAGTTTCCTTCTTTTTGTCAAATCCGATGATGAGCGACATACCCCCGCATCCGCCGCCTCTGATACCAACCCGCAAGCCATAATCTCGGGGAATGCCCTTGGTTTTCATGATATGATGAATCTGTTCACAGGCGCGGGTTGAGATCGATACCGGATGAATGTTGTGAAACATGTGCGTAATTGTGAAGTAAAATTATTTAATTTCAAAACACTTTTAGCGCTTATTAAATTCTATGGATGCATTAATTGAATTCGGAAAAATTCTTATTCCCGCCTCAGTGGTGTTATATGCAGCATTTCTGGTAGTCAGGTCCTTTATTCAGAAAGATATTGATCTGAAAAAGCTGGAAATCAGGGGCAGGAGCATTGAAACGGTGTTGCCGAATCGCCTGCATGCCTACGAGCGCATGACGCTGTTCCTGGAGCGGATGTCTCCTCAGAATCTGCTCATACGCCTGAATACAGGAAGTATTCCTGCCAAAGAATTTCAGCAACTTTTGCTGGCGGAGGTGAGGAATGAATACAACCACAATGTTTCTCAACAGGTTTACATCAGTGAAGAGGTATGGGAATTGGTCAAAAATGCAAAGGAAGATCTGATTGTCAGTATTAATGACGCCGCCAGTGAGATGGGTGAGGGGGCCTCGAGCCTTGATCTTTCAAAAAAAATATTTGAAAAAACTATGGGAAAGGCCGTCGACCCCCTGGCCCACGCCCTGAGTGAGCTTAAAAGAGAAGTGCAAAGAATTTTTTAGGGTATCCGCACGTTAACTCATTTGTATGAACAGGTTTTTTACTTCAGCGTTGCGCCATGCTACCTCCATCGTGGGTACGCCATCGCGCTTGTTATCACTGCTTCCCCAACTGGCCTTAAAATTAAGAGCTACCAACTGGAAGAATGTAAATGCAGCCGCTGCCAAAGAAAAATTTTTTGTTCTGGGCCGTTTGGTCAAAGCCTACGCGCTGGGCCAGTACCGGGAAGTTCCCTGGAAAACGATCCTGCTGATTGTGGCCGCCATTATTTATTTCGTGAATCCGCTCGATCTTATACCGGATCTTATTCCATTAACCGGCCTTACTGACGATTTCGCCGTATTGATCTGGGTTTACAATTCGGTGAGTAATGAGATCGATAAGTTTTTATTGTGGGAAAAAACGCGGATAGATCAATCCTCTGAAAAGTAGATGGGCCGGAGAACCATTCATTTATGAGAACGGCCCTGATCGCAGGTGCTTCCGGGTTGATTGGAAACGAACTTCTCCGGAAGCTGCTCGCAACCGACAGATATGACAAGGTGCTTGCCGTAGGCCGAAAGCCCTTGGCGATGTCGCATGCAAAATTTTCGAATCTTATCACGGATTTTAATGACCCCGCCAAAGTGCTCCAGGCCCTCAAACCGGATGACGTGTACTGTTGCCTGGGTACCACTATGGCCTTAGCGGGATCAAAGGAAAAATTTTATGAGGTTGATTTTCAATACCCCCTTGCTCTTGCCAAAGCAACCTTAGCCTTAGGCGCAAAACAATATTTGCTCGTTTCGGCGCTGGGTGCGAATAAAAGTTCCTCTATCTACTATAACCGGGTGAAGGGAGATGTGGAAGAAGCTATCCGCGGCGTTGGTTTTAGATCTCTTCATATCTTCAGGCCTTCATTGCTGTTAGGTGAGCGGAAAGATAAACGGCCAGGGGAGGGTGCTGCGAAAGTTCTGTATAAGATGTTTGGTTTTGCTATTCCGGAAAAATACAAAGCCATCCCCGCTGATAAAGTGGCCACAGCTATGCTGGCTTCAGCAGCAAAAGAAGCACTGGGAGTTTTTATTCATGAATCCCGGGATATTCAGTAATCGGTAACAGTTCATCACATTCGTAATTCGTCGTTCGTAATTCGTCACTTTAAATCATGATCAGTGTTATTCAGCGCGTATCCTCGGCGTCGGTTGAGATCGAAAATAAAATTCGCGGACAGATAGAAGGAGGCCTGTTGGTACTTGTGGGTATAGAAGATGCAGACAACGACGAAGATATTGGTTGGCTTGCACAAAAAATCGTCAACCTGCGTATCTTCAGTGATTCGGATGGTGTGATGAATATCAGTGTTAAAGATAACGGTGGAGATATTCTTCTCATTAGCCAATTTACTTTGCATGCCAGTATAAAAAAAGGAAATCGGCCATCGTATATCAAAGCTTCGAAGCCTGAAATTGCAATTCCGCTTTACGAAAAATTTATCGTGGCTTTACAATACGCACTGGGTAAGACCGTACAAACGGGTGAGTTTGGCGCGGATATGAAAGTTAAACTGGTAAACGACGGGCCAGTAACGATCATTGCAGACAGTAAAAACAGAACGTAATGAATCAAACGTCTTTATTTGCAATAATTTTTTTCCTGTTGTCCTTTAACGCTATTGGCCAATATAAATATGGTTTGACGCCTACAGGCTACGATGCATATCTCGAAAGTGTTGGAGCAAATCCCGACAAAGAATTAATTGACATTGCAAAACATATACCGGACATTGTGCTGGACATCCGTTATGCCACGACCAATAATTTCACCGGCCAGCGCGTTTATGATCTTGCTAAAGCTTATGCGCGCAAGCCAGTCGCAGATGCTCTGAAAAAAATTCACGCAGAATTAAAGAAGGACGGGTTGGGAATTAAAATATTTGACGCTTACCGTCCTTATAAAGCAACGGTGAAATTTTATGAGGTCTACGGAGACACTACCTACGTCGCTTCACCTTATCGCGGTTCCCGGCATAATCGCGGCTGCGCCCTGGATCTCACCCTCATTGATCTGAAGACCGGGGAGGAATTAAAAATGCCTACTGGTTACGATTCTTTTTCCAAACAAGCCTGGCCATCCACGCCGATGCCGGATCCCGAGATACGGAAAAATCGTCAGACACTGATCCGCGCAATGGAAAAATTCGGCTTTAAAGTAAATTCATCCGAATGGTGGCATTTTGATTTCACAGGCTGGAAAAATTTCGAAGTTTTAGATATCGAATTCCAGGAACTCGAACGCCGGTAAAAAAGTCCGGGTGCAGACGGAAGGGAGTTAATAATTACTCTCCCGAATTGTCTTTGCGAAATATTTAGAAAAGGTATGATCATAGCTGTACTCAAGGATGAGGATTTTTCGGGTATATCCCCTTTTGGCTTTTAACCTAACGTGATACAGGCAGTAAAATTCGACGCGCTTCAAGGGAAGGAAGGAAAGAATTTTCATGTATTGAAGGGCGTTTTCAAAGGCAGTCTTAGTCTTCCCGTGGATGTTGAAAAATATCTCAATGAACTATCGTTGCTTGTAGCTGATGAGGACATGTTGTATTATAGCATGGAAAGCTTAAAAATTATTGATCTACAGATCAAGGATTGGAGTATGCAAGATGTTGTCGAAAAATTATATGCCCCCTTGATCATTTACACAGGGGAAGTCATCAGGAGAAAGGTATCTGGTAAATGGGAAATAAGGAAGCAGATGACGAAATTAGAGAGCCGTATATTGTGAGCGGAAATATGTGTGCGCAGGAAACCCTTTTTGGTCGGTATAATGCCTCCCTTGGTACCATTTTGCTGGGGGACGGAAACCTCAACTGGACAGAACTTCCACCGAACGAAAGCGGATTTGTTGTGGATGGAGATGCGCGGTATATTGAATCGCCCAATACAAAGGCAGGGCCCTTGTATGTTACACGTTCAACAATGATTCCATTCAATTCTATGAACCGCCGGCACGCAAGCAATCGGTAGCACACAGTATAAGTCCGGGCGCGGGGGCAAGCCTCCAGGAAAGATACTAGTGCCATTCAAACTATTATTTGCTAATAATGTAAAAGATTTGTATCTTGTCTTACGGGCAAATACAAATCTATGGGACGACCAACCAAAATCCTGCTCCGCAAACTGAGCAAAAAAGAGCAATTGATTTTAGACCATAAACTTAGAGATAAAACCATGTCAGCGAGGACCTATGAGCGATATCGAGCTATTGATATTGCTCGTCGCGGTTTTACCGTATCACAGATTGCAGAGCGATCCGGCATGCATTTCACAGGAATATATGACTGGATTGAACGATTTAATGAAAATGGATTTGCCGGTTTTGAGGACCCACCTAATCCGGAGGGACGGCCATCCACACTTTCCAGCAAACAAATCCGAGAAATGATTAAGATTGCTTTGGCACGGCCCACGGACTTAGGCCTTCCATATACACAATGGTCTGTTTCAAAACTTCGAACTTATTTGCTGAAGCGCGGACTTTTTCCTGACGTGAGCAATGAATGGATTCGCAGACTGCTTAAGCGGGAGGGCGTTAGTCTTCAGCACACAAAAACTTGGAAAGAGTCTCCCGATCCTGACTTCGAGGAAAAAAAAACCGCGTTCTAAAACTATACAGCAAATGTCCATCACACAGTCATGTTGTTTGTTTTGATGAATTTGGTCCCATGGAACTACGGCCAATGCATGGCGTATGTTGGGCCCGAAAAGGCCATACTCAACGTATCCGAGCCACTTATTCTCGGAAGGCAGGCACCGAACAGCTCTTGGCGTTCTATGACGTTCATGATGATGTTCTTACCGGGACCGTGCACAAGCGAAAAACAAGTGAAGATATTCTCCAAGCCTGGAAGCGACTTCGATACTGCTATCCCCCTGATGAAAAAATATTCCTAATTATGGACAACCTCTCTTCACATTGGAAAAAATGTTTGGTTCAATATGCTAAGGACAACCGGATTACTTTGGTTGCAACTCCAACCTATGCGAGTTGGTTAAATGCAATTGAAGCCCATTTCACTCCACTCAAAAAATTCTGTATTACTAATTCGGATGACCAAAGTCATCTTGACAGAAGGAAAAGAATATATCGTTACCTTTCAATCCGTAATCGAGAACATGGAAGCAATTCCTGTAATCTTACATTTTTTAGGAAATATTAGTTGGAATAGCACTAGCAGGAGAAGGGTTGACTAGGATGAATTCCAGGTTTTGGGTTAGACACGAAACACATCTTACTTCTTTGCAGATATTGAAATGAAAAAACTTTTGATAGTTATTTTTTCAATGCTTTCATGGCAGACCTATGCCCAATCGAAAGTAACCATCGATCCCACGAAAGAATATCAGACCATTCAGGGATTTGGCGCTTTTGGAGGCATTAAGGCTTATTGGGAGCCTCCTCCTTTCTATACGGATTCCTTCATTGATTATTTCCTCGATGACCTCGGCGCAACAATAGTGCGTACCAATATTTTCTGGGACCTGGAGCCGGTTAATGACAACAGTTCTTCAAACAACCTGGATCTCAGCAAATTTAACTACAGGGCGGGATCGAATCTTGCGCGGCAGATTCCCTATTATATAGCGCTCAGGGAAGCGGGCTTAAAAAAACTTATAGCCACATCGTGGACGCCGCCTGACTGGATGAAGTTACACGATGACCCTGACCGCATTCCCGAGCAGTGTTACAATTGCAATAACTGCCCGACAGGCGATAGCAGGAGGAAAGTATGCGGCGGGCGATTGGATCCAAAATATTATCGTGAGTACGCGGAATACTTGCTTGCCTATGTCAAGATCCTGAAACAGGAAACCGGCATTGATCTTTATGCTATCAGTATTCAAAACGAACCTTTCTTTGCGAACCCGTTTGAATCCAATGTCGTGAAACCGGAGGAATATGGCGCGTTGTTAAATGTTGTGGGAGGAAAATTTCGTCAGGAGGGATTAACCACGAAAATTTTCGGACCCGAACATATGGCTGAATGGTCGTGGGGTGTACAACAAAATTACGTCAGCAACATCTTCAGTAATGAGGAACCTAATCCCTACCTCGATGTTTATGCAGTGCATGGTTACGTTGACGGAGTGGCCCCTGACTATGGTTCTGCCGAAGGGTGGACCGCCTTGAAGAATAATATTTCAGACGAATATCAAAAACCTTTATGGATGACTGAAACATCTGGCTATCCTCAAACGCCTGAAGGCGGAATGGATCTGGCCAAATCAATGTATCTGGCCCTGCGCTTCGGTAATATTTCCTCCTGGATATATTGGTCTGTCAGCGGTGAGCCCGGAAGCGAATTTTCCATTATGGCTAACGGCGAGCCTACTATTTTATATCACGTTTCTAAACAATTTTTCAGATACATACGGCCCGGCGCCATCCGCATTGATGCAGTATCAGAAGACTCGCAAATATTGACGCTTGCCTTTAAGAATCCTCAGGAGGGTACAATGACTTTGGTTCTTATCAATACCTCGGAAACACAAAAAGATATTTCATTGGATATACCTGTGCGGCCAGAGGAGTTTACAGCCTACCGCACCTCTGGTACGGAAAATTCCGTTGAGTCAGGCATAATAGCCAATGTGGTAACCCTTCCGGGGGAAAGTATCACGACGCTGGTGGGAAATGGTCCATCAGGCCCTTCGATGGATGAAATACCAAACTATTTTTTCCAGGTTGGCGATGATGCTTCAATGGAGATTCCACTTTCAGGTATTGCGGATGGCGGTGGTGGTGCATTGAATTTTGAGGTGACCAGTTCGAACGAAGCAATGGTTCCAGCACCGGAATTAAATCATACTTATCCGTCGCCAAATGGTTTATTGGTATTGAATCCTGATACCTCCGCACCTGGCAAGGCTGTCATTACAATAAAGCTAACAAACGGAAATACGATGAATGAATCAACCTTTGGTTTTAATTCTACCTCGGTCTCATTCTCCGTTGAGGTGCTTGATGAGGTCACCGGTTTTAAAAAAAAAGCGAAGAGTGAAATAAAGATCTATCCTAACCCCGTCGATGCCGGTATTCTGACCGTCGACCTGTCTGGCATGCCGGGACTCCGAACAGTAGAGGTAACTGATACAAGAGGTCTGGTGGCATTACGAATCCCTCATGAGCAAGGAAGCGAAAATGAATTGACCATCAATACAGCGGGATGGAAACCAGGACTTTATTTTATTAAAATAGCGGTGGGCAGAAAGAGGATCACTGAAAAAATAGTCGTGCATTGAAATGACGCGGCCAAAGTTTTTAAATTCGCAGGAATTGCCACCTGGCGTATAGGGGAATAAGGATCTATTTATCGAGCAGGCTCAATCTAATAAGATACAAAAATAGCATGATAAAAACATGGTAATCGTGGTTAGGAAATTACATGTTTCTTACAACGATTGAATTTAATTAAAATTGAAGGTACTTAGGCCGGTTATCTTCACATAAAATTTATACCATGACTATTCAGGAGGCACAAAAGGAAGTTGACCGGTGGATCACTACCACGGGTGTGCGTTATTTTAACGAGCTCACAAATATGGCCATGCTCACCGAGGAGGTGGGCGAGGTTGCGCGAATTATCGCACGCAGGTATGGGGAACAATCCGAAAAGGAATCGGATAAAAGTCCTGACCTGGCAGATGAGCTCGCCGATGTGTTGTGGGTGCTGATGTGTCTTGCCAACCAGACTGGTGTTGACCTCACAGAAGCTTTCAAGAAGAATCTGGAGAAAAAAAATTTTCGGGATAGCGACCGGCACAAGTTGAACGAGAAGCTGAAACCGTGAGATAGTGAGTGGGGCGCAGGGCTTGCCAGCTATCAAATTTAGCGGAGTGTGTCGTTTACGACCTGTTAAAGTGACGTCATAGAGGCCAGTGTTAGGGCCCTACACAATAGTAAAGTGAAAAAAGCACGAGTTAAGTGCAAAGAAAAGGACGGGTGAGTCGCAGGGGCTCACTCACAACTCACCATTCACCACTCACAATGGGCGGGTATGTGTGCTGGAACACCCTCAGACTACAATTAAAAAAGGTCGTTAATATTTCATCCCCTGCAATGATTTCATATTTTTAGTGCGCCGCATGATGCGGTGTTACAAACCTCACCTATGGCCGAACAACAAACCCGCTACCTGGCCCTCGATGTATTCAGGGGCATGACTATTTGTTTCATGATCATTGTTAATTGCCCGGGTAGCTGGGACTTTGTATATGCCCCTCTGCTGCACGCACCCTGGCATGGATTTACCCCTACGGATCTGGTCTTCCCCTCATTCCTTTTTGCCGTAGGCAACGCGATGGCTTTCGTCATGCACAAATTCAAAAATCAGCCGGATTCGGTTTTCTGGAGTAAAATACTGAAGCGGACCTTTATCATTTTCCTTTTGGGATTTCTGATGTACTGGTTTCCCTTCTTCAGGGAAGCCGAAGGCGGAGGCCTTGAGT
>JBBDXJ010000016.1:0-1442 GCA_040902445.1 Cyclobacteriaceae bacterium | reverse complement strand
TACAAATACAACTTACTATGAAATGAGCAAGAGCTACCGAAGGTTTAGTGCAACATAGTGTACATGGCTCAGGCCGGGCCCGTCCCTCACCTTCCGGAAGACGGCAGGGTGGTGTCGTTTAGTCCGAATTCGCCGACGGTTATGAACGTGGCCTCCGGCGCCCCGTTGCTCATTGATGTTGAGTTCGGCCGCGGCCAGACGCTCTTCGCCCTCTCGCAGGGTGTCTGGGACGGCGTTGGCGAAGGCTCGCCGGCGGAGCCGAACACCGGCTCACTCGTTAGGGTCAATGCGGACGGCACGTTCAGACTGATCACCGCCGGGCTGGACCGACCCACCTCCCTTGAGTTCATCGGGACCACCGCCTACGTCGTCACGCTCACCGGTGAGATCTGGACCATTAACGACGTCACCGGTCCGCCGTTCGGTGTCCCAAACTAAGCGCAAACCGGCCGTAGAACCAGGTTTCGGAATTGAAATTTCAGAACGCTTGCAAATTCATGCGGTTGCAAAAAGTATGAAAATGTTCTGAGCAAGTGAAAAAAATAAAGCACGACAGAATTGTTGTGCTTTATTTGTGGAGCGTTCCCTGGAGTAGAAAGCTATTATTCAACGCTTCGTAGTCTTCAAATCCTTAATGTATCCGATCGTTCCGATATCCACCCATAAACCAACTTCTACATGTGTTGTACTACTTTCATTTCGTTTACAATGGATGTGTAGTGCGTTTTCGGAAATTAGCAGAGTCATATAAAGCGTTTAGTCCAATGCCACCATAAATCCAAAGACCTCGCTTCGATCGTTTCACAAGCAAAGCCAGGGAATCTACTACCTTCACCATCCTGCGCCTGACCGGTTCTCACCTGAGTTTTCTCAAGGATTTTGAAGCCATTGTGCCCTTCAAGTCGACGATTCCAGAGTACTTTGGCATGGATCAAACGATTGAATAACTTTCCAAAAGCTTTTTGCACCCAGGCGAAAATTTACACAAGCATGCCGGCCAAGCGCTTTTTGGACGCACCCAACGCAAACAACGATCGAATTAGCAGGTCAATCGAAACTGAAGGATCCCCAGACTCCATCTTTGCAACTCTTGACTGGCTCGATTTGATTCGGCGTGCGAGTTCAGTTTGAGTGAGTCGCCTGGCCTTGCGATAATCTTGTAGATTCTTACTCAAGACAAGCTTAAGTTCAATATAGGCAGCTTCTTCCGGCGAAAGATTCAGAAATTCCTGAACATTACCTACCTTAAATCCTTTCGCTTCCAGACGTTTTCTTTTTGTGCTGTTCATATGTATTTCCTCTAGCTATCGTATTGTTTTATCCGGCGCATGTATTGTCGATGACGTTTTTGGGAGTTTTCTGCCTTTTCTTTTTAAAAACTTCCAAAATTAGCTCTACTTTGTCACAACAATTCTACTGAAAATCAATGAGATAGAAAAGCT
>JBBDXJ010000015.1:0-54095 GCA_040902445.1 Cyclobacteriaceae bacterium | reverse complement strand
ACTTCACAAAGTGCAATGGGATCCTGTGCCAGCTTGCCATCTTCATAAAAAACGGAATCCTGGGAATCTTTCCACCCCTGGTTGGTCAGGCCTTTTGAGGATTTTGTCTTATACTCCACAAAGCCATCACCGTCTATGTCCCCGTAATGATCCATCCAGTAAAGCGCTCTCCTGATGTGCGGCCATATATTCTGAATGGTAGCCACATCGTTAGTTCGCTCCAGGTAGGCCCCTGCAAGGCTGACAAACAACGGAGTTGCATCGATAGTGCCATAGTACATCTTGAAAGGGATCTCCTTCAGATTAGCCATCTCACCGCCGCGCGTTTCATGAAAGATCTTGCCCGGCTCTGCATCTTGAAAATCGTTAAATTCTTTCGCTTGTGTATGCGCCAGATATTGCAGCACTCCCTTCGCGAGATCGGGTTCGACCCACAGGCATTCCATGGCGGTAATAATGCCATCACGTCCGAACGGTGTGCTGAACCAAGGCACACCCGCGTATGGATACAATCCATAAGGCGTTTGGGTGGTCATCGTGATCAGGTCGGTCTTGGAACGGTTGATCCAGTCATTGAATTGATCATTTGAAGTGCGAATACCAGCGCAATATTGGTGCGTCCGTTCCATGTGCATATTCATGGCATGGCGGGCCTGTTCAAAACATACGGATGGAGTTTTTTCATTGTTCTCCGCGAAGGCGATCTCAATCTCGAGCTCCATCTCCTGTTTGGGAATCAATTCGATCTCATATCGAGCCGTTTTGTGATCAAGGGTTTGGGGCTCCGGCGTGAAAAGTATTTTCGTTTCTCTCATCACGTCGTCCAGTCCCTGATAGCAAAAGAACATTGATGCGTTTTCGTTGCGGACAGGAAGTTTCTTTCCCCTCTTTTCCCGGGTCATTCCCCTGATCTCGAAAATATCAGAAAAGTCTGCCTGGAATTCTATTTCCAAAACAAACCTGACATTCTCCAATCCAAAATTCAGGAGTTTTATTTTCTCATGGTATTTTGCATGCCAGAGAAATTTCAATCGCTGGATGTGGACAGTTTCCTGCTTTAGCGCTTCCTGCTCATCTAATGGAAGATCGGGATTGGTAAGGTCGACAACCAGTATCTGATTGTCTTCTCTCGGTGACGCGCTGAGGAGTAAAGGCCTCTTGCCATTGATATTGAGTTCCATTCGCGATAAAAACCGCGTACCGTTGTGGTATACTCCCTGCGTACCTGTTCCCACCTGGTGGATATCTCCAAGCCAATCGAAAATTCCAAAAGAATCACCCTGCTTAAGCACCATCGTCCGCTGATCCGCCAGCGAAGAAGTTGCCAGGATATAATATTTGTTTTCAACTTCGATAAAATGCATGGTTACAATATTTTCAGGTCGTAAATGTCTCTCTCCATTTCAAGGGCCCGGCTGTAAACTTTTACGTAATCCGTGGCCATTCGGCCGGCCGTGAAGCGTTCGTCAAAAACTTTCCGGCACTCCTGTCTGTCAAGCAAGCCGATATTTTCAACTGCCTTGACAGCGTCCTCTTCGTTGTCGACAATGAAGCCGTTGACACCGTGGTCGATAACTTCGGGAACACTGCCTTTGTCATAAGCGACTACAGGTGTTCCACACGCCATTGCTTCAATCATCACAAGTCCGAATGGCTCGACCCAGTCAATAGGAAAAACCAATGCGGTGGCGTTGCCCAGAAATTCGTTTTTTTCCTTATCGGAAATTTCTCCGATGAATTCGATCAGGGGGTGGTTGAGCAACTTTTTTATGTGCTGATCAAAATATTCCTGATCGGTCTTATCAATTTTGGCAGCGATCTTCAGGGGTAACCCACTGCGGATAGCAATTTCAATGGCGCGGTCAACTCTTTTTTCCTTCGAGATCCTTCCCAGGAATGCCAGGTATTTTCCTGGATTGTAATTTGGCTTAAAAAGATTTTTCGGAAGACCGTGGTAAACATTTCCAACCCAATTAATTTCTCCTAGTGGCTTTCGCTGTTCGTGTGAAATAGAAATTACAGGCATGTCCTGGAAAAGATTGTAAAATGGTTTTAGGTCTGGAATATTAAGTCGGCCATGCAGGGTTGTTACATGCGTCAATCGCATTAATCGCGACAGGGGAAAATGCAGATAGTCAATATGAAAATGGACGACGTCAAAATGATCGCATTCATCCAACACACGTTGCAGCATTCCAATATGATGCACCATTTGATCTACGGATTCCAAATCTAACCTCAAAGCGCGATCGCAGGCAGGTATCAGCCGTGCTTTTGTGATCGAATCCCCACTCGCAAATAAGGTAACGTGATGTCCCTGTTGTACTAATTCTTCTGTAAGATAGGAAACGACTCGCTCGGTACCACCATACAATTTTGGAGGAACGCTTTCATATAATGGTGCAACCTGGGCTATTTTTAATTTATTCATATCTGGTTTCATTAAATAAAAGATTCGCCTTTTTATGGTGTCACAAAATTTCCACCACTGCAGGATAAAAATTCTCATTCCAATGAATCAATTGCTGGTGGAAGCAGCTTCTTCTAAAATACGTCTGGCAGGTTAGTGCAATTTCGCAAACGATAGAGGAGAATCCCAGCGCAATCCCTTGCACTCACGCAATCGGTTCATCTGCCAAAATGTCGAATATTCAGCAGTTCTTTACCGACAGTTGTCTTCGGGCGCGTAATACACACTTATGTTATAAGCAGTTAAACCAGCCGCGATTCGGGGCATCAATTTCCCTTGGTCAGATTCGGCAATGCCGGCAACCTTAAGGAAAATAAAAAAAAGAAGGAATAGATTGGAAACTTCCTGATCGGAAAAATGCGCCACTTTAGTTCAAATTATTTTTGCAGCTTGAGAAATTCGGTTAGCCCGACGACGTCATCCGTAACTATAACGTCCATTTTCAGACGCATGAGTTCCTTCCAGGCAATATCAAAATCAGGTGTAGCCCAAAATCTGATTTGTTTGCCTTTCGCATGCACTTCTTCCATAAGCTTCCCGATCTTCTTTAACTCATCGTCTGGAATCTTGTCTTTTCCGTTCCATTTTGAATGCTGGCTAAAGCTTGTGCTGATCATGCTTACTCTTTTTAGCTGGTCAGGGGTATAGGCGATCCCCGGCCTTCCGTCAAACGTAATATAGGATGGATATTCGGGCCATCGATCGGGATCCGGAACGTTGCCGCTGATCATAAAACGCAGCGAAGGACAGGAGAGTAGTTCGGTATATTTTTCAAGCTGACTTACAACTGCTTCCAGTGTTGCGACACCTTCCGTTTTCAGATCGACCATCAGGGTTAAAGTGCGGCGGGGGTCATCATAAACCGAACCGCGATTTTTATTGATTACTTTTAACAGCGGTTTCAGGTATAGTGCTTCGAGGGTTTTTTCCTTGTCGATTTCACGTATGTGATGCGCAACCAGAATTTCGCCATCAATTAAGAACACATCCGCTTCGATGAATCCAACCTGCAGATCGTAAGCTGCGTAAAATGGAATGGGACGCACATAGTCGTTGTGAGCAAAAACAGAAGCTGGAGTATATTGTCCATTGCTACAGGATGTAACGATAAGACCGGCAAACAGAAGAAATGTAATTCTTATCATAATTAAGTAAGCGATGAGCTGTCAGCGCCACACTGCGGACTCAGGGATAGAGATCTTTTTAGGCTAAAGTACACAATCCACGGTAACTGCCGTCGACAATTGCCCTTGAACTGTGGACTATAAATCAATATCCCTGATTCTGCTCCTAAGTAGCCTGGAATGTTTGAAGCGCCGTCAATCGCGGTTTGAGGGATCGGAAAAAACCTTTCAGTCCTTTCCAACCTTGAAACTTTCTCCTCAAATGCAAACCTGTTGCACGGAATTAATTCCGAAATTGCACACCAGGGAAGGATGGTAAATAATTATACAGGGGCTTCCTTTTTCCTGTATTTATATAAGCTTCCAGGGAGCATGGGAAACGATCATTCGCATCATCACCACATCGGTCAAAATGACAAGCCGAAAAATATCGTTATTGCGTTTTGGCTCAACACCGCTTTCGCGCTACTGGAAATCGCGGGCGGTTTTTATACAAACAGTGTAGCGATCCTGTCCGATGCAGTGCATGACCTGGGCGACAGCCTTTCCCTGGGACTCGCCTATTATTTTCACAAGAAATCGCGTCAGGAAAAGGATGAGCGATTTAATTACGGATACCGGCGGTTTTCGCTGCTGGGTGCTTTTATCAATTCTCTTATCCTTATCATCAGTTCTGTATTTATTATCCGCGAATCAATTTTCCGTTTCTTCGATCCGGAGCAGCCCGACGCCAGGGGTATGGTTATTCTTGCACTCATAGGCATCGTGGTGAATGGCTATGCTTTGTTTCGTTTGAAAAAGGGCGATAGCATAAATGAAAAGGTAGTCGCCCTTCACTTTATGGAAGATGTGCTGGGTTGGTTTGCGGTGCTTGCGGGCAGTATCGTCATGATGTTTGTTGATGTACCCGTTCTCGACCCTATTTTATCTATCCTGATTGCCTGCTATATTCTCTTTAACGTATACAAAAATCTTCGGACCACTTTCCGCATATTGCTACAGGCGCGTCCAGACACCGTAGATGAAGCGACGATCAGAAAAAAGATCCTTGCAATTCGCGGTGTTAAAGACCTTCACGACCTTCACTTCTGGACGATGGATGGACAATACAATGTTATGACCCTGCATGTCGTGGTGGAACAGAGCAAGTCCGTGGATGAGCGCGAAAGTATCAAGGAAGAGGTAAAGCACAGTCTGCAGCACCTTGAGATCCAGCACACAACAGTCGAAATAGAATCCGAAGACTTTGATTGTAAAAAAGAAAGCCACATTGCGTGATCACCCTTCCTGAGCACAAGATAAAATAAGGAAAGTGTGAATTGGAGAGGTCCATCGGTCCTTACTTCATAAAAATAAATAGAAAGACTTGCGACGAATGATAAACCCCGATAACCTGCGACTCACTCATAATTCACAACTCACCATTCACCAAACAACGTAAACTCCTGCACAAATGAACCTTCCTTCTCAGTGGATTTCAAGACAACGACATCGTCCCTTACTATCGCTGCTGCTTGCTTTTCTGATGCACTCCTGCTCCGGAACTTTACAGGAAGAAGATCGCGAAATTGCTATTTCAAAAAACCCAAATGGAAGAAATGATTCGTGGGGATTTGTTGGATATGGTGGTGGTGGCGCTATGTTTTACCCGAAGGTAAGTCCGCATAACCCGGACCTTGTATTGGTTGCTTGTGATATGACCGGATCTTTTGTAACAAACGACGGCGGAGATTCATGGCGCATGTTTAACCTGCGGGGCCCGGTTGAGTATTTTGTATTCGACCCCCTGGACTCCAATACTGTCTATGCCAACTCCGTAGCCTTGTTTAAAAGCACCGACCGCGGTAATACGTGGAATTTATTCTATCCACCGCTTTCTGAAATCCAGGGCCTTGTTTCAAAGGGAGATCACGCCACCGAAGTCGTCGCAACCAAAGACGGGACACGAAGAAAGGTTACGGCTTTCGCTGTCGATCCTGATGATTCAAAAAAGTTGTATTCCGCAATTTCAATTGATAACGCTCATGGTTTTTACAGTTCAGAGGATGGCGGCGTGCACTGGCGGAAAGAAATTGACCTGCAGGATGAACCGAAAAATATTTTCGTCGATCCATCTTCCTCTGAAGCAAGCCGGGTTGTCTTCGTAACCGGAAAGACCTCGGTGACCTCCAGGATAAACGGGATCTGGAAAACCAACAAAGGTCCTGAGAAAGTAAAACAGCTTACGGAATTTTCAGGCGGATACGATCGCAACAAGAATAAATATATCCTCTACGCGATTTCCGGCAGGTCATATTTTAATCCGGAAGGTGACCCTTCAGGTGTTTATTATACCGAAGACGCTGGTGCAACCTGGGAAAACAGACAGGATGGGATCCTTCAATTCCTCATTGAAGATGCTGAAATACCCGAGTGGAGAAGTATTGCAACCAGTGAGGGACATCCGGGCGTCGTGTACGTTTCATATAATAGTTTACAAGTGCATGCAGACACCACCTGTATCGGTGTAGCGCGCAGTGAGGACTATGGAAAGACATGGACCCTGGCATGGAAAGACTTTCTGATAAAAAATAAAAATATCCCTTCTGCTAATTTCAGAAGCGGTTGGATAAACGAACGGTTTGGTCCTACCTGGGGAGAGAATCCATTTTCACTTGCGGTTTCTCCTGTGGATCCGGATATCTGTTACGGGACCGATTTTGGAAGAACTGTAAAAACAATAGATGGAGGAAAAACCTGGGATCAGGTTTATACCAAACGCAAGCAGAATGGCGGCTGGGTTTCGCGTGGACTGGAAGTTACTACCTCCTACTCGGTGGTGTTTGATCCTTTTGATTCAAGACACTTATTTATTTCCAACACCGATGTGGGTTTAATGGAAAGTAAGGACGCTGGCGAAAGCTGGAGCAGCGCTACCTTTAACAATGGAGTTCCACGTTTGTGGGTTAACAGCACGTACTGGTTATCCTTTGATCCGGACGTAGAGGGAAAAGCCTGGGCTGTCATGAGTGGGACCCACGATCTACCCCGACCTAAAATGTTCAGGAGAAACGGTACTACGGAATACAAGGGCGGAATTCTTGTCACTGAAGACGCCGGAAGATCGTGGACTCCTATCAGCAGCGAGATAGGTGAAGCTGCGATGACCCATATTCTCGTTGATCTTGAAACCAAAAAAGAAAGACGAACCTTGTATGCGTGCGCTTTTGGAAAAGGAGTGTACAAATCTGTCGACGGCGGAAAAACCTGGAAACAAAAAAACCAAGGCATTGACGGCGATGAACCTTTTGCATGGAGAATTTCCAAGCGTCCGGGAGACGGTGTTTTGTTTTTGGTTGTTTGCAGGCGCAGTGAAGACGAAAGTATCGGGTCCGAAGGAGATGGAGCACTCTACAGTTCCGATGATGGCGCGGAAACCTGGACAAAAGTTTCAATGCCTCCAAATACCAATGGCCCGATGAGCGTGGAGTTCGATCCCGCAGCGCCCAAAGGAATCATTTTGTCAGCGTGGGGACGAAGAACCGAGGGAAAGTTTTCTCCCGACATCGGTGGTGGAATTTTCCTCTCCCATGATGATGGGAAATCGTGGGATCATGTACTTTCGCAGGACCAGCACATCCATGATGTGACTTTTGATTCCCGGACAAACAGATATTACGCTTGCGGTTTTAATGGTTCTGCTTATTGGTCCGACGACCGGGGTCGAAACTGGGAACGCATAAAAGGATATAATTTTAAATGGGGTAAACGTGTGGACTTTGATCCCCGCGACCCGGCACGGATCTTCATTATTACTTTCGGAGGTGGTGTATGGTATGGTCCTGCCAGCGGCGACGAAAATGCGGTGGAAGATATTCTTTCGCTTCCAAAATGAATTTTTATCATTAACTCAAAATCTTTCCCGCACGGGGGAACAGAAGACAACTTTCAGGTTTTTGGAATGACAAGAAAGTCTTAGCCTGTAAGTTTTTTTTATTTCTATATTGCCTGTGATATGATCTACCAAATAATTCTGGCCTTTTTTCTTTTTCCAGGAATCGGCAATTCCGTTTCCACCTGCGAACATGCTGCGGGTGATTTCCACCAGCGCGATTCCATCACTTTTTATGATGGACAGAATTTCGACATCATTGGAAAATACCACGGAGAAAAAAATTACGTTCGCTTTCCGCAGCAATATAAAAACACCTTGCGGGAAAATGTCTGGAATCTGGGTCAGAATTCAGCGGGCGTAGCCATCAGGTTCCGCACCAATGCTTCAACAATAATTGTCCGGTGGACGGTCATGAATGAGTCAAACTTACTGCACATGCCCGCTACGGGTGTCAGAGGCGTGGACCTTTACACCTATTCCAACAGTCAATGGCAATATATCAGGACCGGTTTTCCGGCAAAGAAGACTAATGAATACGAAATGCTTTCAAAAGGCGACGGAATTTCACGTGAGTATCTGCTGAACCTTCCATTATACGATGGAGTGGAATCTGTGGAGATTGGCGTGAATGCTTCGGCCGAAATTTCCCCGGCCAAAGAAAGATTTTTACTGGATAGCAAGCCCGTCGTGTACTACGGAACCAGTATCGCTCAGGGAGGTTGCGCATCACGCCCGGGTCTGGCGTTTACGAACATTTTGTCGCGACAGCTCAATCGGGCTTTTATTAACTTTGGCTTCAGCGGAAATGGGACCATTGAAACATCAGTCGGGGCAGCTATGTGCGAGGTTGACGCGGCGCTGTATGTTATTGATTGTAATCCCAATACCCAGGTTGAGTTGATATACGACCGGACACTTGAGCTTGTGGGTCTCTTAAAAAAGCGAAGAGCAGATATTCCGGTGTTGCTGGTGGGAGGTTTCAGAAATGAGAGTTTTCACTTTAATCCGTCTTCCGGTGTAAATGAAAACGTGGAGAAGAAGGAAAAAGAATTGAAACGCGCCTTTGAAACCTTGAAGAAATCAGGTGTAGCAAAACTTTATTACCAAACTGGCTATGGTCTCATTGGTAGTGATCACGAAGGAACGGTGGATGGCATTCATCCAAACGATGTTGGCATGATGCGTATTGCAGAAGGGTTGTTACCGATGATTAAGAAAATTCTATAAAATGGTTAAGGGATGATGTTTCTGCTAAAAACATATTAAGTTCTTTCAGGTAACAAGACCTTTATCTAACTTTCATCATGCTCAAAATAGAATCTTTAATAAAACTATCTTGTTTTTTCTGTTTGTTCCTGGTCCTTTCTTGTAACAACAATAGAAATTCTCACAAAACGTGGTCCATTTACCGAGGTGATTCCGGTAATTCAGCTTATTCAGCATTGGATGAGATCAATAGGGATAATGTCGACCGGCTCGAGGTAGCCTGGACTTACCACACGGGAGATGCGGAGGAAGGAAATCGATCCGCAATTCAATGTAATCCGATCATTGTGAACGGAATGATGTATCTCACCTCTCCGAAACTCAAGCTGATAGCGTTGGATCCGGCGTCTGGCAAAGAACAGTGGAAATTTGATCCCTTCGCGGGGCAAGACGGTGCAGGTGTAAACAGGGGTGTTACGTATTGGGAAGGCGGCAAAGACAAGCGCATTTTTTTCTCGGCCGGATCTTACCTCTATGCATTGAATGCCGATGATGGAAAATTAATTTCCACTTTTGGAAAAGATGCCAGGGTGGATCTGCGCGAAGGATTGGGACGTCCGCCGGAAAAGCTTGCGGTTACAGCAACTTCCCCAGGTGTTATTTACAAAGATCTTTTAATTCAGGGCACGGCCCTCGGCGAAGGTTATGACGCGGCCCCCGGATTTATCCGGGCATATGATGCGAAAACCGGGAACATCGCGTGGACCTTTCATACCATTCCTCAACCCGGCGAACAGGGGTATGAAACATGGCCCGATGGCGCTTATAAAGAGATCGGTGGGGCCAATAACTGGGCCGGTATGAGCATCGATGAATCGCGTGGTATAGTTTACATTCCTACCGGCTCACCTGCATTTGACTTCTACGGAGGTAACCGCAAAGGCATGAACCTCTATGGCAATTGCCTTCTCGCGCTTGATGCTTCAACCGGTAAATTGATCTGGTACTATCAGCTGGTGCACCATGACCTTTGGGATTACGACCTTCCGGCGCCACCTAACCTGCTTACGGTTACCCAGGATGGAAAAAAAATTGACGCCGTGGCGCAGATCACCAAGATGGGGATGGTGTTTGTTTTCAACCGGGAAACCGGTGAACCTTTATTTCCAATTGAAGAAAGACCTGTACCACCTTCCGCTTTGTTAGGCGAGGAAGTCTGGTCGACCCAACCCTTTCCTGTGAAGCCCCCTCCATTTTCAAGACACAAATTTACGAAGGAAGACATCACAGAAATCACCCCGGAAGCCCACCGGTTTGTAACGGATAAGATCAAAGACGCAAAATACGGATCTATTTTCATTCCACCTGATGCAAAAGGAGTTGTGCAGTTTCCCGGTACCCGGGGCGGTGGAGAATGGGGTGGCGCCGCCGTTGATCTGGATCAGGGGATCATGTATGTGAATGCAAATGACATTCCCCTTCTGATCAGCATGAAACAAATTGAGGTTGAGGGCCAGGAAGAGTTTCTCGCGTCAGCCGGCAAACGCATATATACGCTTAATGCATGTACTTCCTGTCACGGTGCAGAAAGGGCAGGAACGAATGTATATCCATCATTGGTGAACCTCTCAAAAAAGAGGAAAGAAAAAGACATGGCGGACTTGTTGAAGAAAGGCAAAGGACAAATGCCTGCCTTTCCCAACATTTCAGACGAGGATATGGACGCGTTACTGGCGTATCTGTTCGATAAGACCGAACTCAAGAATCCGAAATTCGTGAACGTAAAGAATCCCGCTGAAAGAAAATATCGATATGCCCACAGCGGATGGAACGTATTGACCGACTCGTTGGGATACCCCGGCGTGAAACCACCGTGGGGAACCTTGAATGCCATTGATCTCAACAAGGGGGAAATCCTTTGGAAAGTACCGCTGGGGGTTTATCCCGAGTTGATCGAAAAAGGACTGCCGCCAACCGGCACACAAAACCTGGGTGGCCCTGCTGTTACCGCTGGAGGTTTGGTTCTTATCGGTGCAACCCGCGATAAAAAATTCCGCGCCTTTGATAAAGATACCGGAGAGATTTTATGGGAATATGACCTTCCAGGAGGAGGAAACGCTACACCAAGTGTGTATCAGGTTGATGGTAAACAATACATCGTCATCGCCGCAGGCGGTGGCGGCCGGGTTGGAAGTGAGTCGAGTGATACCTATGTGGCGTTTGCGTTGAAGAAATGAACAAACAAAAAGCTGAATTGGAAAAGACCATTGCCCGGTTCAAATACTTCAGCGGCAACTTAGGAGGCTCTAACGTGAGTGAAGAGCAGTAGACCCATCTCTACGAAATAATTAATAAAAACAGCTCTTGTCATTCGCCACGTGCTTGCGGCTTTGCGCTGACCCGCATACCTGGATTTCGTCAATAAGCAATGGAGCGCGCACTCAAGTCAGGCACATCTTATGCAAAAAAATTAATGCTGCATTAAACTTTGCGCCCTTGCGCCTTTGCGTGATGCAAATGAAGTGGTAAGTTGTAAGTATAACCTGTCGTGTAATGACAAACGAATCCACCTTTATTGAAAAACTCAAAGTCTCATTCGATGGAATTGCAACCAGAAAGGTTATTTCATAAACTATTTTATCCAATGCAAACTGATAACAACACCTTGATCGAAGACTTGCTGGCGACGACGGAAAACGCGACAAGATCAGCCAGGAAATTCAAAGAACTGTCAGAAGCCCAGCTGAATTTCAAAAAGAGACCCAACCAATGGAGCATCCTCGAATGTATCGAGCACCTGAACCGCTATGGCGATTTCTATCTTCCGGCAATTGAAAGTTCGATTCTGGCGCACAAAACTAATAGTGGCACATATGTTTATAAAAGTGGTCTTTTCGGAAACTACTTTGCCAACCTCATGAAGGTAAAACAGGGGAAGATTTTTAAAATGAAAACACCGGCGGATAAAAATCCCATTGGCACTGAATTGACCATCACAACGATCGACAGGTTCCTGAAACAACAGGAAATGTTAAAATCCCTGTTAAACCAGGCACGCCATGCCGACTTGACAAACACGAAGGTCCCGATCTCGCTTACGAAGTTGATTTCGCTAAGGCTTGGCGATACCTTCAGGTTTTTTGTCAACCATATTGAAAGGCATGTAATACAAGCTGAGAGAGTATTGAATTAATTATCGTCCTTCAACGTAGTAAGAAAACTCATCAAATCCCTGATCTCCCTTTTCGTAAGCAGGTAGCGCACGGGTGGCATGCTTGAAGGTGCATTGGTGCGTTTCGCTATATTGGCTTTGGTGACAACGGTATCTGGTCTGTCGCCCACCTTGAGAACTAACCGGTCATTTTTTTCGTCCTGCAGGATGCCTGCAATGCTCTTTCCATTATTCAACTCGAGCGTAACGATTCCAAATCCGGGTGCTATGTTTGCGCTGGGTTCGATCAGGGCTTGCAGGATCTGTTCAGGTTTAAGTCTGGATGCGACGCCGTTCAAACGCGGCCCGGCCGTTCCGCCATAATCATTAAAGGAATGGCATTGCATGCATTGGGCGGTCTGATTGCGGAAAAAAAGATTTCTTCCCTTTCCAACATCGCCACCCGCCAGTACGCCGTTGTAGGCAGCTGCCAAAGAATCCGGTGATAACTTGGCTGTTACTTCCTGATACCGCGCTTTCAACGACTGCGAGCCGGTGCTGTCAATGGCTTCGCTTAATTCAAGATGCACTTCAGGAGAAAGGTTTCCCTCCTCGAGTTTGGTTAGCAGGGTGTCCAGCACTTTTTCTGAATTTTCGACAGGTAAACTTCCAAGCGTGATCAACGCCGCCTGTTTTTCTTCTGTTGTTCGTGTATCGATCACATCTGAGAGTAAGGTTACCATCACATCTTTCTGCATATCTGTTTTTGGCAGGAGGTCGAGGGCCACCACGCGTACACTTTTTTCCTGATCGCCGAGCGCGTGTTTGATCGCTTCATCGATCTGATCATACTCCATTACTGCCAGGGCTTTCAGCGCTTCTCCCCTCACCTCGGGATCCGGGTCTGATTTTAGCCGTGCAAACAGCGGTTGTGAGCCTGCGATGATATTTAGCTTACCGGTAGCTTTCACAGCGCCCAGGCGGATTAATTTATCACGGTTAGACATCAGCTGGATGAGTGGATTAGCAGCCCTGTTCCTCACCGGCCCCGGGTCTCTCGTAACTTCGCCGCGGAAACGTCCGTCAACGCGGTCCAATACAGAAGGTTTAGTCCATGTGCTGAGTGCATCGATCGCTTCAACACGCATTTCTAACGGCCGGCCTGGCTGCATGGCGTAGTTGATCAGGTTTTCCATGGATTGCTCGCTTCCTACCCTTAGGTTTGCGCTGATCGCCCTGCGGATAAGTGCTTCGGTGCGGAATCGCGGTTCCTTCAGAACATCGCCTAACGCCGGCAAAGCATCCTCGATGGAGAGATCATCATTAATAGCACGGGCAGCTTCAGTCACGATGTACTCATCCTTATCTTTCAGGAAGATTGAGATTCCGGGATGCTGCATTCTTCGCAGCGCAACTACGGCTGCAATACGCAGGGCGCGTGACTTGTCACCCGCAAGCGCGACAATTGGTTCCGATTTCCCTATCCTTGCAAGAGCCAGGCTTCCTGCATGGCGGATGTAAGCATCTTCATCGTTGTTGGCCCGAAGAAGATCTATGATTGGATTCACAGCAGGATCGTGACGTATGCGCCCCAGAGCCTCAGCTGCAAAGAAACGTGCCCTGCTGTATTCATCCTTTAACAACGGTATCAACGCCTGTCCCGCCTGCTCGTACCGCACATCACCTAACCACTTGGCTGACTGGGCCCGGATCTCAGGATCTCCATCCTGTAAAAATGGGATCAGCAACCTGCCATGATGTTTCTCCTGCCGTGCAAACTGGCTTATTCCCCATATAGCATGAACCCTCGCCAACTGATTTCCTGTTTGACGAATATTTTCTTCAAATACTGCAAGACCATCCCTCCCACGCGTTGCGAGTTCAAACTGCGACTTCTGTCTCACACGCATATCAGCATGTTTTAGCAGGGCGCTCAATTGATTCGGCGTGTACTTCGTGAAGTCTGCCTTCAACAATTTTTGCGTTTCTTTTCGTTCAGGATCATCCGTCCCATTGGCAACATCGAGTTTCCATATCCGACCATGATCTTTGGTGTTCCAGCCATCAATCCAATCGGCAATGTACATTGCGCCATCGGGACCGAAATCAACACCTGTTGCGAGTACGCCGCTCATGATACTTTTGTGATCGCCCAGTTCGAATGTTGCGCCTTTCGGTTTTAGCTTAAATGCATGTATCCCGGACCGGGATGGATTGCCAACAAATTCTCCTATGAAGAAAGTATTTTTCCATTCAGGTCCTAACGCCGTACCGGGGTTGTACAGCATCCCGGTGGGACCACTGACAAAGTTTGCGATGCAGGGCGTGATGTAAGCGGCCTGCCCTTCAAACCTGGGTTTGTACATTTCTTCCTCCATCCACACTTTGTAAGTATTATTATCGGGGTCGCGGTATTTCCCAAACTGCCAGTTCGTGCGCCAGCCAGTATCCGAACCGTTGGTAATGTATACAATACGTTCTTTCTCACCCTGGTGGTCGCCATCATTGTCTTCACTGATCAGGTTGCCATATTCATCAAAGACAAATTCGTGGGTGTTGCGGTTTCCATATGAAAATACTTCAAAGTCGCTGCCGTCGCGATTTGATCTGACGATCACACCGCTGTTGGGGTGCTCCCACTTCCGTCCATCAGGACCAGTCCCACTGAATCCGATATCTCCGATCTGCCAGTAGATCTTTCCCTCCGGTCCTACCTCGGCGCCAGACATTCCGTGACCTCCAAAGCCAACATGTATCCCATAACCATGAGAGATAGAAGTCTTTCTGTCAGCGAGTCCATCTCCATTATCGTCATTTATTCTCCACATGTCCGGACCTACACCTACAAACAGATCGCCGTTGTGGGCCAATA
Organism: Cyclobacteriaceae bacterium; assembly: GCA_040902445.1. Lineage (GTDB taxonomy): Bacteria > Bacteroidota > Bacteroidia > Cytophagales > Cyclobacteriaceae > Chryseosolibacter. Next base: position 39,398 of record JBBDXJ010000015.1, on the reverse strand, counting down.
TCGCGCCGGCAACATCTGTTACTTCTGAATTAAAGTCCTCAATAACCAATTGTGAAAAGTCAGCTAACCCATCGCCGTTTTTGTCCTCAAGCCGGTAAATGTGTTCTTTTTCAACCGTCATGTCTTTCCAATCGTGCGAGCCATCTCCGTTGAGGTCCTTAAGCCATTCATTTTTTGCGCTGAGTTCGGGAGCCAGAACTTTGTGAAGAAAGGCGCGTTTTTCTTCAATGTTCTTTAGCTGAATTGAACCTATCTCCCAATCCTGGTGGCCGCGAATATCAAATTCTGAATTTTTTGCCCTGTTGGTCCGGGTGTAAAACAGCCGGCCAAGGTCATCAATATCCAGTGATACGGGATCGGCCACGAGTGAATCAACTGCCCACAGGCGAAGTGTGAGCCCTTCCGCCAGTTTCGGGGAAACGCTGCTTTCAATGGCGGCGGTTTGTTTTTGTATTTCGAGTGAATCCAGTTGTGTTATTCTCTTATTAGCAGGGCCGTTATCCTTACAAGCCCCCGCCCCCATAGTGAGCGCAATGGAGATCAATAAAAGTTTTTGGAAGCGCAGGCTTGCGTGAGCATTTGTCATTTAGTATCGTTTTAACGGGGCAATTTAGTAAAATCGCTGCAATCCTCATGATGTCGATTGCGGCTGTATTTGTAAGTAAAATAGAAACGCAACGCACCCTTTTATCATCTGATTTACCCGCTTGTAAACACGTGGAATGTTTGAATAAAGTAACGACGTCCTTGTTATCCCTTGCTGGTTAATTAAGGCAGCTTTGTGCACTTTTATCTTGCATCAATTTCACTTGAATTTTTCCCGTGAATGTTTTATCATTAATAAATAAACCAACATCCCATGCAATCAAACAGGCGCAGGTTTCTCAGGCAATCCTTTACCACTGCGGCAGGACTCGCGGCAACAATTTTACCGGGAAAACTATCAGGTGAAGAATCTAATCGGCGCCCGGTCGTTTCCCGTGAGAAAGGAAAACAACCAAAGCCACCTGCATCGCTCGTCCGTTTCTCTGCTATAGGACTCAACCACGGCCATATCAATGGTCAGGTTGAAACCGTTATCCGGGGCGGGGGCGAACTTGTCTCTTTTTATGCGATAGAGCCCGATCTGATTGCAGCATTTTCCAAACGGTTTCCTCAGGCAAAGCTTGCCCGATCGGAAAAAGAAATTCTCGAAGACAAAAGCGTTCAGTTAGTGGTCAGCGCCTCGATACCCGTTGATCGCGCACCGCTTGGTATCCGCGTGATGCAACACGGTAAGGATTTTATGTCCGACAAGCCTGGCATGACAACTCTGGAGCAGCTCGCGGAAGTAAAGAGAGTCCAAAAGCAAACCAAACGTATCTATTCGATCTTATACAGTGAGCGGATGGAAAACAAGGCTTCGATCAAAGCTGGGGACCTGATCAAGGAAGGTGCGATCGGAAAAGTGATTCAAACACTGGGAACCGGACCACACCGCATGAATCCGAAATCGCGACCAGCCTGGTTCTTCGAGAAAAAATCCTACGGCGGAATTATCTGCGACATCGGATCACACCAGTGCGAACAATTCCTGTATTTTACAGGGTCCAAAAAAGCGGATGTGCTCTGCTCTCAAGTGGGGAATGTTCACAACTCGCAATATCCGGGATTAGAGGACTTTGGCGATGCCACGGTTCGCGGTGACGGCGGATCCGGATATTTTCGCGTCGACTGGTTTACGCCCGATGGGCTTAAGTCGTGGGGCGACGGACGGCTTACCATCCTAGGAACAGATGGTTACATGGAGTTGCGCAAGAATGTTGATATCGGAGGACGCGACGGTGGCAACCACCTTTTCCTTGTAGATAAAAAAGAAACCCGTTACATAGACTGCGCTGAAGTTACTCTGCCCTACGGCGAAGCCTTCGTTCAGGATATCCTCAATCGCACGGACACAGCGATGACGCAGGAGCATTGTTTCCTCGCAACAGAGCTGGCGCTGAAGGCGGAGAAGAATGCGGCGGTGATCAAGTGAGTGGTCAGTGGTGAGTGGTGAGTGGGGGCCTGCGACGCAAGGGTCAACCTCTTTAATGTCAAGGGGCACGAACTCCTTTGTGAATCGTGAGTCGTCAGTCGTGAGGGCTCATGCGTAAATTACGTTTCCCACTATTATTTCTTGTGGAACTACCATTGATTTGTGGCACTCACATGGCGCGATAGGGAGCGACCCTTTTAGGCGCACGCCCGAACTCACGATTCACCACTCACGATTTAGGCTATGGAACGCACTTCTATCAAGCTGCACGAACCACTCACAACTGACCACTCACAACTGACCACCTCATCCAAACTCCGGTCCCAGAATTGCAAATTGCTTCGCCGGTATTCCTGGATATGCGTTCGTTCCGCGGTACATGCGGATCAACTGTCGTTGTTCCTCGAACCCGATGGAGGACAACCAGCGGATCCATTCCGGTGAATGGTGTAATGCGTCGAGAACAACGGGCGCGCCCTGGCAGTTGCGAAGCGCGGCTGACACCAGCGCGATGGCCGTAGCTACATTCTGGCAAATAACGGGACCGATATGCGTAAAGTTATGACCGACCCTCCCCATGCAATAACCCTGAATGCCGTTTTCATTTTCGATAAGAAAGGCGAATTGTTTCCCTCCCTCAAGCAGCCATTCAAGTATACGTTTCCGGCTGGCGCCGAAGATCTCGCGGTCTGCCTCAAGGATCGCGGCGAGATCCCGCTTTTGAATTAATCTGGCCGGAGAAGGCTCCAACGCCATAGATGAAACATTTTTGTTCTGCATCCTGCTGAACTTGTATTCATCGACAAAATCAAGCTGGACGTAAATATGTCTTCCCGCAGGAGTGGCGTCAAGCTTAACAGTATCTTCTCCGCTGAGGATCTGAAGTGATTCCCGCAATAATTGAATACCTATCCCCTGTCGGTGCCGCTCCGGATTAACCAGCACCATTCCAATCCAGCTGAAATGATCTTCGTAGCGAATCGTAGCCACTGTTCCGACCACCTCGCCTTCATCGTCAACTGCTACACGACATCCTTCAGGGCTGAGGTAGAGAAACAATTCCCAGTCGCGAACAGTCTGATTCCATCCTGCCGCACGGCACAGGGCAAGTCCCGCAGGAATGTCACCTGCTACCATAGGACGATATAAGATCATTGAAGATTGCCGGTTTACTCTGGTAAGGGCTTCACCATGATGTCTTTATAGAATACTTTGCTTTTGGGATCATGTCCCTGCAATGCAAAAGTGCCGGTGGAGAGTTTTCCACCTTCAGCGGGCACAGTGTATTCATTGATAGTCTTCCCATCAACTTTTACTGTGATCTTGTTTCCCTGGACTATGATATGTTGTGTGAACCATTTATCATCTTTGGCAGGCGGTTCTTTCACATCCTGAATCCCGTAAACACTTCCGGTCCTTCTCCAGTCGGTATGGCTGTTATTGACCTGGATCTCATAACCCTGCGACGGAAATCCCTCTTGCTGAAAGGCAGTATGGATATACATGCCGGAATTTGCCCCTGGCTTGGTCATAACGGTGGCTTTGTATTCAAAGTTCTTGAAGGCGTGATCGTTTACAGGTCCATCGTAAAACAGGTGAGCCCGGTTTCCAAATACTACAATAGCACCATCTTCAACCTTAAAGGTTTCAGGGTTTTCGCCCACCTTCCAGCCATCGAGAGATTTTCCATCGAAAAGTTTGATCCAGCCCTTTTGTGGAACTTCTTTTTGCAGAGACGATAATGAGATCACAATCAGCAACGCGGCGCTGAAGGATAAAAAGTATTTAGTGAAGTTGGCCATGGTTGTCTTCTTAATTGATTGTTTGGTGGATTAAATATAAGAGATTATTTTTTTGAAGCGAAGAAAAGTGTGATCCCAAGACAAACGGCACATTTCGGAAAGAATTTGCGGTTAAGCAAGCGGTGAATCGCACTCGTAGATGGTCCGGCAACTCAATCCCCCAATCCACTAATCTGACGAGTCCAAATCAAAAATAAGGGCCTTCTTCCAAAAGGAACCTCACGGCAGGTTTGTATTTGCGCAAGGCTTCAATGACCTGCATAGACGTATTGGTTCGGTAGAGATAGACTTCCCTGACGGTGTGCATCTTTAATAAATCCAGGGCGGCCTTGTCGTCTATTTTCGTGAAGGAAAGATTCAGGATCTCGAGGTTGGGAAGATTTTGCAAATACACAATTCCTGTTCCATCCAGTTTTGTTTTTTGGAGATACAACTCTCTTAAATTCACCATCTGACCGATGTAGTATAATCCGGCGTCATCAATTCCGCTGGAGATCAAAGAAACTTTGGAAAAAACTTCAAAATAGGGACTGAGCTCCCGGAACTGTTCGTTCGTGAAAGGGGCCGGCGGAAATTTCATCGCGATGGTAAAATGATTTCCGTCGGCAAGACTGTCTCTGCGGATAGTGATATCGAGTTTTAACGCTACTGCCTGGAGTTCCTCTTCCAGTGTCTTCAGTTTCATTTTTTCTATACTTGCCCTGCGCCTGTATTTTGCCAGTTCGGGCAACAACCCTTCTACTACTTGCTGCATCGTATCGATTTTCCTGGCCTGGGCGACCTTCAGGGTTTCCGCAGCGCCGGATGCGATCCAAAATTTCAGGAGCGCAATCTCAGACTCTTTCATCGGCGTTTTTCCTTCCGGCGGCATACGATCTTTATGGTCTTCCGGAAGAACAACGCGTTTATACACCTCGCTTGAGTCGGGATCTCCGGCCACTATGGATGGCTTGTCGCTTTCGCCTCCCTTTAAAAGATCCTGAAAAGTATTCATTATTAAATCTCCTTTCGCCCGCTGATCATTGTGGCAGCTCATACACTTCGCCTCGAAGACGGGAGCGATCATATCTTCATACACCAGCATTTCCGATTCCGGTCGTACTTCATCGCCACCATCAAAGGCATGCATGACAAACTGAAGGTGTTCAGTGAGATAATCCTGGCCATGGGTAATCGAGCCGCCCAGGTGGCTGGCATATCCCACCGATGCATTGCTAAGGAGCAAGGCGGCAAAGTACAGATAGTAAAAGCGTGTGGTGCTGCGATAAATGTAGAACAGCCCAAGGGTAGAAAATATAGCAGCGCCTGTAATTGCGCCGGCCCAGAAATGGCGCTCCATTAAATTTCCGGAATAATCTCCGGAAGCAAAAAGAAAAAATCCGGCGGCAACAGAGACCAATGCTGACAATGCTGCAGCGATGAGAATTACCATCACGGTATTTTCCCCGATCTTGAATCTGTAATACCGCCCGGCCACTTCAAACAACAGGGCCAGGATGATGAGGACTATGGGGAAATGCAGTATCAATGGATGCAGCCTACCGACAAATAAGAATACAAACGGAACTTCCGCCGGTCTGAAGAACGGCAGGGCCAGGAATAATAAACCGGTTGAGAATAGAGCAAGGATCAGCGCAGGCCGCCTGAATGTTAGTTTCAAATTAGTCAAAATGTCACCCCCTGTACTTGCTAAAAGCTTGTTGCTGCATGGAATATATTAAACCTTTATGGACGATAAGGTTCCTGTTCCGTCACCAAAACCTTTTTCTTCGATGTTCAGGGTTTCCAACATTGTCAGATATAGGTTTGCCAGTGGCGTCTCTTTTTCAAAAATTAAATTCTGACCGGTTTTTAATTTTCCGCCTCCTTTACCCGCCAGGATTATTGGTAGATTTCTCGGCGAATGCCGGTTTCCATCGCGGAGGTCTGAAGTAAACATAACCATGGAATTATCCAGCAGGGTCTTATCCCCTTCTTTGATACTTTTAAGCTTGTTGAGGAAATACGCGTATTGCTCTGTATGCCAGGCACTGATCCGGATATATTCCTCCAGGGACTCCGGCTTATCCATGTGATGGGAGATTGAATGGTGGTTGCCGTGCACCCCATCGAGGAAAGTGAAATTCCGGTTGCTCACAGAATTACCAAACATGAACGTGGTAACACGGCTTGCATCGCTCCAGAAAGCAAGCGCCATAATATCCATCATCAGCCGCGTTTTTTCTGTTACATTAACCCCAGCGTACATCTCGACATACTCGTCAATGCTCTGGTTTACGCGGATCAGTTCTCGTTTTATATCCTGGGTGATGTTGGCGGCAAATTTTTCCTTATTCGCATCATTGGAAATCCGCTTCTCCACACTGCGTATTGACTCGAGATATTCGGACAACTTATCCTGGTCTGCCCTTCCTAAATTTCTCTTCAGGTCCTGGGCGTCTTCCAGTACCATATCCAGGATACTTCCTTTCCATGGATCTTCTTTTACTTTTACTCCCGGAACAAAAGACCGGAACAATCTATCAAAAGCAAGGCGTGGATCAATTTCCTTTGACAAGGGTTGGCTGGGAGATTTCCAGGAGATACTGGATCCGTACAGGCGTGTGAACCCAACGTTGATATCAACCCCGGTTGTGATCCGGTCCAGGCCGTATTCAAGTGAAGGGAATAAAGTTTCACCGCCCACGTGAGACGCTATTACCTGATCGATTGAAACACCACCGCTGCTGATATTATCGCCAATCGTTTGTTTTATCGGCATACACGTTAACAGACTTGCAGACTTGGCATAATGTCCATCCGCACCTTTGAATATAGAATTCCTGTTCATGAGCTCGCCAAGAACATTAACATCCATTTTTAAATCCTTCAGCGGTAAGAGCTGGCGTGTCATTTCGAATTCAGTGCCTGGAACACAAGGGGTCCAATGATCGGGATGAACGCCATTGGGCATGAACAAAAAGGCTGTCCGGATCGGAGATTTTCCCGGAAGGGAAGATTTGATCCCCGGGATGGCCATGGCCTCCAGGAATGGAAGGGCGATGCATGCACCCATGCCCTTGAGCATTTTTCTTCGGGATATTTGCCACTTTTTCTTCATTGGTCAACTCTTATTTTTTTTGTAGCTTTCTACTAAACTTTTACTTCGAAATCATTCAACTTCATCCTGAAAGGATAACTCTTGACCAGTTCGATGATGAAGAGCTCGGGGTTGAAATTGTTTTGTAACAAGCAATTGTCGAGCCTGCGCAGGGCGGGTTCATCAGTAAACAAAAGCGACCTGCCCAAGGCATAAGATAACATTTTTGACGACAGATTCCGAGCGATCTTTTCTTTCTCCGTCATCAGAATCCTCTTCAGTTCAACCGGACCTTCAAATGCCCTTCCATCGGCCATCACGCCGGAAGGATCAATAGCCACCTTACCGTAAGTTTGACGCCACCGTCCTCCGGGATCAAAATTCTCCAGCCCAAGGCCCAGCGGGTCCATTTTTTCATGGCACGACTGGCAATCGGGTTTGGAGCGGTGAAGTTCGAGAATTTTTCTTAACCCAAGTTCATTATGTATGTTTTCATCTTCAGTAAGCTCTGCTACGACTGGCGGTGGCGGTGGCGGCGAGATGCCCATCAATTGTTCCATCACCCATTTTCCTCGTAAGACCGGGCTGGTTCTGGTCGCCATTGAAGTCGTGGACAAAACGCTTCCCATCCCCAATACCCCTCCTCTTGCTGAATCGGAAAGGGTGACTTTTCTGAATTCATTACCCGATACTCCGGATATGCCATAATAATCTGCGAGGTCTTTTGTCAGGAATGTATAATTGCTATTGATGAGATCCATCAGATTTTTACTTTCTGTCAACACATGATAGAAGTATTCGATCGTCTCGCGGTACAATGCCTTGCGGATAGACAGATCAAACCCCGGATACTTTTCAGGATCCAGCAAAGGCTGGTCTTCCATCAGTTTGGTAATACCCAGCCATTGGGTTGAAAAGTTTTCCGCAAAACGTTTTGCTTTCGCATCAGACAGCATACGTTTTACCTGTGTCTCAAGAACTACCGTGTCCTGCAGCTTACCCATGTAAGCGAGGTTAAAGAGTTCCTGATCCGGCAAACTCGACCACAGAAAATAAGAAAGCCTCGTCGCGAGTTCGAAATTGCTTACCGGATATGACCCTGCTCTTTCAGGCTCCTCTTCAACGCGGTATAAGAAGTTCGGAGAGACCAGGATAGCCTTAAAGGTTTGGGCAATACCTTCATCAAACCTATGTGGACTGTCCAGCGAATCATTCTGGTCGTAAACTTTTCTGAAAAGGCTGATGAGTTTGGCTTTCTCACCTTCTTTTAAAAATCTCCGAAAAGCTTTGGTGGCGAATGGGTAGATCGCCTTTTGCGCTGCGAGTTCCGGGGGATTTACTTCTTCGTACTCATCAAAGAACAATGATTTCACCCAGTTGCGAAATCGCTGCCACCAGTTCTGATTATAGGCAATTGGGACGACCTTTGACCACAATTCTTTATTTCGGTAGACCGAATCGATTATTTCTGTGGCCGCGTCATAATATCTTTCAAGCTTCAGGGGTGTAAAGAACAACGCCCTTCCCTGGTTATCAAACCCTCCTCCTCCTGATCCATCCGAAGGGAAATAGTCCTTGGCATCGAAGTCCACACTCAAAAGATCGAGTATGGTGTATTGATACTCCGAATGCCCCAGGCGGCGAATGACGATCCTTCCCGGGCTTTTTTGTTGGAGTGAGCTTTGCAGAATGCTGTTGATGCCGTTATACAGGTGGTTATATTCGGCTTCTGTTAATCGTGGCTCACTCTTTGGCGGCATTTGCCGGTTTTTGATCTGATCCAGAACCTTCAGCCACAGCTGACCGTCTTTGATCACCCTTCCCTGCTCTTTGTAGTTATCGAGGTTTACATCGCCTTTTGTATTGCCAGTGTTATGACACTCAAAGCATTTTTTTGACAGAAGCGGCCTTATGTCACGCTCATAGCTGACCGTATCCTGAGCCAATCCCGACGTCAGGACCAGGCAGGCCAGAAGAATACCAGAGATTTTTTTAAGCAACATTTCCGGGCGTATAAAATTGATATAAAAATACGCAATTTTTTAAAAAGGATATTAATGTTGTGCCAGACGGTTTTTTTAAAGGTTTGAGAGGTCGGAGGGTTTGAAAGGTCAGAGGGGCAAACTTCACGTTCCACGGACCGTTGCCAGTCCGAAATTCGATCGCCAATCTGTGAATGGTGAATAGTGCGTACAACATTTCTCACCACCACCTCGCCGGGTTTCCATCACCTTATTCCCTGTTCCAGCAGGAGTTAAGAGTCCAAAGACCCAAACTTCTCAGACTTCTTTAAACTTTTTAAACTCAGCCAACAGAGAGCCTCGCCGCGATCTTCCTGACGTCATGGGCAAGGGCAAAAATCATCGACAGTTGGGTGAGGGATTGGTTTGCGGTTGGCGCAACGGCTTCCGCCTTCAAATCTGTCGTGGAATGAGTATCCCGGAGGTTATCCTCGGCACATTGGAGTTCATAGGAGATCGCTTTCGCCATTTCTTCAAGTTCAGGAGTTATCGCTTTGTCATGCGATAGTCTTTCATCGGAAAGCGCTGCAATATGTCCTGTCAGCATGTGGCTTGCGATGACGAACTGATGTATGGGCGTGGCCTTACTTGCCTGCCGGGGTTCGGACAGCATTCGCTGGAAATTGTCCGAGAGGTTTGTCAGGGAGACGATGGCATCCTGCCTTGCCAACGCATAGGCTGGTGTTTCGCTCTCACTCGATTTCAGCGCGGTCCATGCCTGTAAAAAATACTGGCGATTGGCTTCAATCATCTTCTGCATGGAATCCCCGATCTCGTGGTGTCCCCATACGGGGAAAATAAATCGCGAAGCAAAAAAAGCAATCAGTGAACCGATCACCGTGTCCACGAGGCGTTCGCGAATCAACGTCTGGAATTCATATGGATTTAAGAAATATAGTGAGATGATTAAAAAAATGGTGAGGAAGACGACGAATGTAAAATACTGAACACGCAGCAGGCTGTACCCTAACAACATGCTTAACACGAGGATCGTGAGCAGGACTGTGGTGTTTGAAATGAACCAGAGAATAATTGAGACCGCGATCACCCCCACCAGCGTTCCAGCCACCCGTTCAATATTTCTTTTTTTGGTCAGTACGTAGGCAGGCCTCAGAATGGTGACGATCGTGAGCAGCACCCAATAACTGTGGGAAAGGGAAAGTAAGATCGAGACTACATAGCCTATGATCATCGCCGCAGTAAGTCGGATTGCGTGGCGGAAGATATCGGACTTAAAGGTGAGGTTCTCACGCAGGACCTTCAGGCTAAGGGGCTGAGTTGCCGCGATACGACTAACCCTCTGCGCCATTTCAAAGGTAGTCCCACTGTCTCCTTCCATGCGCGTGTAGAGAATGAGCCTGTTGATGCGGTTTGAAATTTCCTGGACGTTGTTCAGTATTTTATTCAATGCTTCCAGATGTTGAATGCGCTCGACTTCAGAAGTGCGCCGAAGCTTTTCATCGGTGGTTTGTTTCAAGTCGCTTATCCGACGGGTCAGGTCAAAATCCTTTTTCACGGGCTCACCCCTCTGAACAGTGATCCCAATGTATTCAAGGCCTGCGGCGAGTTCCAGGATCAATCCGTAATACTTGTTGAGCAAGCCGGTATTTTCCATGGTTTGGTGGAGCTGTTCGTAATTCTGATAAGAATACATGCTCTGCTCGAAGAGGTCGAGGGAGTCCAGATATATCATCATGAGACTGCGACTCCTGGGGCTGGCATCGCCGACAAACCTGCGTGTTTTAAAGAGCAGTTCCTGCGTCTGATTCTGTATGCTGCGCACATCGCTTTGTACCCTCATCACGCGGTTGAAACACTGAGGGAGGTCAGCTCCCTCCCGGTAAAGAGCAGCGCGGGCCCGGATATAATCTGCGATGGCGATAAGATGTTCACCCAAAGCTTGTTCAACGGGGCGATACGGACGTATCCCGTGCAATAACAAACTGAAGATCATGTACCACGACCCGCCAGCAGCGATCAGCAAACTCCCTTTGAGTGTATTGTACTCATTGTTGATGGATAACAGATTCAGTAGCATCATTACCAGAGCCAGTGTTCCCACTGCGCCCGCACGCCCTCCGTAAATTCCCGTCATGGTAAGGAAAAATCCCAAAACGACTATCTGGATGACGAGCAGAACCTGATATTCTTTTGTAAAAGCCGTTAGCAGCACGACGCTTGTATTCAGAATAATGGCCGCGATCATTCCGTTGCGCCGGTGATGGATTGGTCCGGGTGTATCCGTAAGACTGACGAACAAAGCGCCCCATAGAAAAGGTACGGCAACGGAAAGCGAGCCAGTAAGAATAAATACCACCAATGGTAGCATGACCCCCGCGGTTATGCGCAAACCCGAATACCAATACTGACTGGAAGTAAACTTTTGAACCTCCTGAAGATAATCCTTTCCAACCGTCATTGCGGCCCAAAAATAGTAAATCAGGTGGCAGCGCCCACCATGGATTAGCCCACCATTGATTAAATGCTCATTAAATTTATTATCGTCTGTGCAAGCGGGTTTGATCAACCACAGCCTCAACCCTTCGCATCCCTGCGCGGGAAAATGTTCTGACTATGGCGGCTGTTGCAAGGTCGAATCAGCAATTGGCACAACTATTTAGGATGTGTAGTTTATTCTTTCCAATCGGCAATGTTCCCGGTTTCGGAAGGTGGTAAGCAATTTAATATTTGTAATTATGGGCTCAGTTAACATAGGCGAGGAAGATTCAATCAGCATCAAGGATTTTGAAGATGGAAATTCCATCCAGGTCAGGGTGATGGTATCCAAGAACGAAAAGTCTGAGTATGAAAAGGGTAAAAAAATAAAAGTTATTCACGAAGGCGGTGAAATGACTGGCAAGATTGTATCCGAACCTATATTAATCGACCGGAAAAGAGAAGACGGCAAAGTCACCCTCTCACTCATTGTTGAAAAATCCTAATCGCTGTTGCACCAAAGACAGGGGTCAGTAATCAGTGTGTCAGTAATCCGTGGTCAGTGAATCAGTGATCTTTGATCTTTGATCAGCGTGATACCCTTTTACCTCATATCTTATACCCTAAAGGATTTGCAAAAGCTTTTTTCACCACTGGAAAAGCCCCCACAAGTGTGGAAATATTTAAATAAATAGTTCGAGGATGAGGAAGATTTTCTCCTCTGATAAAGAATACCAGCTATATGGAACGGGCGACAAAACGAAAGCCCCCAGCACGAGGCCGGGGGCTTTGGCTAATCTTTTTCCTTTCGCTGGTATTAACCAGATCAAGTTTTTAGGATTTGTTCTCAGGTCTTGCGACCACTCCTGAAAAGACTATAATCTTGTTTAATAAAATAATTATGCCGGAATTGACCTCTGCTGATTCCATATCTAACAGCCAGTCCGGCGGTAAATAGTTGTTTAGAGGAATCAATCCTTGAAACCCTGCAGTTGACCGCATGAATTGCTTATTTGCTTTCTGCTTTTTGCTTTCCTATGTTTAACCGAAATTAATATCGCTATGGACAACGAAAAATCAATCGCCGAGATCAATGAAGTCATTTCAAAGGTGGAGGAAGCATTGGAGCCAAAGTGTGAAATTGGGGCGCGTGATAAAATGACCCTGAAGGGGTTGCTGAAGGCTGGTAACTTCAATAAAAAGACGAAGTTTTTTCCCTGCAAAAGGGAAAATTCCGCTAAGATCATCACGCACTTTGTAAAAGTTAAAGGTATTCCGCAAAGCAGGTTTAGCATGAATGCCCAGCCCAATATATTTATACTTTACTGATGAGGGAGAGCACATCAATTGCCTCCACCCTGCCGGCGCGCAGCCCGATGCGCGGCAGGCAACTTGAAACTTATAACTTTTTTCTGTGCTTAACAACGCGGGCTTCGATCTGGAAGACGATTTCTTCGGCGATGTTTTTGGTAAGATCGCCGGAGCGTTCGAGATTGCGAATCAACAAAAATAATGAAAGAATTGTCTTCGCTTCATCCGGATTCTTGCGGATCAACGAGGCAGTGGTTTTAAGCGCATTTTTGAAATAGTCGTTCAGGTCGTCATCTTTCTTAACCGTTTTCAAAACGGACTTGGTGTCTTCCTTTCGCAGTGCATTGCCAATTTCTTTCAACATGGATACCAAAACTTCCAGCATTGGTACGACGTTTAATTCTTTCATCCATTTGTATTCGTTCTTACTTAAATCGTTGCTTAGCATTTTTGCCAGGCTTTTCGCACTGTCTCCGATGCGTTCAAGATCATTGGTGATCTTCAACGTGGCGAGTACCAATCGCAGATCCGTGGCCACAGGAGTATAAAGCGCGAGGATGTTTTCACAGTCGCGGTCGATGGCCAATTCCTGTATGTTGATCTTCTTCTCATCGTCCACCACCTCCTTCGCGATGGAAGCGTCCTGCTTGTCGATGGCCTTGATGCATTTTTCGATCTGGCTTTTTACCATCGAAAGCATGTCCTGGAGGTTTTCTTTTAAGGCTTGTAATTCCGGTTCTATGGCTGGCATAAGTTCTGATTTAATCCGATGCGGTCTTTTAACCGAATCTGCCCGTAATATAATTTTCTGTCTGTTTGTTTGAAGGGTTGGTGAAGATCACCGATGTTTTGTCGTATTCGATAAGCTCTCCCAAATAAAAAAATGCTGTGCGGTCACTTACGCGCGCCGCCTGCTGCATATTATGCGTCACAATGACAATCGTATATTTTTCTTTCAATTCATGGATGAGTTCTTCGATCTTGGCGGTCGAAAGCGGGTCGAGCGCTGAGGCGGGTTCATCCATCAGGATGACCGTGGGTTTCACCGCTAACGTTCTGGCGATACACAATCGCTGTTGCTGCCCTCCTGAAAGCGATAAGGCGGGTTTGACGAGAATGTCCTTAACCTCACTCCACAGGGCAGCCTGCTTCAATGACTTTTCGACCCGCTCGTTGACCTCCTTTTTGTCGGTCATGCCATGGATCTTCAGTCCATAGGCTACATTTTCAAAAATGCTTTTCGGAAAGGGATTCGGCTTCTGAAAAACCATTCCCACCTTGCGCCGCAGCTCCTCTACCCTGACTTTTTTACCATAGATCTCCTCTCCGTCAATAAATACTTTTCCTTTTTTTCGGAAACTTTCAATGTAGTCATTCATCCGGTTTAACGTTCGAAGAAAAGTGGATTTTCCACAGCCCGACGGGCCGATAAAAGCGGTAACTGAATTTTCCTTTATGGTTAATGAAATATCTTTCAATACGTGGTTGTCGCCATAAAATACGTTCACATTTTTCGCTTCGATGGGTTTCATTTATCCAATTGTTAACCGCAGTATAAGTGATGTGTCTAAATCTGTTCTCAAAATTCCCGGCTCGTTACCAGCTTATTTTCTTTTGCCATCTGTTGCGCAGATATACTGCAATCCCATTCATGACAAAAGTGATTGCCAGCAATATAATAATTGCGGCGGCAGCATTTACGAGAAATGCCTCCTGCGGACGCGAGACCCAGTTGAATATTTGAATTGGAAGAACCGTAAACTCGTCCATTGGATTATCTGCCACAAATGGGACGTACGCCAGCGCGCCAATAACAATTAGCGGGGCAGTTTCACCCACGGCGCGCGACAATGCCAGAATAATTCCAGTTAGAACACCGCCAGAGGCCGCGGGCAGGATCTGGTACCAGATAGTTTGCCATTTGGTGGCTCCCATCCCATAGGATGCTTCGCGAAGTGAATTAGGTACAGCCTTCAGCGCTTCACGAGTGGCCACAATAATGATGGGTAAGATCAGCAGCGCAAGTGTGAAAGCTCCGGCAAGTAAACTTCCACCGAATTGAAATGTCCTTACAAATATTTGCAATCCCAACAAACCGTAAATGATGGAAGGAACGCCTGCCAGATTTGCGATATTTAATTCTATCAGGTAAGCCAACCTGTTTTTGGTGCCGTATTCCTGCAGGTAAATTCCTGCGCATATCCCAAGCGGTATCGCAATGATAGCGGTCAGTGCCAGGATCCAGGCTGTTCCAGTCCAAGCGGTAAGGATGCCGGCTTTTTCCGCCCTCCTGGAGGGAAGGTTTGTTAAAAAATCCCAATCGATCCGCTCTATGCCTTCCAGTAAAATGTCGCCCAGGAAAATTGCGAGCACTATTATTCCTATCAACGTGCAGGCAATTCCCACATATTTAAAGATTGAATCAATCAGTCTGTTGGTGCGGATGCTACTCATACTTTTCCTGATACTTTTTCTTCAGCCAGAAGCTCACATTGTTCAGTAAAAATGTAAAAAGGAATAAAGTTATTCCTGCTGCAAAAATCGTTTTATACTCAATGGACCCGTGCTGCACGTCGCCCAGACTTACCTGTACGATATACGCGGTAATCGTTTCGACTGCTTCACGTGGATCGAAGGTGAGGTTGGGCTGCTGGCCGGCTGCAATTGCAACAACCATGGTTTCGCCAACCGCCCGGGCTATTCCGAGAATAATGGATACCATAATTCCCGAAGATGCCGCGGGTACCACTACTTTAAAAGAGGTTTGGAATTTAGTCGCCCCCATTCCGTATGACGCTTCCCGCAGGGACTTGGGCACAGCATACAATGCGTCTTCACTGAGAGAAGAGATCACGGGAATGATCATGATACCCATCACCAGGCCGGCGGATAAAGCATTAAAGCTTCCAAGTCCGGGGATAAAGGTTTGGAGAAATGGCGTGACTACTGTCAATGCAAAGAATCCATATACAACCGTGGGTACGGCTGCAAGAATCTCAAGGGCGGGTTTTATCACTTTCCGGAAATCTCTGTTCGCGTATTCACTCAGATATACAGCAATGATAATTCCAAGGGGTACGGCAGTCAGGATAGCGATGGCTGTAGTGAGAAATGTGCCGGACAACAATGGAAGGATGCCATATCTTTTTTGCGTAAATAACGGCGTCCACTCACTATCGAAGAGAAACTCATTTATAGGAACAACAGCAAAAAATCCCCACGACTCCGACACAAGTACCCAAATAATTCCAAGCGTGGTGAGAACTGTCACAAGCCCGCAAAAGGCAAGTATGATTTCGATTATTTTTTCACTCGTCCTTTTCAAGTCGTGTCCGATGCGTCTATTACCGGATTAAATCAAATCAACAATTTATTGGCCTGCTGTGTCAAAACTTTTGAGTTTGTCAGCCTCCGCCTGATATCCTTCATCCGTTAGCGGTATATAACCCACATCCGGAACAAGTGTGGATGCGTTCTCAAGATAGAAATTTACAAAGTTTACAACTTCTGGTCGTTTAAGCGCAGTATGCGTAACGTAGACAAACACAGGACGGGAAAGAGGTTTGTAACTTCCATTCTTTACAGTCTCTGCACTGGGAAGAACAATAGCATCTCCGGATTTTACACCTACGAGCTTCAGTTTATCCTTGTTCTCTTCATAATATGCAAGTCCAAAAAAACCCAACCCGTTTTTATCTCCTGCGATTCCCTGCACCAAAACATTGTCGTCCTCGCTGGCCGTGTAATCGCCGCGGCTGGATCCACTTTTGCCGACGATCGCTTCAGTGAAATAATCATATGTTCCTGAAGCAATTCCGGGACCGTATAAATGGAATTCTTCCGCAGGCCATTGGGGGTTGATCTGGTTCCATCGCGTTACTTTTTTCTGTGCTGCGGGTTCCCAGATCTTTTTTAATTCTTCAACAGTGATGATATTTACCCATGTATTTTCCTTGTTCACAACGACAACCAGGCCATCATAAGCAATTTTTAATTCCAGAAATTCGATTCCGTTCTTCTTGCTATCCGCCGCTTCCTGTTCCTTGATGGGTCTCGAGGCGTTGTTGATATCGATCTCACCGCGGCCGAATTTGCTGAAACCGCCTCCGGTTCCGGAAACACCTACCGTAACCTTAACATCAGGTTGGTCTACTCTGAATTCTTCTGCTATTGCTTCCGTGATTGGATATACGGTGCTTGACCCGTCTATTTTGATTTCGCCTTGTAGTCGGGATTTATCGTCCCCGGAATCGTCTTTGGACCCGCATCCCGAAGCAAGCAAAATAGTTGCAAAAATTCCTGAGAGCATTAGTATCCTGAAATTCATATTAGGGGTGGTTAAATAATGGGGCAAAGGTAATCGGTTGGAGACCCTTAAATCCAAATGCAATGTTAAGTTTATGTTAAGTCCGGAGTGCAGTAAATTAATGTAAACTTAATACTCTTTTACCCGGAATTTGTAAAATCTGGTGACGCATTGCTTCGTCCACGATGCTTTTTCCCGCTTATTGACATTTCTGGTGTTGCGATTTTCCCTTTCATGCATACAATGAGTTGTTGCTCTTTACAAAGATGGATTCTGAAGTCGATGTAGTGATTGCTGAAACTAATGCAGGGAGGGCAACATTAAGTTTATGTTAAATTACCCCAATGTTAAGGAATGATAAAGTTAATTCTATTTGTTTGCATCAAATTCAAACGACATGCAACCACGATCTGAATTCATTATTCTCCCAGCTTTTAGAATGTTAAAGAAATGGCGTGTTAATTGTCAGGCCGCTATCTTGCTTTACATGATCGTTTGCCAAAGTTTTGGACAGGTAAAAGATACGGTAATTGCGGAAGCCCCCGCAGCAAGACCATCGGCATGGTACGACAAACTAAGTATTCGCGGCTATGCCCAGCTGAGATACAATCGGCTATTTGAGTCGAATCAGGATCTGCAATGTGAACAATGCGATCGCTCGTGGGGAGGTGAGGGAGGTTTCTTCTTTCGAAGGATACGCCTTATTTTCTACGGTCAGGTGCATGAACGCGTTTATGTCTATATCCAACCGGATTTTGCATCTGCGCCGGCTTCCGGCGTTCTTAATTTTGCGCAAATAAGGGATGCCTATTTTGATGTGGGTCTTGATAAGAAGAATGAGTTCAGGTTGCGCTTCGGCCAAAGCAAAGTGCCATTCGGTTTTGAGAATCTTCAATCGAGTCAAAATCGCCTGCCACTGGACCGCAATGATGCATTGAATAGTGCAGTTTCCAATGAGCGCGATATCGGCGTTTTCTTTTACTGGGCACCGAAAAAGATACGCGAAAGGTTTTCTTATCTCGTAAGTTCCGGACTAAAAGGCTCCGGAGATTATGGTGTTTTTGGTTTTGGAATTCACAACGGCCAGACGGCAAACAGAAATGATGGTAATCGAGAGGGTCACGTTGTTTCAAGATTATCCTATCCTTTGGTAGTTGGGGATAAGCAGTTCATTGAGCCTGGCATACAGGCCTATCGTGGTAAAGCGGTTGTTACTACCCTTACCTCCGGAGTTACTGGACGGCCTGATTTCGAATACATAGATCAACGGGCCGCTGCCAGTCTGGTAGTTTATCCTCAGCCATTCGGATTGACAATCGAATATAATGTAGGTACTGGACCAGAATATAATCCTGTTACAAATGCCGTGGAGCAACAGGACCTCCAGGGAGGTTATGCGATGGCCTCTTATATGATAAACTTTAAAGATCAATTTATCATTCCCTTTGGTCGGTATCACTATTATGATGGTGGTAAGAAGCATGAGCGTGACGCGCGAAGTTATACGGTCAAAGAACTGGAATTGGGCGTAGAGTGGCAGCCCATGAAGAATTTTGAATTTGTGGCGATGTACACTGTTTCGGATAGACGATTCGAGGATGGTGCGTTACCGGATAATCGCCAGGACGGAAGTCTGTTGAGATTACAGGTCCAGGCCAATTTTTAAGACTGCTAATCATTTTAATCGTATTGGCGGTCCACAGTAGCAGAACTTATGTTTACACAAGTTAGATGAACATAAGTGCAAAATTTATTCTGGCTGCCCGATCTAAGGACTGCTCAGGCCGTGGACTATGGTCCGTCGACCTATTATTGTCAATGACTGTCAAAGATTTCTGCCATCGAAATAAATCCTGCCTCTGAACAGAAACAAAATCCAAAAAACAGTCTACCTTGACCGCAGCTATGTCAATGTTTATCTGTTCGCTCAACTCCGGAAGTAATGCCAATTGTTATTACCTTGGAAATCAGGAAGAAGCCATCTTAGTGGATGGGGGCTTGTCTTGCCGGGAGACCGTAAAACGTTTAAAGCGAGTAGGGTTATCCATAAAAAAGGTAAAGGCGATCTTTGTTTCCCATGAACATGGAGATCATGTCCATGGTATTTCCGCCCTGTCAAAAAAATACGAGATCCCGGTGTATATCACCCCTGAGACATTTCAACACGGACGATTGGAGATCAGGGAAGACCTCATCGTCAAACTTCGCTCCTATGATCCCGTCACCATTGGAAACCTTTGTATCACCGCTTTTCCCAAACTCCATGATGCTTGTGACCCGCACAGTTTTGTCGTGGAATGTTTGTCAGTGAAGGTTGGTATCTTCACAGATATCGGTTCTCCATGCGAACATGTTATCCAGCACTTCCAGCAATGTCACGCAGCTTTCCTGGAAGCCAACTATGACAACACTCTGCTGACAAATGGAAGTTATCCGTTGTATTTAAAGAATCGCATTCGCGGTGACAAGGGACATCTGTCTAATGAACAGGCACTTGAATTATTTGCCAGACACAAGCCGGCATTTATGACGCACCTGTTCCTTTCCCACCTTTCCAGAGATAACAATTCACCAAGGATTGTAAAAAACGCTTTTAATAAAGTAGCTGGTCAAACGGAGATCATTATCGCTTCACGCGATAAAGAAACGCGCCTTTATCATGTCAGAAACACTAACAGCCGCTTCCTTCCGATGAAGAGAAACAAGATGCCCACCCCGACCTTACAATCTCAACTGGCGTTATTTAACTAGATCTCATATTAATAAAGAAGCTGCGTCGCAAGCGGGTAGATGAAGAGATTCAATTTTTTGCCTGTCAAAAAAAAGCGTTGTACTTTAGGCTGAAGATAAAAGCGGTGAAAACATCCCTAAGTATTCCTTTAGTATTGTTGGGAGCACAGGTTTATGCCTTGCAGCACGAGGTTCACGGCAGAGTGCTTTCTTTAAACAACCGACCCCATGCAGGGAGTCAATATCATCCTTCACCAACGATTAACGATATGAATTGGATCAAACGCCCGGACCGCTTGCCAAAGAATTTTATTAGGCCTAATTTAGTTCGCTTGCAGTATCGCAGATCATTATTAACCAGACACCAACAAATAAAATGAAGGACTTTAATATAAACCGCCGCCGATTTCTTCAGGGTGCTACCGCATCCCTCGCCCTCACAACTTTTGGCGCCAGTGGCATGGACATTATCAATCCGCAAAAAACATTGCGCGTAGCTTTAATCGGAGCGGGGTGGTATGGCAAGAGCGATCTGTTTCGCCTCATACAGGTTGCTCCTGTAGAAGTGGTAGCGCTCTGTGATGTTGACAAGAATATGCTGGCTGGAGCTTCTGCCATTGTCAAACAGCGCCAAAAATCCGGCAAGGCTCCCAAGCTTTACGGCGACTACCGCAAACTGCTGGCGGAAAATGAACTTGATATTGTGTTGATCGGCACACCTGACCACTGGCATGCGCTGCAAACCATCGATGCCTTAAAAGCAGGCGCGAACGTGTACGTTCAGAAACCTATCAGTGTAGATGTTATGGAAGGTGAAGCAATGGTTGCAGCAGCCAGAAAATACAACCGTGTTGTTCAGGTAGGTACGCAGCGCAAGAGTACCCCGCATTTGATCGATGCAAAAAAAAATATTATCGACTCTGGTCTTCTGGGAACTGTAAAGCATGTTGAAATGTGTTGTTATTTCCATATGCGACATAATGGTCCGCTCACTCCACAGGCCGTGCCTGATTTCCTGGACTACGAAATGTGGACAGGACCTGCACCCCTGCGCCCCTACGATGGACTCCCGCATACAAGGTGGTGGCGCACATTTATGGAATACGGCAATGGCATCACCGGCGATATGTGCGTTCACATGTTTGATACAGTGCGCTGGCTCCTGAACCTCGGCTGGCCAAAAAGCATTTCATCTACGGGTGGGATATACGTTCAAAAAGAAGGCAAGTCAAATATCGCGGATACTCAATCAGCTATCTTTAAATACGACGACCTCAATTGCGTATGGCAGCACCGTACGTGGGGCACTGCCGCCGATCCTGAATATCCCTGGTCGTTTACGCTTTACGGCGACAAAGGAACCCTGCGCGGAAGCACCATGAAATACGATTTTACTCCCGTCGGAGATGGTCAGAAGATCCACAAGGATGTCGTTTACGAAAAAGAAAAATATCCCGAGGATCTCACAGAAGAAAGAATTGAACTCAATGCAGCCCCTGCTACCCGCCTTCATATGCTGGATTTTATGAAAGCCATAGCTGAAAAAGGCAGACCGGTTGCAGACATTGAAGAGGGACATATCTCCACAGCCAGTTGCATATTGGCTAATTTATCCATGAAGGTGGGACGACCCCTTGTGTACGATCCTTCCAAACGCCAGGTAGTGGACGACAGGGAAGCAAACGACCTGCTCCAGCGCCCCTACCGCAAACCATGGGTACGTCCTGATATAAATAAACTTTAGAGGTAGAGATGTATCCGCGGTTGTTTGCATTCCAAAGGTGCACCCTGCGCCGATGGGCAGCAGAGACATTTAGTTATTCCAGACAGTCAATTGTTTTTTTTCTAACAATTGTCCTATTAGGCGTGATTGGGTGTTCATCCGGTGATGCCCCTGGTGCAGGGGAAGGACCTTCTCCCGAACAAAGCCCCGAAGAAGAATTAAGTTCTTTCAAAATTGAACCGGGTTTAAAAATTCAATTGGTTGTATCTGAACCTTTAGTTGAGGATCCTGTAGTATTTACTTTTGACGCCGATGGGCGAATGTGGGTGGTTGAGATGCGCGGCTATATGCCAACCATTGATGGCGAAGGCGAGCGTGAACCTGTTGGCCGAATATCTGTCCTGGAAGATACTGACAATGACGGCGTGATGGACATCAGCTCTATTTACCTGGACAGCCTGATCATGCCCCGTGCCCTGGCTGTTGTTGCGGGTGGCGCACTCGTAGTCGAGCAGGAAGCATTGTGGTTGACAAAAGATGCGGATGGAGACCTCAGAGCTGATTCGAAGACCCTCATCGATCCGCAATACGCGGGCAGTGCATTGCCTGAACATTCCGGCAACGGACTCTGGCGCGGGATCGACAACTGGTATTACAACGCAAAATCACGCTTCCGCTACCGGTTCGCCGATGGTGCCTGGACACGCGACAGTACTGAATTCCGGGGACAATGGGGAATCAGTCACGACGATGCCGGACGTTTATTTTATAATTACAACTGGTCTCAGCTCCACGCCGACCTTGTGCCTCCGAATTACCTTGCAAGAAATAAAAACCACACACCTGTCTCGGGTATTGACCACGGTCTCGCTATTGATCGCAGGGTCTACCCCATCCGCCCCACCCCCGCCGTGAACAGAGGATACATACCCGGTATTCTTGATGAAGAGAAAAAGTTACAGGAATTTACGGCAGCATGTTCACCATTCGTTTACCGGGGCAAAGCGCTGCCTGAGGAATTTTACGGCAACGTCTTTGTATGTGAGCCTTCAGGAAACCTGATCAAAAGAAACATTATCAAAAGCGAGGGGCTGCATCTCGCCGCAAGTGATCCGCATCCGGGAAAAGAATTTCTGGCATCAACGGATGAGCGCTTTCGTCCTGTCCATATGGCAACAGGTCCTGATGGCGCCCTCTATGTTGCCGACATGTACAGAGGTCTTATTCAGCACAAGGCGTACGTGACACCTTACCTACGCGAACAAACTCTTTCGCGAAAACTTGAATTGCCCATTAACCGTGGCAGGATATGGAGGATCATCCCGGAGAATTGGATGCCTCCAAAAGCGATAAAATTATCTGCCCTGACAAGTCCTCAGCTGATCGACTATCTCTCTCATCCCGACGGATGGTACCGGGATATCGCGCAGCGTCTGCTGGTAGAGCGCCGGGATATTGGTATACGTCAACCCCTCACCGCTCTTGCGCTCAAGGGCAAAAATTATCTTGGGAGGTTCCACGCATTGTGGACCCTGCAAGGACTAAATCAGTTGAATGCCAACGTTCTTTTTCTGGCGCTGAACGATGCCGATCCACTGGTTAAGACCACCGCCCTTCGTTTACTGGAACCTTTTGCCGCGACGGATAAAAATGTACGCACAAGGCTTGAGCAGTCGCTGTTGAAAAACTGGCAGACCGCGCCTGTCGAACAGATATTGCAGATGGCTTTCGCAGCCGAAGTTTTGACAGAGCAAGCATCGCATGAATTGTTGAAAGGAATTGCCACGCGCTACGATACATCGACTCTGATCCGGGATGCAATTCTTAGCAGTATCCACAACCAGGAATTAGTTTTCATGCAGACCTTGCTCAGAACAGCCGAATGGAAAGAGCAAAAACCTGCGCGGGAGATTTTTCTTGAGATGCTTACCAGTTCGATTGCCAGAAACCGCGACGCCCGGGAATTGAAAAAATTATTATCGCTGCTGGATGTTGACAGCGGCGCATTTGGATGGCAGCAAAAAACCATCCTTACGGGCATGTCGATCCAGGGACTAAGCGGGAAGGTCAAACCTCTGAAACTCACGGCACAACCTGAAATTCTAAGGCGAAAGGATCTTGATGTACCCGCTACCCACCTGCAGGGACTTGCTTCATTATTTGAATGGCAGGGATCTGAAGTTGCCGGTGACACTTTACAACGAGTAAATCCGCTGGATGACCAGGGGAAACAACAATTCGCGCTGGGAAGAAAATATTATCTCAGCACTTGTTCAGCATGTCATGGAAATGATGGTGAAGGTCTAAATCGGTTCGCGCCGCCACTCAAAGGTTCTGAATGGGTTTTGGGTGATGAAAAAAGGCTGGCGCTAATCGTGTTGCACGGCATTGAAGGTCCCCTTGAAGTTCGGGGAAAGCGCTATGACAAGCCGGAGATACTTCCCGTGATGCCCGGTCATTCTACACTTGATGATGGCACTGTTGCGTCTATCCTCACCTATATCCGCAATGAGTGGGGCAATCAGGCAGGTGCTGTCACCAGACGTAGCGTTGGAACGATCCGTCTTACCAACCAGGGAAGAGTTCTGCCGTGGACGGCGGAGGAATTGAATGCGCATGTCAACAAATGAATGTGAGTTGTGAGTGGTCAGTGGTCAGTGGTGAGAACCCCACCTTTGAGAAATGCTTTGATAAATTAATAATTCGTCTCCGCGGAGTCTCCTGTCTCAGGGACTCCGCGGTTGAAGTGCACTATTGTTCGGTAATCGGAGTTGACTTGAAATTTGATCTTCGAAGCCGCAGCGTCTCCGCCGGCTGGCGGAAGACACTGCGGAGACTGTAAATCTGATCACCCCTGCCAAGAAATAGGTTTTGACGCGGATTCTTTGCCCTTATACCTTATACCCTTATTTCCTTATTTCCCTATTTCCCACTAATTTGTGATCAACTCAATATCTATGAACCGACGGGACTTTTTGCAAACGACTTCCAGGGCGGCGATGACCTTGCCTTTTCTGCACTTGCCGGGTGTTTTAAAAGGTATGCGCATGGGCATTGTTGTACATTCCTATGGGATCCGGTGGAATTCTAAAATAGAAAGTCAAAGGTTTCCCGGATTTTCAAATGCGATCGGGCTGATCGAACATTGTCATAAAATTGGTTCGGGCGGTGTGCAGGTAGGGGTGCGAAACTGGAGCCAGGATTTTGCAAAAAAGGTCCGCGACAGGCGGGAAAAGCTTGGACTTTTCCTCGAAGGGTCCATCGGCTTGCCAAAGAACGCGGGTGAAGTAGCTGTTTTTGAAGCAGAAGTTTTGGCTGGAAAGGAGGCGGGAGCCGATCTCATCCGAAGCGTGTGCCTGAGTGGAAGACGATATGAGAATTTTCATTCACTGGAAGAGTTTAATGTGTTTAAAAAGAATTCCATTGCATTCCTTCGGCTGGCAGAACCTGTCGCGCGCAAACACAAGATGAAGCTGGCGATAGAAAACCACAAAGACTGGAGGGCAACCGAACTGGTAGAGATCCTGAAAAACCTCGGCAGCGAATGGGTAGGCGCAACGCTGGACTTTGGCAATAACGTCGCATTGCTGGAAGATCCTGTGGAGGTCGCACAAACCCTGGGGCCTTACGTATTCACCACTCATGTGAAAGATATGGGGGTGGACGAATACGAAAATGGATTTTTGCTTTCTGAAGTTCCTCTGGGAACCGGGTTCGTCGACTTAAAGAAGATCTTCGCGATTTGCAAACAGCATAACCCGACGGTAAAGTTTAACCTCGAAATGATCACACGCGATCCTTTAAAGATCCCCTGCCTGACCGACGACTTCTGGCCTACCTTTCCGGATGTTACTCCCCAGGATCTAGCCCGAACGTTGCGGATAGTTAAAACGAACCCTTACAAGCCAGCGCTACCTTCTGTGTCCCATTTAAAGGATGAGGAACGACTTGAAGTCGAAGAACAAAATATCCTGGCCTCACTTCAGTACAGTGAATCAGATTTGGGAATGGGTTAGCGCAAAAAGTATGATTACTCACTAGCACCCGGCACCTCAACACATCAATACATCGAGCATGAGCAGAGAAATACTTCCCGGCATTAAACAATTTGATCTGAGCGGAAGATCAGCAGTGATTACGGGAGGATCCAAGGGACTAGGATATGCTATGGCGGCAGGTCTTGCATCTGCGGGGGCCAAAGTAATGCTCGTGAACCGCAACACTGAAGAAGGCATTAAAGCGGCGCAGGAATTAAGCTCTGATTTTGGAGTGAAGGCAATGTCATTTGGCGCAGACATTACAGACCGCACCCAGACGGAATCTATGGCCAAAGCGGCGATCGCTGCATTTGGACAAATCGATATCCTCATCAATAGTGCGGGAATCAACATCAGAGGTCCGATAGATGAAGTCACGCCGGAAGATTTTAATAAAGTGATGGACGTCAACGTGAACGGTACCTGGCTTTGCTGCCGGGCGGTGGTACCCGGCATGAAAAAAAGAAACCGGGGAAAGATCATTAACCTGGCAAGCACCCTTGGATTGGTAGGAGTTCCAAACCGAACGCCTTATGCATCAAGTAAAGGCGCCGTTGTGCAAATGACACGGGCCCTCGCACTGGAATTGGCTCCATTCAACATCCACGTCAATGCTCTTTGTCCCGGACCTTTTCTCACCGAGATGAATGCGCCTATCGCAAACACGGAGGAGGGGAAAAATTTCATCGTAGGCGCCACCGCCCTTGGCCGCTGGGCTGAATTAAAAGAAATTCAGGGCGCTGCAATTTTCCTCGCCAGCGATGCCGCCAACTACATGGTGGGTTCTATGCTGACCGTTGATGGAGGATGGACTGCGAGATAGGTGCCGGGTGCCGGATTTCCGGGTGGTCTGGTAATTTTACGTTGGGTTCAATCAATTCAGTTATCAATTGCCTCTAGCTTTAGCTGAATGCTTCTGATACCTAAATGAAAAACGAAAAGATATACAGTACAACGATGCAGCTACACGCCAGCAGAAGAGTTCCGAGGCTGTGGGTCTGGTTGCCCATTTTGATGTTCATACCTGACATTTGAGTCATTACCCAAAAGAAACTGTCGTTGGCATGCGAGACAGCTATTGCGCCACAACCGATCGCAAGGACCGCGAATACTTTCAGAATGTCGGTATCCAATCCTAAGACTGGAAGCAAAGGCGCCACGATCGATGCAGTAGTGATCATCGCTACCGTGGATGATCCCTGTGCGGTCTTCAACGCGAGGGCCATCAGGAAAGGAAGAAACAGTCCCCAGTTGATGTTGGCCATGTTGCTGCTCACCAGCGTAGCGATGCCTGAATTCTGTAGCATCATTCCAAAAACCCCTCCGGCGCCCGTGATCAGAATGATGGGTGCAGCAGTGAGCAAAGAATCCCCGATCCAGCCGGTGGAAGAGAGCAATTTAATATCAAACTTATCCGGAAGAAAAAAAGAAAGAAAGGCGCCGATCAGCAAGGCGATCACAGGATGTCCTACAAATATCAATAAGTTGGAAAAAGCATTTTCTCCGAAAGGATGGGTAGGATAATTTGCGATGGAGGCTAGCACGATCAGCAGTAACGGAATAATAATGGGCAGTGTGGATTTTCCCAGGGACGGATATTTTTTCACTGAGGAAGTTTTTTCAACGTGCGCAACCTGCGGGACGAGCGGAAACCTGGCGACATAATATTTTACATAGAAAAAACACGGAACCAATCCGATAATGCTGACAACTATTCCCCAAAAAATTACCATTCCGAGATCGGCACCGAGAATACCTGCGGTGGCAATGGGACCGGGCGTAGGCGGAACAAGAGAATGGCTAGCCGTAATTCCCAATGTTAAAGCAACAGTGGTTGCCGCGAACGGCAACTTGCCTTTATACGACAGCGATTTGTTAATAGGATTCATCATCACAAAAGCACTGTCGCCGAATATGGGTATGGATAAAATCCATCCGGTGATCATCATGGCAAGCATTACGGATTTTTCTCCGATCCATGAAAGGACTTTTTGAGCAATGACCAGGGCCCCTCCCGTTTTCTCCAAAAAAGTCCCGATGATAACACCCAGCAAAATCACCAGGCCGATCCTTCCCATCACCCCACCAAAACCGTCAGCGATGGACTTCAAAATCAGTTCAGATGACATTCCAGTTAATAACCCATAGATAATAGCTCCGACAAAAAGTGCAAGAAAGGGATGAATATCAAATCTAATGATGGCAATAACAATAAGGGCTAAGACTATGAGTACGAAGAGCAGGATGATCATCTTTCGGGGTTTAGTGAGGTTAGAATTCTGAATTCTTGTTCCAACTGAATTTATGAGCAATGAAAGATAATTATTTATTTTATTACGCAGCCTGCGAAATATGAACTTAATAGAATTCTTTCTAGCTTATCGTGCCTTTAAATACACCTGATCACCCCTTGACGGAAGGTTGTTTGTGTTCATCCTAAAATCAAAGTTATGAAGTCCCACAGCAATGAAGATCCAAAACGCAGAAGATTCATTAAGGCGCTAATGTCCGTTCCGGTGATAAGCTCTGCCGGCTTATTCAATGGTGCCGTTAATGCAAAAGACTTCAGGTCAGAAGCAACGGATAAAACAAATTCCTTGAAACTGAGCCTGAATGCGTACTCATTCAACACGCAACTTCTCAATGGAAGTATGACGATTGACGATATGCTTGAATTTTCCGCTGAAAAAGGTTTGGTTGCTGTGGATATCACCGCTTATTACTTTCCTGGCTATCCGAACGTACCCGCGGATGATTATCTC
Organism: Cyclobacteriaceae bacterium; assembly: GCA_040902445.1. Taxonomy (GTDB): domain Bacteria; phylum Bacteroidota; class Bacteroidia; order Cytophagales; family Cyclobacteriaceae; genus Chryseosolibacter. The sequence goes on along the minus strand of JBBDXJ010000015.1, from coordinate 11,174 downwards.
TATAAGGTTAAGCGCAAAGCTTTCAGTCTGGGCCTTGAGATCAGCGGAACAGGTGTTCGCAATGATTTTACCCACGCCGACCCTGCCAAACGCCGTGAAAGCATTCAACTCGTAAAGAATTGGATTGACGCGGCCGAAAAGATCGGAGCGCAGACGGTCCGGATATTTTCCGGTAATCAAAAGACTGAAGGATATTCAAGAACGCAGGTACTTGAATGGATGCTGAACGACATCCGCGAATGTATTGCCTACGGAAAAGCCCATGGTGTGGTCGTTGCCCTCCAGAACCACGATGATTTTATCAAAACCGCCGCGGATACCATCGAGATCATGGAAGCCATCAAATCCGAATGGTACGGACTTATGCTGGACATCGGAAGTTTTCGCACAACAGATCCGTATGATGAAATAGCACAGACCATAAAGTATGCAGTCACCTGGCAGATCAAGGAGAAAGTATTTGTCAAGGGAAAAGAAGTTGATGTTGATGCCGACAAACTGATCAGCCTCATTAAAAAATCTGGATTCCGTGGATACTTACCTCTTGAAACCCTCGGCCAGGGAGATCCTAAAACAAAAATACCTGCCCTTCTCGACAAATTCCGAAACGCCCTGGCCAAAACTTAAAAGTCCCCTTTAGGGGATTTAGGGGCTAGGGGCTATTCCAAAATCTGAAAAAATCACCTGTGAACAGTTGTATCCCGGTAGTCCTGTAATGTTTCCTCCCGGATGGCTGGCAGATCCGCAAAGATAAAGACCTTTTACATGACCGCGATAGTGTCCGGCACCAGGAAAAGGTCGATGATAACCCGTTTGCCCGTCTGAAAGCGCGCCGACAAGTAGATCTCCACCTTTCATATTTGGAAATGTTCGCTCGGTATCCAGCGGACTTTTTGTGAACCAGTCAATCACTTCGTCTTTCAGGTTGGGTGCATACTGTGACCACAATTCCAACATTTGTTCGCCGTGTGCATCTTTCTGTTTATCCCAGTTTTTGGGATCGCCGTGTAAATTATAAGGAAGCTTTTCCCACATAAATGCCGTGTGTTTTCCAGGCGGTGCCTGCGAAGGATCGAACACTGTAGGACAAGTCCCCCACATCACCGTAGGCGGAATAGTTCCTGTTTCATGATGCTTAACGATCTCCGGAAACTGATCGAAGTGTTCAAGTCCCAGGATCACCATGAATGCCTGATCGAGATCCGGGTTGTTTTCAGCTGCGCGGTATTTTGGGGCCGCGTTCAGATTTAGATTCAGGCTGAAGAGCGGAGCAAGCAGATTATATTTATAATCCCGGGCCAGATCGCGCCAACCTTTAGCAACATAAGATTCATCGATTAGTTCAAGGAAAGTTTGTTGGGGATTTAAACCCGAGCATACAAAATGTCGGGCACGAAAAATTTCTCCCCTTGTGGTTTCGACACCCACTGCTTTTCCGTTTTCAATTAGGATCTTCTTTGGCTCTGTTTGAAGTTTGACCGTGCCCCCATTCTCTCCCACAGCTGCGACCAGAGCTTTTGCAAGGTTTGCCGAACCGCCTTTGCAGATCTGGGCCTTTCCCGTGCTCGCAAGCAATGCTGGGATGTGATGCCCGAATCCTTTGCAGCGCAGGTCAACTTCTCTCAGTCCATTGAAAAAAAGGAGCCCCGCCTGAATGGTAGGATTTTCAAACTCCCTTAAAACAAATTCCAGTGGTGACAAGGTGCTTGTTTCTAGCAGCAACCTGCCGTCCGCGCTTTTTTCAAGTAACGCCAGCCGTTGGGCTGGTGGCAAGGGAGGAGATTGGCTTTCAGGTACAAGGATCTTTTCAACAATGGGCAGGAATTTTTCGCGCCAACGACGCAACGTCGCTGCATCCTTTTTGCTAAAGCGCGCAAAGCAATCAACTGTTTTCTCAAAGGTTGTCCACCATTCAAGTGACCTTCCGTCGCGAAGCAATAACGCGACATTTAATGCAGGCTCCATATACACAGCCCCATGGCGTTCCAATTCAAGGTCCCTATACCACGGCATCTGATTGAGGGCGCGGTGATAGAACGAATGTGTGTTGTGAAGAAAGCCCCGGTGATTGCGGTCTTCTTCAGTGGAGAGTCCACCTCCTGCAACAGAGCGTCTTTCAATACAAAGGATTTTTAAACCTGCTTTGCCAAGATACGCCTGGAGCACGAGACTGTTGTGGCCAGCACCCAGAATGATGCCGTCATATTCTTCTGCATGGGATTCCGACATAAGATGAGCTGTATGTTTTTGCATTATACATATTTCCGATACCATAGGGAATATTTATTACCTGCGCGTGAAACCTTTCCCAGCCATTCTTTCTTCGACGGCATTGGTACTTTGGGGAAAATTCAAAGCAATCTGTACTGCCTTGGCAGGCTTTGTTTTTGATGGTTTTCGCGGTTATTTATGCACTGCAGATTACAGGAATAATGACACTGTATATGACGGTTTTGAAAGAGGGAGAGCCGCGCAGCCCGAGCCCGTCTACTTTTACAGGGCATAAACTGAAATAAATTAACAGCATAAACCTTACATCACTTAGATTTTTGGTCAACTTGTTATTGAATAATCAATTAATAATCAGTAGATTATATTAATGCACCTTATGTGAATGAGAGGTGTCCTTTTGAGTACATTTAATCGGTACTACTATTCGGGCATCTAATGAGCGCTCAGGTTTGGAGAGGTCGTACCGACAATTGTTTTCGCGGGGAATATCCCTTAATTTCGGATCGCTTTATGAAGACCATACTAACATTCATCCTACTATGGATTTTTTCTGATCAGATCAACACGGAGCATGCTGATTCGAGGAGAGAGCGGATCGTTCGAAGCACCGAGGATCCGGCTGCGCGGAAGGATTTTGAACGCGCACTTCTCCTCCTGCACAACTTTGAATATCCCGACGCCGCTGAAATATTTCGCGAAGCACAGCGCAAGGATCCATTATTTGCTATGGCCTACTGGGGCGAAGCAATGACCTACAACCATCCGGTTTGGCTGAGTCAGGATGTCTCCAGCGCCAGGGAGGTTCTTAAAAATTATGAGAAGGCCGCGAACGCAAATACCAAAGCGCTTCCCTCCCTTGATAAAGATCTCCTGAAGTCACTTGACATTCTTTACGGTGATGGAAATAAACGTACGCGCGATAAAGACTATGCGGATTTCATGGCAACCCTTTACGAAAAATACAAGGGCAATCACGATATCGCTGCTTTCTATGCTTTATCATTATTAGGATCTGCCGGCGGATGGGATCAGGAGTTATGCAATCAGGCCGCGGAAGTTGCCGGGGCGATCCTGAAAGAAAATCCCAAACATCCGGGTGCGCTTCACTATTTTATTCATTCCGAAGACCATCCGGAGTTTGCCAAACGTGCGTGGGACCAGGCGAACGATTATGCAAAGGTGGCAAGTTATTCCGGCCATGCCCTGCACATGCCTTCGCATATATATCTCGCCTTGGGTTTGTGGGATGATGTAGTCCGTTCCAATGAAATCTCCTGGCGCGCAGGTGTTGATCGCAAGGAGGCAAAGAAGCTTACTAATGATGCATTGAACTATCACGGCCACTGGTGGCTTGAATACGGCTACCTGCAACAGGGACGATATAAGAAAGCCCGGGAAATATTAAACAATCAACTGGCCTTTACCCGCGCCTTACCCTCCCCTACTGCCCGTACACACTTTGTGATCATGAGGGGTCATTACCTTATTGAAACCAATGATTGGCAAAGCAAACTGGCAAAAGAGGAAATTAAGATCGAAGGCCTGAGAATTGAGATCCGTGCCCTCGACCGCTTTGTAAAAGGATTGATCGCCTTTAGAAATAATGATCAGATCACCCTGAAAAAAGTTATTGCTGAAATTCAAGGCGATATTAAGGGGGCAGAACAAATGAAGGTGATGAATGAGGGTATTGCTCAATGCAAAGGTGGCGCATACTCAAACGCGATTCCTTCCAAAGCAGGTATCAACCAGGCCACTATTCTCACGGAAGAATTAAATGGTCTCCTTGCTTTTATGAATAAAGATCTTTCAGTCGCAAGCGCACATTTCACAAGGGCGACAGAATTGGAAGAAGAGAACGGTCACTTCTTCGGCCCGCCTGAGATACTTAAACTGGCAAATGAATTTTGCGGCGAATTTCTGCTCGCCATCGATCGGCCAGCGGATGCCATTGCCAACTTTGAAAAAGCATTGCAAAAAGCTCCCGGCAGAAATCAGTCACTGGTGGGTTTAGCGGAAGCATCACGATTGACAGGTGATCAGGATAAACAAATCAGCGCAAGCCAGACCCTGAAGAATAATATTCGAAATGCCGACGCCCAGGCAATAACAGGGTTCTTCCCCCGGCCTTAGTCCGCTCATGAGAATCCGAAATCTACTTTTGAAGATCCATTTGTACAGTGGACTTATTTGCTTTTGGTATCTCATCATTCTGGGAACAAGCTCGTTAGATTTCAATCATCATTTTTCTTTTATGCGCAATGATGAGGGACCACAAACATGGTCGAAACCCGTAAGGCTCACAAACAATTTTCAGGATGACCTTCTGCTCTCGGAAACCATACGTGACTCATTGTTTTTGATCGGATGGCCTCTCCCCTGGGAAACGTGGCACGACTCTACCGGAGTTTTTCATTTTGCCCTGGAACATCCCGGCAAACGTTATGTGGTGGATTATACTTTTACAGATAATATCGCGCGCGTTCAGGAGATCCCCAAGGGATTCTGGAGAGTATTTAACGCTATGCACGGCTCCGGCGCCGTACCCAATTCAATTTTTATGCACGCCTGGAAGTGGTATTCCCGGATAACGGTGGTACTCGTGGTCTTCTCAGTTTTCCTGGGAATTTATATATGGTATAATGGAAGGCGCGATAAAAAAACGGGTTGGTACACCCTCCTGATCAGCCTGATCCTCAGCCTGGCCTGGATGCTTCAATTATATTATTCCGGATAAATATGTTCAACCTTATACGAAGGATTCACCTGTTTGCCGCATTCATCCTTACCGTGTTTGTGCTGATGTATTTTATTACTGGCTTCATCATGATCTTTGAGGAGACCTTTAAAAGAACGGATAATTCAGTTACATCCGTTGTTAAGGAAATTCCGGGAATACAGAGGCATTCGGGTGACACATTGATCGCGTTGTTAAGAAGTAATTTTGAAATCAATGGGCAATATCAAATCCGCAAAAATAATACTCAGACGGTCCTGGACTTCCGGCATCCGGGAACGGAATCCCAGGTTATTGTGCGGCATGGGTCGGACTCCGTAAAGGTGACAACCAAAAAGAAAAACTTCATCAGCACCATGCATCAGTTTCATCGCCTGCACGGCTATCACGGCGGATTGAATTACCTGGTATGGGCATTTGTTTATGATCTGTCAGCTCTTTCGATGATTCTTTTCGCCATTACCGGAGTTTATCTATGGTATAAGACGGAACACACCAAATGGCCCGGATGGCTGATCATTACTGCATTTACCTTTTTCATGTTTTTCACAATGGTTTATTTGAGTTACCTCGAATAAATGCAATGGATTTTTCCGCCACCTTCGCACCGGCGCTTCCTCGTGCCTGTGTTCATGCGTCATCGACTTCAAAATAAATCCTGCCTGAAGATAATCCGCGCCTTCGTTGGCATATGAATTAAAGAAGGGTTAGGAAAGGAGCCGTATCCTCGGACACCAGAAAATTTTGAGAAAGATATTTCGTCCGATACAAAAGAGAAACCTATTAAAACTTTACCTACGTTCAAACTAATTGTCAGAAGGCTTGTAAATCATGAGTAAAAAATTACCCAATTTCCTAATAGTCGGCGCTGCGAAATGCGGCACGTCGTCATTGCATAAATACCTGGAGCAACATCCGGAGATCTTTATGAGCAAGGTAAAGGAGCCGCGTTTTATTACCAGCCAGGTAAATCCATTTCCATTGAATGGTCCGGGGGATCACAAAGTCGAGGCCTGGTACGTAAAAAACTTTCAGGACTATCAAAAACTTTTTGAGGGGGCTGAAGACTACAAGGCTGTTGGCGAATCCAGTGCGGATACATTGTATTTTTATGAAAGGAGTATTCCGGTGATCAAGCAATATCTGGGCGACCCCAGGATCATCATCATGTTAAGAAATCCGGCTAAGCGGGCATTTTCGGCGTATCAGCATCTGGTGCGGGACCTGCGTGAGGATCTCTCCTTCGAGGATGGGTTGAAAGAAGAACCGAACCGGATCAGCAATAACTGGGAGCTGATCTATCACTATACCGCTGTGAGCATGTACCATGATTCGGTCAAGGCAATCCTCGCAAATTTCAATTCCGTAAAGATAATCCTGACAGAAGACCTGGAAAAAAGACCACAGCAAACCATTCGCGACATCTTTAGATTCCTGGAGGTCGATCCGGATTTTGATGTTAACACCGAGATCCGATACAATATGTCAGGCAAGCCGAAATCCCAATGGATCCATCAGTTCTTTTTCGAGGGAAATATGGCGCGCAAACTGGCCCAACCAATTGTAAGAACACTTTTCTCCCCTGAGACACGTATTCGCATAGCGCAAAAGATCCAGGAAAAGAATCTCACCAGGATGAGCATTAACCCTGGAACAAAAACAAAACTCCAGCATTTTTTTGCGGAAGACATCAGTAAACTGGAAGCGCTCCTTCAGCGGGATCTCAGCCACTGGAGGAAATAATTTAAAAATCCCGCGCGATTAGAATTCGCCAATTGGCGTCAGTAGTATTAGCCTGAATTTTCCCGGAAAAATTTACCGCGTGGCTATTAAAAAGCCTGGCGTAGAATTTTGACACCTGTACAGAAAACTTTAACGTAAGATTCAACGAGATGTCGGAAGACGTTCCGAAGCCGTACGTCAAGGTACCTGTGCAAATACACCTGATTGAGGATCATGACGATCACATAGGTTGTGAGGGTTCCGTAGGCAGCGCCCATAATTCCAAAATAACTGATATAGAAGTAGTTCGAGACTATATTGATGACAGCGTTGCGGACAACAAACAAAAAATTGGTCTTGGCTTTTCCAATGGCATCAAGCGTTATCCCTAAAAAGCGGTTAAAAGGAATGATTAAACCGTACAACATGGTAATCTGCAATATGGGAACTGTTTGTTCAAACCCGGGCCCCGCAACAAACCGCACCACAGGTTCAGCGAAAACGATAAAGAACAAGACCATGGGCAGCATGAAGGCGGTGATCGTTCCCACGGCTTTCTCATAAAGGTACCTGGCTGCCTGGGGACCTTCATTTGCGATCCGCTGGGAAAGTTTTGGGAACAGAATTGAGGTTAGCGTTTCAGTGGGAACTTCTACCAGATTGGCAATACGCAGCGCGGGATTAAAGATGGTCACGGCGGCCGGGGAAATTAACTTTACCAACATCCAGCTGTCTATGTTTTTTGAGATCATTGAACTCACATTGGTGCCGAACGTAAAAAAGCCATAACTGCGCAATTCTCTTAACCATTTCCAATCGACTTTTCCGGAGAATTCTAAAAACGGTTTGCCGAATCTGAACGAAGCAAATCCCGACAGGAAGATTGCGGTCATTTGCGCATAGGCCAGATGTTCAAGCCTGATCCGGAACCCCAAAAAGAAAACGGTTGTGACGAATAAAAATAATCCCGAATGGCGGATAAAATTGCTGATGAATGTGCCTTTGAACTGCATTCTTGCCTGCTGGATAACATCAAAATGATTTATCGGAACAAACAATGCTGTTGAGATCATATAGATCATGAAAAGCGTTCTAAGCTGTGGCAGATCCCAGAAATCACTGAGATAGATAGCACACAGGAAGAGCACAATTACCTCCAGTATCCCAACGATAATATTCAGAACCAATGAGGCGGTCTGAATACTGGATGACTCATTGCCAGGTGACATGGCGAGGAAACGGATGAGAGGGTTGCGGACAAATCCATGCTTGATCAATTCCATCAGGCTTGCAATGGAAATGAAAAGTACCCATGCGCCGAAATCTTCTTTGGATAATACCCGGATGAGAATGTAAAAATTTACAAATCCGAACAGGGTGATGAATACCTTGTTCATGAAGGTAAACGACCCTGATCTTAACCAGTAAGAGCCATTAATTTTCTTTAAAGCACTGGAAATGAATTTTTGCATTTAACTCAAATTATTTAGGCAGTGGTCCACAGCCCGTCTGAGGGACGAATCCAAAAAGCCCTACTCTTAAGCAGAGGGCGTAAGTTCCGGCTGAGGATAGTAACAGCTATTAATTCCATTGAATCAAACAAAACTGGCCGGTTTTGTATATATAATTTCAAAATATAGGTTTCCGGCCTTAGCCTGCATAAAACCAATGCCAACAGCCGTAGCAGTGGTATGTTTTTAAACTTTAAATAATGGCAGTTGGATCAAAAAGTGAGAATGGGGGCCCGGATTGGCCCTTTTGGGGCTTAATCCCCTGGAGGCGATTAAGGTATTATGATTACCTTTAGTCAAATGCCGGGATATACCAACCTCCGAAAGCCGCTAAAAATGAAAGCCGAGGCTGTTGAATTGGATTTGTCACACAAAGAGTTTCTCACAATCGATAAAGATTATGAGCAGGCTGCGGCTGCCGTTGACCTGTTGTATGTTCGTGACAATATTCCTGGTATCACCAGAAGCCCTGCGAAAAAAGGATTCAATTACTCTTTCAATGATCAGCTTATTGCTGACGATGACACGCTGGCCAGGATAAAAAAATTGGCTATCCCTCCTGCCTGGGCGAATGTGTGGATTTGTTTTGATCCCCACGGTCATATCCAGGCAACCGGTGTGGATATTCGCAACCGAAAGCAATACCGGTATCACAACCTGTGGAGTAAAGTAAGAAGCGAAACGAAATTTCACCGCCTGTATGAATTCGGAAAGGCATTACCTACGCTGAGAAAAAAACTGGAGAAGGATATTTCCATTCCGGAATTGTGTGAGCGGAAAGTATTGTCAGTGGTCATTCTGCTGATGGAGCGCACTTACATCCGCATTGGTAATTATGGATATGAAAAGATGAATGGCTCTTATGGACTTACCACGCTGAAAGACAAACATGTCGTTATTAAAAGTGGCGAGTTGAATTTCTCATTCAAGGGAAAAAAAGGCGTTTACCACGATATTTCCCTCAAGAACAAAAAGCTCGCTAAGATCGTAAAGGAATGTCGTGATATTCCCGGCAAGGAATTGTTCCAGTACTATGCGAAAGATGGTTCGCGAAGGAGTATCGATTCAGGCCGGGTGAACGAATATATCAAGGAAGCTTCAGGCATGGACTTTAGCGCGAAGGATTTCCGCCTCTGGGCTGGCTCCCTCAATTGCCTCAGGTCATTTAAATCCATGGGCCAGGCATTAACACAGGCAATGTGCAAACAAAATGTACTGATGGCCCTGGATGAAGTGAGTCACAAACTGGGCAATACCCGTACTGTATGCCGGAAGTATTATGTACACCCTGGATTGATCCGGTTATACGAAGAGAATAACCTGGAAAAATACCTCAAAGAACTCGATGCGCTCGAAAAAAACGACAACAAATCAGGCCTCACAAAAGAGGAAAATGTATTAATGAAAATCCTGAAAGATTTTCATTAATACAGACAAGGCCCGCCTTCGCTAAAGCTTCGGACGGGCAAGCATGCCTTGTCTCTACGCTATTCCGTCAGGCTTTTCAAATACGCTATGCTCTGCGGCACTTCCTTGCTTACTTCGTGGGCAGGACTTTCATCTTCAATAAAATAATGTTTGATACCCGCTTTTTTAGCGGCCTTGAGGATGCCCGGGATGTCCAATTCGCCCGTTCCCAGGGGAACATCATTTTCATCCGGAGTTAACCCCGTGCGATCTTTTTTGGTGCCCTTGCGCAGATCTTTCAGGTGCATCAGTTTCCAGCGGTCACTGTATTTATTAAGCAACGCGACAGGATCGCCACCACCGAAATGCGTCCACATGACATCCATTTCAAAAGAAACATATTCAGGGTTGGTGTTAGTGATGATATAATCCATCAACGTACCGTTTTCATGTGGCCAGAATTCATATCCATGCACGTGGTAGCAGAAGGTGATCCCGTTTTCTTTCAGCACCTTTCCGGCAGCGTTAAAGTCTTCCACTGCTTTCTTTGCATTTTCAAAATTAAACTCGCCATTCTTGTGGGGTATCCAGGCGGTCATAACATATTTAGCCCCCAGCGCTTTGGCCCGGTCAGCCACACCCTTCGGATCCTTAACAAGTTGCTCATAACCGGTTCCCGTCGCGGGAATGCTGATACCTCTTTCCTCACACATCTTCCGGAATTCTTCCGGCGCCATCCGGCCACCTCCGCCTTCCAGCTCTGTGAAGCCCATCATCTTGATGGTGTCCAACGTTGCGGCTACATCTTTCGGGAAACTATGCCTGAAAGTGTAAGCCTGTACCCCGAGCGGGGCAGTGTATAGTGGCTTTTTTGCACATCCTGATACAAACATTGCGATCATCACGGCCATGAGGAGGATTGATATATAGTGCTTTTTCATTTTATTTAGTTGGTTTGTTATTGTGAGTGGTGAGTGCGACTTGTTTTTTTGTATTTCATAGATTGGTCACTGCCAGTTCTTTCGTGAGTCGTCAATCGTGAGTGTGTGTGTGCGGCTATTTCACTTTTCTCTCAGCTCTTGATTTCCATGGTACTTAATTTAGAAATTTAAACTTTTCAAACTTTCCCAACCTCAAACCTGCCCGCAACTTTCTGAAAGTTTGTCCAAAGGACTCCTGTGGAGGGAACTTTCAGAAAGTCTGCCAACGCGCAACCTCTCAGACCTTTCAACCTCTCAACCCCTTCGCATCTCCTCCACAGCATGATTAGCTGCGCGGGCGGTGATGGCCATGAAGGTCAGGGTAGGATTCTGCGTACCGGTTGAAGTCATGCATGCTCCGTCTGTTACGAGCACGTTTTTGCACTGATGCAATTGATTCCAGCCATTGAGCAAAGATGTTTTTGGATCATGCCCCATGCGTACGCCACCCATCTCGTGAATATCTGCGCCCGGGGGCGACTTGGAATCATTCGCATTGATATTCGTAAAGCCCGCTTTTTCAAACATCTCCCGGCATTGCTCCATGTAATCTTCTACCATCTTGTCGTCATTTTCACTCCATTC